>JAEZKH010000316.1 GCA_023415515.1 Actinomycetes bacterium
CGTTCACTCTGCGTCAGCAGAGGTCGATAACCAAGTCACCTCGCCGAATCCGGATCAAGAATATGCAGCGGGACGGCCGTTCCGGCGACGGTTCGGGCCGGTCACACGCCGAGGCTGCGTCCGATGATCTCCTTCATGATCTCGGTGGTGCCGCCGTAGATGGTCTGCACGCGCGCGTCGAGGTACGCGCGGGCGACCGGGTACTCCCTCATATAGCCGTAGCCGCCGTGCAACTGCAGGCAGCGGTCGATCAGGTGCACCTGCTTCTCGGTCGAGTACCACTTCGCCATCGAGGCCTGCTCCGCGGATAGCTTGCCGTCGAGATGTAGACGAATGAACTCGTCGACCATGATCCGCACTGCCGTTGCCTCGGTGGACAATTCGGCCAACACGAAGCGACTGTTCTGCTGGCTGCCGATCGGCTTGCCAAAAGCCTTGCGCTCCTTGGTGTACTGCAGCGTCTCGGTCAGCACGGCCTCCATCGCCGCTGCCGCCATGACCGCGATGTTGAGTCGCTCCTGTGGCAGGTTCTGCATCAGGTAGATGAACCCCATGCCCTCCTGGCCGAGCAGGTTCTCGGCGGGCACCTTGACGTCGGTGAACGACAATTCGGCCGTGTCCTGAGCGTCGAGACCGATCTTGTCGAGATGACGGCCGCGCTCGAAGCCCTCCATCCCGCGCTCGACAACCAGCAGCGAGAACCCTTGTGCCCCTTTGTCGGGGTCGGTCTGGGCCACCACGATCACCAGGTCGGCATTGATGCCGTTGGTGATGAACGTCTTGGCACCGTTGAGCACGTAGTGGTCGCCCTCTTTGACCGCCCTGGTCTTGATGCCCTGCAGATCGCTGCCGGTTCCAGGTTCTGTCATGGCGATCGCGGTGATGATCTCGCCGCTGCAGAACTTCGGCAGCCAGCGCTGCTTCTGCTCTTCGGTGGCTAGGTGCAGCAGATACGGCGCGATGATGTCGTTGTGCAGGCCGAAGCCGAGGCCGCTGTAGCGCCCGGCGGTGGTCTCCTCGGTCAGCACCACGTTGTAGCGGAAGTCGGGATTGCCGCCGCCGCCGTACTCCTCGGGCACGGCCATGCCGAGGAAGCCCTGTTTGCCCGCCTCAAGCCAGACGCCGCGGTCGACGATCTTGTCCTTCTCCCACTGCTCGTGGTAGGGCGCCACGTGCCGGTCGAGGAAGGCGCGGTAGGACTCGCGGAACAGATCGTGTTCGGGCTCGAAAAGGGTGCGCTCGTACTTGACGACGTTGCCCATGGAGAACCTCCGGAAAGTCGGTGGGGCTTTGGCACGACGATATACCACCCAACCGGATGGTTGGCCCGTGGGTCTCCGGGGCAGAGGTGTGACCTGCACCACCGGTGGCAGCTATACGTTTAGCGAATTGCCGGTTCGGGGAACGAAACGCACACCAACCGATCGCAAGGAGGATTGCGCAAATGGCGGACGACAACAACAGCGGCCCCGAGGAAGCCATCAAGGGCGTCGTCGAGGGCGTGAAAGGCAAGGCCAAGGAAGTAGCCGGCGCCGTGGCCGGCCGCGATGACCTCTACAACGAGGGCAAAGCACAGCAGGACAAGGCCGATGCCCAGCGCAATGCCGCGAAGAAGGAAGCCGAGGCGGAGAGCGCCCGCGCGGCTGCCAAGACCGCCGAGGAGCGGCAGAAGGCCGAGCAGCAGGGCTGACCGCACGACGAACAATGGGGCACCGAGGGGGTGCCCCATTTTTCGTGTCCCATGGGGTCTACGGGTCGCATCCGCCCAGAAGTGGGTGCCACACCCGGCGCACCGAAATCGAACACGACGGCGGTTCTCGACGGTGGCGTTGTCGCCGCGGCCATCTGGCTCTGCGTTGCCGCCGTCGCGGCGTTCGTGATCGACCGGCTCAGAAGGTCGCGAACTCACTCAAGCTGGCCGCCAACGCAACCGGCACCCGAGCCTTGATCCGTGTGCCGTCCGCACTGTGCTCGGTGGCATCCACCCGGCCGTCGGCATGCACCCGGGCGACCAGATCGCCGCGGTCGTAGGGAATGGTCACGTCGACGGCGGTGTCGGTCGGCGTCACCAGTTGTGCCATCCGCTGCTGCAACGCCGCGAGGCCGTCGCCCGTGCGCGCGGAGACGAACACGGCGTCGGGCAGTGCACGTCGCAACTGTGCGAGCGTGAGACCGTCGGCGGCGTCGATCTTGTTGACCACCACCAACTCCGGCGCCGGTCGGCCGTCATGGTCGGACACGACCTCGTTGACGACCTCGCGGACGGCATCGATCTGCGCGAGCGGGTTGACGTCCGAGCCGTCCACCACGTGCACGAGCAGGTCGGCGTCGACGACCTCCTCCAGCGTCGACCGGAATGCCTCGACGAGCTGGGTCGGCAGATGGCGGACGAACCCGACGGTGTCGGTCAGCACGAACGGCCTGCCGTCGTCGAATTCACCTCGGCGCGTTGTGGGTTCGAGGGTGGCGAACAACGCGTTCTCCACCAGTACCCCTGCCCCGGTCAGCGCGTTGAGCAGGCTGGACTTTCCGGCGTTGGTGTACCCGACGATCGCTACCGACGGGACGTCACTGCCCAGTCGGCGGCTGCGCTGGGTGTCGCGCACCTTCTTCATCGCCTTGATGTCGCGGCGCAGCTTGGCCATTCGCTCGCGGATCCGGCGGCGATCCGTCTCGATCTTGGTCTCGCCGGGACCGCGCAGCCCCACCCCGCCGCCGCTGCCGCCGGCGCGGCCGCCGGCCTGCCGGGACATCGACTCACCCCAGCCGCGCAGCCGCGGCAGCATGTACTCCATCTGCGCCAACGCCACCTGGGCCTTGCCCTCCCGGCTGGTGGCGTGCTGGGCGAAGATGTCGAGGATCAGCGCGGTGCGGTCGATGACCTTCACCTTGACGGCCTTCTCCAGCGCGGTCAGCTGCGCGGGGCTGAGTTCGCCGTCGCAGATGACGGTGTCGGCGCCGGTGGCCAGCACCACCTCGCGCAACTCCTGGGCCTTGCCTGAGCCGATGTAGGTGGACGCATCCGGTTTGTCGCGGCGCTGGATCAGGCCCTCGAGGACCTCCGAACCGGCGGTTTCGGCCAGCGCGGCCAACTCGGCCAGGCTGGCGTCGGCGTCGGCGGCGCTGCCCTCGGTCCAGACGCCGACGAGCACGACGCGCTCGAGGCGTAGCTGGCGGTACTCGACCTCGGAGACGTCGGCGAGTTCGGTCGACAGACCGGCCACCCGGCGCAACGCCGTACGGTCTTCGAGGGCCAGCTCACCTGTGCTCGGGACGTCGCTGAGGGGGAATTCGGAAGAAGTCATAGGCGAATAAAGACTCGCACGGAGATCACTTTTCATGCACCCCAATTAACGATGCTGCGCACGCCACCATTCCCCGGAGATGTCGCCGTCGGCCACGAGAACCGACGGGCCCCGCAGAAAGCTGGTGACGTCGGTGACGGTGACGCTGACCTCGCCGCCGGGCACGCGGACGACCAGTGTCCCGGCGGTCGCGCTCAGGTGCGCCAGCGCGGCGACGGCTGCGGCAACGGTTCCCGTTCCGCACGAACGGGTCTCACCGACACCCCGCTCATGTACCCGCATCGACACCGAACCATTCGACGGCGCGGTGAGCACTTCGACGTTCACCCCCTCGGGGAACTGCGCGGTGTCGAACCGGACCGGCGCGGCCACATCGAGTGCAGCGAGTTCCTCGGTGGTCAGGCCGGGGTCGACGCACGCCAGATGCGGATTGCCGACGTCGACCGCCAGGCCGGTGAACCGACGACCGCCGACGACCGCCTCGCCGGCACCGAGCCGGTTGGTCTTGCCCATCTCGACGGTGACATCGGCGGTGGCGGCGTTCCACGCGTGCACCACGACGGGCCGCGGGCCCGCCAGCGACCCGACGACGAACTCATCGCGGGTCTCCAACCCGCTGGCCCGCAGATAGTGGGCGAACACACGAACACCGTTGCCGCACATCTGCGCGATCGAGCCATCGGCGTTGCGGTAGTCCATGTACCAGTCCTGCGCCGACACCCCCTCGGGCAGCCGATCGAAGACACCGGCCTCGGCGGCGGCGCCCGCAGTGGTCACCCGAAGCACGCCGTCGGCACCCAACCCCCGCCTGCGGTCGCACAGCGCGGCCACCGCGGCGGGCTCGAGCACGAGCCTGCCGTCAAGGTCGGGCAGCAGCACGAAGTCGTTCTGCGTGCCGTGGCCTTTGGCGAACTTCACCTGATCAGGATACGTGGCGCCATAGTCGCCGGACCTCATCGACATTGTCGGCGGCCGCTCCGTTCAACCAGCGGACCCGGTGGTCGCGGCGAAACCACGACCGCTGCCTGCGCACGTACCGACGGGTCCCGACGAACGTCGGCTCGCGTGCGGCCGAGCCGTCGCCGCCGCTGTCGAGGTCGTCGATCACCTGTGCGTAGCCGAGCGCACGCGATGCGGTCACCCCGTCGCGCAGGCCGCGATCCAGCAGAGCGCGCACCTCCTCGACGAGTCCCTCGGCGAACATCGTGTCCGTTCGCCGCGCGATGCGCTCGTCGAGAACCGCGGTGTCCCAGTCCAAGCCGACGATCGCGGTGTCCCAGCGGGGTGCGCCGATCGTCGGGGCCGACGCCGCGAAAGGCTCGCCGGTCAACTCGACGACCTCGAGGGCGCGCACGATTCGGCGGCCGTCGGTGGGCAGGATCGACGACGCGGCGGCGGGGTCGACGGCGGCGAGTTCGGTGTGCAGCGCCGTCACGCCGACATCGGCCAGCCGCTGCTCCCACTTCGCGCGGACAGCGGGGTCGGTCGCAGGGAAGGCCCATCCGTCGAGGAGGGACTGGATGTACATCATCGATCCGCCGACGATGACCGGCACCGATCCGGCGGCGGCGATCCGCTCGACGTCGGTCGCCGCGTCCTGCTGATAACGCGCGACGGTCGCCGTCTCGGTCACCTCGAGCACGTCGAGTTGGTGGTGCGGGATGCCACGGCGGGCGTCGACGGGCAGCTTCGCGGTGCCGATGTCCATGCCGCGGTACAGCTGCATCGCATCGGCATTCACGATTTCGCCGCCGAGCGTTTCGGCGACGTCGAGTGCGAGCGCCGACTTCCCTGTGCCGGTCGGCCCGATGATCGCGACGGGTCTCATGGCCGCCAGACGCCCGCGAAGTACCCGACGCCGTAGGGCGCCCCGCGGTACAGCTCCCGCGCGGTTCGGGGCGCCCCGAGACCCGCCAGCGCCTGGTAGGCGGCCCTGCCGACGACCGCGCGCGGCAACCGCATCAGGGCTGCGGTGTCACCGGCCGCCAACGCGTCGTCGAGCACAGCCTGCACGGCCGTCGAACCGGGGTCGTAACCGCCGGGCGCCTGGGGCGTGAGCGTGTGCAGGCCGTCGGCGACGATCAGCACACCGACGGGGTCGGCGTTGGCGTCGGCTTCGATGCGCAGTGATCGGCCGCGCTGCACCGCCGCGTCGGGCTCGAGATCTGCGCAGAGCACCCACACCTCGGCGCGGGCCTCGGGCGCCACGGCACCGCGCAGCCAGCCCGTCATCAGCGCACACAGCGGTAGCTCGCCGCCATGGTCCGCGCCGGGCGAAAGGACCACCGGCACATCGACCCCGTAACCGGCGAACGTGCCTGTCCGTTCGGGGCCGACGACGTGGTCGGCGGCGCCGACGCCGACCGCGATCCACTGCGACGGCAGCGTCGCGGCTGCGGCGAACGCGGCCTCGCGGAGATCGGTCAGCTCGCCCGCGGCCGACGATGCGAGCTCGGGAACCAGGACCGGGGCAGACGGCACGATCGCGATGGCGCTGAGCACGCGTCCAAACTAACGGGCCGGCCTAGACGGGCTGGTTCGCAACCGCGCCTGCGGCTTCACCGCGGGCCAGCGCGCCGGTGGCGAGCACCATCGCGGCCATCGCGACGACGAGGGTGAACCACCCGGCGTCACCGGGGCGCAGCGTCTCACCAAGCACGATCACGCCGAGGACCGAGCCGACCACCGGTTCGGCGACGGTCATGGTCGGCAGCGACGCGGTCAGTGAGCCGGCGCGGAAGGACGCCTGCTGATACGCGGTGCCCGCGATCGCGGCCAGCGCCCACGCATACAGCTCGGGCGTCCCGATGACGGCCCACAGACCGTCGTCGAGCCGGTCCACCACACCCTTGGTCAACACCGCGAACACGCCCCACAGCGCACCGGAGACGAAACCGAGCAGAACGGCGCTCGCGGGGCCCCTGAGGATGCCGGCCCCGATGATGCACAGGATGAGTGCGGGACCGAGCACGACCACGACCGCGGTCCACGTCTTCCACGACGCGTGCGAGTGACCCGCCGACGGATTGCCGACGGTCACGATCACCGCCACCGACGCGGCGAGCAGCGCGGCCCACAGCCACTGCCATCGGGTCACCCGGCGACCGCTGATGCGGGCGTTGATCGGCAATGCGAACAGCAGCGACGTCACCAGCAGCGCCTGGACCAGCAGCACCGAGCCTAGGCCGAGCGCAGCCGCCTGCAGCGCGAACCCGACCGCGGCGACCACGCTGCCGAGCCACCACCGGCCGTCGCGCAGCAGCCGGCTGAACAACTCGAAGTGGCTGACGGGCTCGTCGGTGACATCGTGCGCGGAGCGCTGGTGGATGACGTCGCCGATCGCGATGAAGAACGCGGCGCCCAGTGCCAGCATGGCGGCCAGGTCCGCCTTGCCCATCGATCACCTCGCAGTCGTCGTCGGTGACGAGCCTAGGCGGGCGACGATCGAGCGGCGAGCTACGAGCCGTGTGGTGGGGCCGCCCCCGCGAGGGCATCGGGGAAGAGCCGGGGCGTTCCGCCCGGCCAAATGGCGGCATCGGCGTACGCACGCCGGTCGACCTGTTTGAATAGCGGTCGAAGTAAACCGGCGCCGCGTCGCGCGGCAGGTGCGCGGGAGTGCCCGCGCGGAGGGTGCGAGGTACCGAAGATGACGACAAGCGAATCCGGCGGGCAGGAAACCACCTCGGAATCGGTGGCGACCACCTCGAAACCCGCCCCCCGTCCAGGACCGCCGCGCCCTGGCCCGCGGCCGGGCCCGGCCCCTGCCGTCGTCCCCCCCGTCCACGCCGCGGTGTCCAGCGACCCCCATCGGTTCGGCCGGGTGGATCCCGACGGCACTGTCTGGCTGATCAGCAGCGCAGGCGAGCGCACCATCGGCTCGTGGCAGGCGGGCGACACCGAAGCCGCGTACGCCCATTTCGGCCGGCGCTTCGACGACCTCGAAACCGAGGTCACGTTGATGGAGCGGCGCCTGACGTCGGGTACCGGTGATGCGCGCAAGATCAAGGCGGCGGCGACGTCGCTCGCCGAGACCCTGCCGACCGCAGCGGTTCTCGGCGACATCGATGCGCTCGCGACGCGGTTGGCGACGATCGTCGAGCACGCCGACACCGCCGCGGCCGCCGACAAGGCCAAGCGCGAGGAGCACCGCGCCGCGCAGACCGCGCGTAAGGAGGCGTTGGCCGCCGAGGCCGAGGAACTCGCCGCCAACGCCACCCAGTGGAAGACCGCAGGCGACCGGCTGCGGGAGATCCTCGAGGAGTGGCGCACGATCAGCGGCCTCGACCGCAAGACCGACGACGCGCTGTGGAAGCGCTACTCCGCGGCGCGCGAGGCGTTCAACCGGCGCCGCGGATCACATTTCGCCGAACTCGACCGCGAGCGCGCAGGCGCGAGACAGGCCAAGGAATCGCTGTGTGAGCGTGCCGAGGCACTTGCCGACTCGACGGACTGGGGGCCCACGGCAGCGGCGTTTCGCGACCTGCTGACGGAGTGGAAGGCGGCCGGGCGCGCCAGCAAGGACGTCGACGACGCGCTGTGGCAGCGTTTCAAGGCCGCCCAGGACACGTTCTTCACGGCCCGCAACGCCGTGTCGGCCGAGCGCGATGCCGAGTTCCGCGCCAACGCGCAAGCCAAGGAGGCGCTGCTGGCGGAGGCCGAGAAGATCGACACGTCCGACCTGGAGGCGGCACGTGCGGCGTTGCGCGTGATCGGCGACAAGTGGGACAAGATCGGCAAGGTGCCACGCGAGCGCAGCGCCGAGCTGGAACGACGGCTGCGGGCGATCGAGAAGAAGGTGCGCGACGCTCCCAGCCATGGCGTCGATCCCGAGGCGCAGGCGCGCGCCGACCAGTTCCGGGAGCGCGCAGAGCAATTCGAGCGGCAGGCCGAGAAGGCTGCCGCGGCGGGACGCACCAAGGACGCCGAGCAGGCACGGGCGAGCGCCGAGCAGTGGCGGCAGTGGGCGGAGGCCGCAGCCGAAGCACTCGGCAGAAAGAGTTAGGTCTTCTTCGCGCCGTTGCCGTTGTCGCCGTTGTCGCCGTCATCGTCGAGGCTGTCGAGCAGACCCTTGGTCTGACGTTCGGCCACCGATCTGCGACGCTCCTCTTCCGCGGCCAGTTGCAGGGCGGTGCGCGCCCATACCGCCCTTGCCCAGTTGTAGGTCAGCACGATCACGGTGAGCCAGGCCACGACCAGTCCGATGCCGGGACCGGGATGCGGTTCGGGCGCGGTCTGCCGGGACCACACCGCCAGCAGACCCGAGAACGACGCCAGCGTGGAACCCGCCAACGCGATCCACGCCAGCGCCCATCTCCTGGTCAGCAGCGCCAGCATCGAGAAGCCCACGCCGAACACAAGCGTCAACCAGACGAAGACCCGCGACGGCAGCGAGATCCCGGCGGCCACCGCGGCGTCGTTGCCCGCAAGCACATCCCAGCCCCGCGCCGCGCCGGCGTGCGCAAGGATGAACGAAAGAAGCAGCACGAACACGGCGATTGCGATCACCAATGCCCTTGGCCCAGGGTCGATTTCGCGTGCCACCCGGTGTTCGGCTG
>JAEZKH010000163.1 GCA_023415515.1 Actinomycetes bacterium
GCCCTACTGTTAGCGTTACAATCGAACAAGCTTCCGTAATGCTTTTGACTCAGCTCTCGCCTCGGAGGAGAACGCAATGACCCAGGCCGAACTCGTCTTCGATCCGTTCTCAGAGGAGTACTTCAACAACCCGTTCGACATCTACCGTCGGATGCGGGAGGAGGCACCGCTGTACTACGACGCAGGCGAGGACTTCTACGCCATCTCGCGCCATGAGGACGTCGCGGCGGCGCTGAAGGACCACGAGAGCTTCTCGTCGTCCCGCGGCTGCGACCTGGCCATGGTGAAGGGCGATGAGCCTCCGCAGAAGTCCATCATTTTCATGGATCCGCCCGAGCATCGGCACATGCGCAGCCTGCTGAACAAGGCCTTCACCCCGCGCGCGGTCCAGTCCCAGCGCGACGTGGTGATCGAACTGGTCGACAAGTACCTGTCCGCCGCCGACCCGGACAACTTCGACGTCGTCCAGGACTTCTCCGGCCCGTTCCCGGTCGAGGTCATCACCCGGATGGCCGGTGTTCCCGAGGAGTACCGCCAGCAGGTCCGGCACTGGATCGACACCAGCCTGAGCCGCGAGCCCGGGCAGATCGGCTACAGCGAAGCCGGCATGCAGGCCAACATCGACACCGGGATCTACTACTACGGCCTGGTGCAGCAGCGCCGCGCCGAGCCGCAGGACGACATGATCAGCCGTCTGATCGCCGCCGAGATTCCCGATGACGACGGCAACATGCGGCGTCTCGACGATATCGAGATCTGTGGCTTCGCAACGCTTCTCGGCGGCGCGGGCGCCGAGACCGTGACCAAGTTGATGGGGACCGCCGCAGTCAACTTCGCCCGGTTCCCCGACCAGTGGCAAAAGCTGCTCGACGACCGGAGCAAGGTCCCGGCCGCGGTGGAGGAACTGCTGCGCTACGAGGGCCCGGTGCAGTACAACGTCCGGTTCACGCTGAAGGACACCGAGGTGCCCAGCGGCAAGATTCCGGCAGGCAAACCGGTGTTCCTGCTGATGGCCTCGGCCAACCGGGACTCCGATGCGTTCACCGACGCCGACACCTTTGACATCGACCGCGACCGTACCGAGGCGCAGAACCTCGGCCTCGGCTATGGCATCCACAGCTGCCTCGGCGCAGCCTTGGCCCGCATGGAGAGCGCGATCGCTCTGGAGAAGATGCTTGACTTCATGCCCCGTTACGAGGTGCAGTGGGACGGTTTGCGGCGGGTCCAGATGCAGAACGTGGGGGGCTACTCCCACGTACCAGTGAAGGTGTTGCGATGAAGATCGAAGTGGATTTCGGCCTGTGTGAGGCCAATGCGATCTGTATGGGGATCATCCCCGAGGTGTTCCAGGTCGACGACCAGGATTACCTGCACGTGCTGACTGACGAGGTGACCCCGGAGAACGAGGCGCAGGTCCGCGATGCGGTGCGCCAGTGTCCCCGGCAGGCCATTTCCATCACGGAGTAGCGCGGTCGGCTCAGCCGGCCGGGACCAGGTCCGCACCGATGGGCGGGCAGCTCATTGCGCCACTGTGAAAACTCTCCGTCGCCGCCACGGCGACGTCCTCGACAGCCGCAGCGGCCAGCGCCTGCGCCTTGAACAGCCGGGCCGCCGAGCTCAACCGGTGCTCGACCGAATCGACGCTGCGGTCGAGGTCGATTGGTTGCGCCCCGCCCCACAGCGCCACCTCGGTCATGCCGTAGTCCAGGGCCCGCAGCACGCCCTCGCGGACCCGGGCGTCGGTGTCGACGAGGTCGGCAGCCACCGCCAGGGCTTGCGGGTGCGGCTGATCGTCGCCTGCGGCGAGCACCGACTCGAAGTCGACGGTTTGCGCGCCGAGGATCGTCAGAGGTCGGGTGCCCCCGGGCTCCGTGAGCAGTACGTTGACATCCCAGCCGGCCATCACCCGGTCGAAGATCCAGCCGCCGGCGTTCCGCACCGCCTCGGCGACGCTGGGCGCGACGATGTCGAGCCGGTACCTCATGATGCGATGGGCCGCATCAGCTGGCTCGCCAGCGACCTCGAGTATTCCCGGAACACATCGATCAGCGGTATCGACGGGTCGAGCAGCCATGAGGTCTCCATTCCGTTGACAAATGCCAGGATCTCCACGGCCTTACGAGCCGGGTTCACGTCTGTTCGGTAGCGGCCTTCGGCCTGGCCGCTGCGGATTCGGTCGGCGATGATCTGCACGGCCTGCCGGTAGCGGTCCACGAGCCGGTCGTGCAACGGGGCGTCGGGCGCGATGTTCTCCACCATCAGCACCGCGAAGGTGCCGACCAGCTGGGGTGACCGGTCGAACCGATCCGCCGCGTTCGCGATGCCTTCGACCAGGTCACCGGTCAGGTAGTCGGCATGCTCGCTGTCATCGGCGTCGCGGGCATCGAGCACCGCGTGCAGCAGCTGTTCTTTGGATTCGAAGTGGTGCAGCAGGCCCGCCGCGGTGACGCCGGCCTCTTTGGCGATCTGGGCCAAGGTGGTGTTGCGCCAGCCGTTGCGAGCCAGCAACCGCTGCGCGACGTCGAGAATGCGCTGCTTACGGTCCTCACCTTTGGCGAGAAGGGCGGCGTACGGCCGAGTCGTGGTCACCGGCACTCCCCCTCTCGGACCAACCTAGTGAACACACAGTAGGTCGGTTCGCGTCGGTGTGACAAGGGTCTCACTGGAAAAAGTTTGAAGCCCAGGTCACGCGGTCCCGGCGGATCGCTACAGCCCCAGCGATTTCGCGATGATCACCTTCATCACCTCGCTGGTGCCGGCATAGATCCGGGCCACCCGCGCATCGGTGTACAGCCGGGCGATCGGATACTCCATCATGTAGCCGTAGCCGCCGAACAGCTGCAGGCAGCGATCGACCACCCGCTGCTGCATCTCGGTGCAGAACAACTTGACCCGAGCGGCGTCGGCACCGCTGAGCTCGCCCTCGACGTGCAACGCCACCGCCCGGTCCAGCATGGCCTGGGCGGCCTCGACCTCGGTCGAGCAGGCCGCGAGTTCGAACTTGGTGTTCTGAAACGACGCAACCGGCGTGCCGAAAGCCTTGCGGCTCTGGGTGTATTCGATGGCCGCCGTGATCGCCGAACGGGCCTGCGCCACCGAGCCGACGGCGA
The DNA here is from genome assembly GCA_023415515.1 of Actinomycetes bacterium. GTDB lineage: Bacteria > Actinomycetota > Actinomycetes > Mycobacteriales > Mycobacteriaceae > Mycobacterium. The sequence goes on from JAEZKH010000163.1 coordinate 3,111, forward strand.
CGGTCAGCCGCTCCTGAGGCAGGTTGTGCCCGAGGTAGGCAAACGCCTGCCCGTCGGCCCCCAGCACATTGGCGGCGGGCACGCGCACGTCGACGAACGACAGCTCCGCGGTGTCCTGCACCTTGCAGCCCATCTTCTCCAGCTCGCGACCGCGGGTGAAGCCGGGCATGCCGTCCTCGACCACCAGCAGGGT
>JAEZKH010000369.1 GCA_023415515.1 Actinomycetes bacterium
CGCCGCTTCGTCGGCTTCGGCCCGTGCCGCCGCGGCGGCGGCCTCGGCGTCCAGTTTGTCCTGCTGCGCCTTCTGCGCGGCGGCTTCGGCGATCCGGCGCAGGTGATCGGCTTCCACCAGCTGCATCGTCGGCGAAAGCCGTTGTCTGGCCTGGCCGTTGCGTGACCGACGATCGAGCAGCTCACGCTCGGTCATGGCGGCGACCGCAACCAGCTCCGCCGGCGGCGTCTGACCACGGCGCTTGGCCGCTTCCACCGCTTCCGCTGCGGCGCGGCGCGTCAGAGATGCCCACTCGTCGACGCCGAGATCCTGGATGTGGCTGTGCAGCGACGTCATCGCCGATGTCGCCGCCCGTCGCCCGCCATCTCCGCTGTCGACGCCGAAGATTCACCCGGTGACGGCTTCTTTTCCGGCTTGTCTTCCTGCGCTTCGGTGGGCTGTTGCCGTGCGGCCGGTGACGGCTGCGGTTTCCGTTCACCGGAGGGTGCGCCGACGCCCGCGACGTCGGAGAGCGGGCCACTCTGCTGCGCCAATATCCGGGCGAACTGATTCTGGTAGGCGGAGACGGCGTCGGCGAGCGTTTCGTCCTCGAGCCGCTCGGCGTCGCGGAGCAGTCCCCTCAGTGTCGCCATCGCGAGCTCCGGTCCCAGCCCCAGCGTGGCGCCCTCGCCTGCCGCCGGTTCAATCCCTGCGGTATCGACCAGCCACTGGAACGTCTGCCAACTCTGCTGTGAGGCACGTGCGGCCTGCTCGGCGTCGAGTGCCTCCTGCTGAAACTGCTCGCGCTGGTCCAACTCCCGGTCGAGTCGTTTGCCCGCCCGCCGGACGGCATACAGCACAGCTCCGAGCACGATCAAGGCCGCGACCAGGATCGTCGCACCGACGAACCCTGGCGAGACGATGAACTCACGCAGCGGCACCAGAGCCTCCCCTTGCCCGCGGATTACCAGTCATCCGCCCCATTCTGCCGTATCAGTGCGCTGGGCCACCGCACGATCTGGTCACGAAGTCACCCGCCGCACCACTCGCGGAATCGCCGCAGGCAGCGCGGATTCGATGACCGCGGCTGCACCGAGGCCGGCGACCAGGAGCCGGATGCCGATGCTGGCGGGGACCGCGTCCAGCTCTTGACCACGCGTGGCGAGCGCGGAGATGTCGCCGCCGTAGAGCGTTTCGACGATCTCCAGGGCGGCGCGTTCGCGTGCGTCGATGATGCTGTGCCCTGCGGTCGGCAGGTCGACGAGAACGGAATTCGGGATAAGCGACACGATCTGTTCGGCGACGGCCCGTGGTGTGATCAGGTCACGTCCGCCGGAGATGACGACGGTGGGCCAGCCGTACTCCGGCATCTCTGCCGCGAGATCATAGGGCTCAGCGTCGAAATCCAAAGGCTGTGATGCCATTTCACGGAAGGCCACGGCCGGGTCCAACGGTTTCCCGTCCGGTGTCGCGCCGTAGTTGAGTTCACGAAACCCGATGCGTCCCACCAGGTCCGGTTCGTGGCGATATGGCGCCTTGCGTTCGAAGAGAAACCTCGATGCTTGATCGAGCACGGTCCACAGCGCTCGCCTGTCCTGCAGCAACAGATCGAGTTGGCGTGCCAGCATCGCCGGTCCGGCCAAGCCGTACACCGCTGCAGTCAGTTGACCTGCGGCCGGGGTCAACACGCCGTCGTCGACGAGCTTTCGCACCTTCGGAGCCAGTTGCGCTGTCTCAGGGACACCTCCGTCCCAGAGCACGCGACGGGTTTCGTCGCGCACGGCGTCGATGTCGTCAGCTGACAGCAACGGCGAGTCGAGCACCATACCGTGCACCCGATCCGGATGCCGCACACCGACTCCCGCGGCCAGATACGTGCCATAGGACGTGCCGTAGACAACCGCCTTGTCGACTTGGGCGTCGTCGAGAACCGCGGCGACATCGCCGACGGCCTGCTCGATGGTGAGCGCTTCGGGCGGCAGATCTGCGCCGCGGTCGTCGTGGCGCGACATGCCGACGCCGCGGTGGTCGATCATGATCACGTCGAGTCCCCGTGCCGCGGCGTGCCTGCGCAGGCGCCGGTACAGCGCGATCGACGCGGCACCAGGTCCGCCGGGGATGACAACCAACGGATGGGCTGACTTCTTGCCGGTGCGCACATAGAAGAGGTCGAAGTGCTCGTCGCCGTCGGGCGTCACCGGCCTGCGCACGGGACGCACACCGGGCATCGCGGCCAGTTTGTCGTGCACGCGGCGACGCTTGGCGTTCATCGTCATCGCCAACCATTCTGCCCCCGCAGCAATACCGCGGTAATAGAGTCGCGGGACGGATCGACGACGGGGACACGGTGAACTTGCAGCAGTTCTTCGAACGGGCCACCCAGGCGTTCGAAATCTTGGGGGTCTCGTCGATGGTGCTCGGAACGGGCTATGCCATCGGTCTGGCCGTGCTGACCTGGCGGCGAACCGACGGCGCCAGAGCGTTCAAGACGCTGCGCAATTCGATCGGCGGCGCGATTCTGCTCGGTCTGGAACTGCTCGTGGCCGCCGACATCGTCAAGACCGTCACGTCGAAACCGTCACTCGAAGACGCCGCGATCCTGGGGATGATCGTGCTCATCCGCACGGTGCTCAGCTTCACCATCGAAGTCGAGATCGACGGCGTCGCGCCGTGGCGCAAGGCGCTGACGTCAGGCCCCGCGGTGTTGGCGCGCACAACCCGCGATGCGCGCGCCGACCCGCAGCAGGCCTAGCCCGCCCACGCGCGGATCAGGTCGGCGGCTTTCTCCCCGATCAGCACGCTCGGCGCGTGCGTGTGCCCTCTCACGATCGCGGGCATCACCGACGCGTCGGCCACCCGCAACCCCTCGACGCCGCGAACCCGCAGTTGCGGGTCGACCACGCTGGCGTCGTCCCTGCCCATGCGGCACGTGCCGACAGGGTGATAGAGCGTTTGTGAGCACTCGTTGATCGCGCGCTCGTAGGTTTCGTCGTTGAGCGTCGTCGCGCCGAGCGGACGCGCAATCCTGCCGAACACGCCGCCCAACGCGGGTGATCGAGCGATTTGCGCGCTCATCTGCAGGCCTGAGATCAGTGCCGCCCGGTCTGCCCCCGCGTCGTCACTGAGATATCTCGGATCGATGATCGGCTTGTCCAACGGGTCCGCCGACCGCAGCGCGATGTGCCCCCGGCTACGAGGCTTCACCAGGATGGGTCCCATCGCAACCGCATGCCGGTCATACGGGTCGCCGATGCCCTCCTCGAAGAACGGGGCCGGTGCGAAGATCAGCTCCAGATCCGGCACGTCGAGATCCGGTCTGCTGCGCACGAAACCATACGCCTCACCGACATTCGACGTGAGCATGCCGCGGCGGCGAAGCAGGTAGTTGAGCAGCTGGGCCGGCTTCTCCGCAGCGAACAGCGAATCGCCGGGCACGTCGAATCCCATCGGCACCGCGAGGTGATCCATCAGGTTCCGCCCCACCTCGGGCAGGTCGGAGCGGACTTCGATGCCGTGGCGGGCCAGTTGGTCCGGGTCACCGATACCCGACAGCATCAGAAGCGCCGGGCTGTTCACCGCACCGCAGGCGAGAACGATCTCGCGCCGGGCCAGAACGACGCGGCGCTGGCCGAGTTGGTGAAACTCGACCCCGACCGCGCGCCTGCCGTCGAACACCACCTTGGTGGCGGTGGCTTCGGTTTGCAGGGTCACATTCGGCCGGCGCAGGGCGGGCCTCAGGTAGGCGTCTGCCGTGCTCCACCGCGCGCCGCGACGCTGGGTCACGACGGTCTCGCAGAAACCCTCGGGCGCATCGCAATTGGGATCCTCGATGGCGTAGCCGCAGTCACGGACGGCCGTCAGCCACGCTGCCGTCGAACTTCGTGGGCTTCGCTGCGGCGAGATGACGAGTGGACCTTGTTCGATTTTCTCGAAGTACCTCGAGACGTGTTCGAAGTCCCAGTCCTCACCTACGAGCACACCCCACTCGTCATAGTCGGCGGCGAACCCGCGCACCCACATCATCGCGTTCATCGACGAACAGCCGCCGAGCATCTTGCCACGCGGCCAATAGATTTCGCGTCCGTCGAGCTGCTTCTGCGGCTCAGTCAGGTAATTCCAGTCGACCTCGCTGCGGAACAACTTCGAAAAGGCGGCGGGGATCCGAATGAACTTGTTCTTGTCGGTGGGTCCTGCTTCGAGCACCACGACCGAGGTGGCCGAGTCGGAGCTGAGCCGATGGGCCAGCACCGCCCCTGCCGAGCCCGTTCCCACGACGATGTAGTCGGCTTCCACCGCCGCAGTTTATGAGGTGACGTCGCGCTATGCGGACAGTTCGATGTGGTGGGCGGCGCCGACGCTCTGGTACCGCTGCGGGCTGCAGGTCAGCACGATGACCTGTCCGTCGCCGCCGACCGCGTCGAACACCGCGCCCATCTTGACGAGCCGCTCGGGATCGGTGAACCCGAGTGCGTCGTCGATGACGACGGGGACGCTGTCCTCCTTGGCGACCAATGCCGCAGAGGCCAACCGGGCGACGATGCCCAGCTGCTCCTTGGCGCCGCCGGACAACGAATCGTAGGGCACCGTGCGCCCCGACAAGGTTCGGCTGCAGATTCGCAGTTCGCTGTCGATGTCCACCTCGAACGTCTCCCCGAACACGATGCGGCCCAATCGCTCCACCTGGCGGCGGAACGGGTCGACGTAGCGCAACCTCGTGGCGTCGCGGTGCCGCGCCATCACCGACCGCAGCAGCTCGGCCGCCCGCGCCCGCCGGTGCACCTGCAGGTATTCGGCCTCGGCGTGTTCGCGTTCGGTTTCTGCGGTGTCGAGCTGGCACTTACGTCCCTCGGTGCCGTACACCTTCAACTGCGCGGTGACCAGTCGTAGCGCATCGGCTGTCTCGTCGTGACGCTCGCTCAACGCGTCGACGCGACGGAGCGCTTCGTCGAGCGTGGCGGCGACGGCCTCCGGTGCGCAGCGCGCCAACTCCTCGCCGAGACCCGCGACCAGCCCGGTGGCGCGTCTGGCCTTTTCCATGTCGGCCTGCGCCTTGCCGAGAAGCGCGTCGTCGGAGACCGTCGCCCGCTGCTGCGCCAAACGGTCGCGATCCACGGTCAACTCCGACAGGCACGCCGTCACCTTCTCCTGCGCGATGCTGGACTCCCGCGCCTTCTCCGCCAGCCGTTTCGCTGCGGCCTCGGCCACCTTCCGATGCGTTTCGCACTCCGCAATCGCCTTCTGCTGTGCGGCGGTGGCGGCGTCGAGTTCCGCGCGGGCGGCGGCCGCATCGACGGGCGTGTCGCTCTCGCTCGCGGATCCCGCTTCGGAGAGCTCTGTGAGCCTGGCACGAAGCGCATCGAGCTCATCGTCGCCGGTCAGGCCATGAATCGTCGCGGTCAACCTGTCGCGAGCCGCCTCCAGTTCCCTGCGCCGTTGATCGAGGGCACGCGCGCCGGCGACATCTTCTGATCTGGCTGCCGAGAGTAGTTGCCCGAGAATCTGTTTCGCAGCGTCGAGCGCCACCTGCGTATCGGCGGCGGGGGCTCCGGGCACCACCCGCGCGGACAGCACACCCGGTACATCGATTTCGGTGACCGTCGTGGCATGCGCCGTCCACACGCCGCCGGCCGGCAGCGTGACGGTTTCACCCGCGACCAACAGGTCGATGTCGGTGGCGGCGACGATCTCGATGTGCGCCGACGCCAACTGGGCTCGTCCCTCGGCGCGCTCGAGGTCTGCGGCGGCGGCGTCGATCTCACGCATCAACGCATCGGTGAGCGCTATCGGCTCCAGCTCGCGCCGGATGCGCGCGACGTCGGCCAGCGCCGCGTCGATCTTGGCGAGCCGGCGGGAAAGCCGCTGCGCCTCGTCGCGGTCGGACTGCCGATCGAACGCGCGGCGGGCGGCTTCGACACGGTCCTGGGCTGCCTGCACGGCCGCTCGCGCCTCCGCGGCGGCCACCTCGGCGGCTTCCTGCACCTCCGATGCGGTGAGCTCGTTCTGATGCGCCTGGGCGGCGGCCTTCTCGAATTCGGTGATCGCCGCGGTGCGTTCATTGACTTCGGCCTGCAGCGTGCGGCGTTCGTTCAGCGCCGCCATCGACGCCGCGAGGGTGGCGTCGGCGGCCGCTGCGACGACCTCGGCCTGCTCGAGTTCCCGCGACAGCGCCGCCACCTGCTCGGCCGCCGAACTCGCGGCCGCCAGGCGTTTCGCCGCCTCGTCCCGCTCGACCGTGAGCCGCTCGAGGTCGGCGTTGAGGGTGGCGTGCGCGCGGACGGCGTCGTCGACTTCTGCGACCGCGGCCGCACACCTGGCCACCTCGTCATCGGCGGCGCGCATCCGCTTGGTGGCCGCAGCCCATTCGCCCGTCGGTCGTCCGGTGGGGGTGAAATACCGCAGGTACTCCGCCTCGATCCGGTCGATCAGCAACGGTTCGGCGCCCGAAAGCCGGACCGCATCGCCCGCCGCCACGTCCAGTGCCCGCGAGAGCGCGTCACAGCCCGACAGGTCCACCGCGGCCGTCGACGCCGACTGCAGTACTCGTTGCGCCTGCCACAGCGCCACGTCGACGGTCTCGTCGAGGATCGCGCGCACTCGGTCGTGGGCTTCGTCGCCGGTGAGCTGTTCGCGACGGGGCGCGAGCACCGTCAGCGCCGTCTCGGCTCGCTTGTGGAAACGCTTCCGATAGACGAACCGGTAAGGGCCCGTGCTGATCTCGGCGGTGACCTCCGCGCCGACGTCGGCGTGCGTCGGCTTGACCTGTTTGACTTCCTTCTTGGTGGAGCGGTCCTTCGACTCCAACAGCAGGTCGAGAGCCTCGATCAGCGACGACTTGCCGACCTCGTTGGCACCGCAGACGACGACCACCCCGTTGTCCGGGAACTCGAGTTCGCGATGGGTGATGCCGCGATAGTTCGTCAGCACCAAGCGGTGCAGCCTCATGCGCCGACCTCGCAGGCGCTGTCGACGCATACCGCGCCGATGATTCGCTCGCAAGCGTCTTCGCTCATGCGATTCCCCTGTCCACCAACCGCAGCAGCAACGACAGCGCCGCGCGTGCGTCGTCGGCGTCGTCGCCCTCGGAACGCGCCGAGGCCACCAACTCGTCGACGGCGGCGGCGGCGAACCCGCCGATGCCGAGGTCGTCGAATTCGCCGTCGGCGGGGATCACAGCGATCTCGGACTGGCGCTCCCACAGGCGCAGCGCCGCGTACAGTCTGGCGTACTTGTCCAGGCAGGCGTCCAGCGTGGCCCTGTCGGTGACGGTCAGCGATCCGGTGAGCGCCAACCGCACGACGGTGCGCTCCTTGTCGGGCATCAGGTCGAGGTTGATGTCGAGGTCGGCGATGTCGCGGCTGCTGTCCACGGCGTGGTGCAGGGTCACGAACCGCCAGCGCCCGACCGGTCGCGATTCGACGCTGACAGGCCTGTCGGCGTCGCTCTCGTCGACGTCGACCACGAGCACATGGCCCGGGTCGGGTTCGATGTCGTCGTAGTTGGTCACCTCGGGCGAACCGGAATACCAGATTCGTCCAGAGGAGCCGACCTGCATGCGAGAGTGCTTGTCACCCAAGGCCACATAATGCACAGCACCGCGGGCGATCGCCGCCTCGACTGCCTCGAGCTGGATCAGCGACGGCCGGTCCTTGTCGGGAACGAAGATGTCGACAGCGCCGTGTCCCACCACGATGCGCGTCGTTCCGTCGGCGGGCAGGTCGCCGATCACCTCGGCGACGAGGTCGGTGGTCGGCGCCTTCGACGTCCACGGGGCGGCGACGATCTCGAGCCCGGGCCGCACCTCGTGCACGCCGGGCCGGTCGAGAACCGTGACATTGTCGGGGCATTCGGCGGTGAACAGCGCGCTGGTGTACACCGACGACGCATCGAGCGGGTCGTGGTTGCCCGGCAGCAGGTACACCGGACGGCCGATGACGCGCATCGCTTCCAGCGACTGGCTGACCACACGCGGCGCCAACTGGTTGTGCTCGAACACGTCGCCGGCCACCACCACGAACTCCGCGCCCGCCTCCTCGGCCACCGCCCTCAGTCCCGCCACGACATCGCGTCGTGCGGCCGAATAACGGGGCTGCGCCTCGCCGTTGAGGAAGTACCGGGTCATCCCGAGTTGCCAGTCGGCGGTGTGCACGAATCGCATCTCGACCCTCCTTCCCTTCCCGCATCCCTTCCCGCATCTTTGCCGGGTGTGGCGAGTGTAGGACCGGTCTCCGACAAGTCGTCGGACCTCGTTCGGCATGTGTGCGGGTGGAGCCGAAATCGGCGCGGAACCGCGCATTGAACGTCGGTATGCGCGCCGAATGCGCGTAAGCGCCTAGCGTGGGGGCGGTGACCGACCAATTCCGAACCCTGCTGTTGATGCGGCACGCGAAGTCGGACTATCCCACCGGCGTCGCCGACCATCAGCGTCCGCTGGCCGGCCGCGGGCGGCGGGAAGCCGCTCTGGCAGGTGATTGGTTGCGCGCCCACGTGCCCTCCGTCGACGCCGTGCTGTGCTCCACGGCCACCCGCACGCGCGAGACGCTGGAGCTGACCCGCATCGGGGCGCCCGCGACGTACGTGGACCGGTTGTACGACGCGACGCCGGGAGCGGTGATCGACGAGATCAACGAAGTCGACGCAGACGTCGCGACGCTGTTGGTGATCGGCCATGAACCGGCGATGTCGTCGGTGGCGCTCGGCCTGGCCACCGCGGAAGGCAGCAACCAGACTGCGGCCGATCACATCTCGATGAAGTTCCCGACCTCAGCGATCGCGGTGTTGCGCACCGCGGAGCCGTGGGACCGGCTGACGCTCAGCAGCGCCGCACTGGTCACGTTCCACGTCGCGCGCTAGGTGTACTCGGCTAGGAGCTGGTGGCGAGCGTCAGCTCCATCAGCTTGATGGCCATCCCGCACGCATCGATGCCAGGCTGCTGCGGGTTGACCCACCACCCGACCACCCCGCCTGCGTCGCTGGCCACACCGCAGGCGCCATTGGGATCGTTGGGGCGCATGACGATCGAAGGGACGCCGGCGATCGCGCGGCTCTCGACCTTGTACTGCAGCTGGTCGGCGGTCTTGCGCTCGTTGTCCAGGCTGCCTTGTTCGAACCAGAAGCGGGTGATGTCGATCAGGCCGGCGGGGTTGGCGGCCTGCCAGCGGCAGACCGCGCCGACGAAGGTGCTCTGGATGTCCAGTGGGTCGGCCCCGACCGTCTTGGCCAGGATGTCCTCGGTGAGAACCTCGCATTCCTTCAGCAGGTTCGGGTACTGCTTCTCGGAGTTGTCGTTGCGCGGCACGTCGCCCGAGCCGGCCTTGGCGGCGGTGCCCTCGACGGTTCGCGAACAGCCGACAAGCAGAGTCACCGCTGCCAGCACGGCGACAACGCCCGCGACCACGCGGCGCAGAACGGCGGTCATTTCGCGTTCACGATCGTCTGGCGGGTCAACTCCTTGGCGATGTCGCACGGATCCGGGAACGGCTTCTGGGCGAAGCTGATCGACCACTCGAAGAAGTCGTCGTCGTATTGGATACCGATCTCGCACAAATTGTTGCCCAGGGTCGGGTCCTCGCCGACCGCGATGAAGCCGTCGTGGCCTTCGATGTTGATGTCTTCGACGCTGGCACGGGACAGTTCCTCGGTCTTGCGTTCCCGCCCGATCGGGCTGCCGCGATACATCGTGACCGAGAAATGCGGGCCCAGGATCCCGCCGCCGGCCAGCCACTGGCAGCCGACCGAATTCTTGGCCGTGTTGACCAACCCCGACACCTGGGTCTGTTCGGCGATCGTCTGATCGGTGACGCCACCGCACTCCGGGAAGAACGGCCCGTGGGTGACGCCCTGTGCGGCCGGCGGGCTCGACGACTCGCCGGGCGATGTCGAATCGGAGCCATCAGAACACGCCGCCAACACCGGAATCAGGGCGACCGTCGCAACGGCCAGCCGTTTCAGGTTGCTGGGGATCACAGCGCACACTGTAGCGGCAGCCACCCAAGCCTAGCCTGAGAGACACGCTGACCTGCCGTTATAAGGCCCGTAACGGGTGCGGGGCATCGCGCTGGCCTGCCAGGTGGATGTGCGAAAGTAGCGAGATGCTCCTGGCATTGCTGCGCCGGTACGTGCAGCCGTACCGCCGGCCGCTGGCTGCCGTCGCGGTACTCCAGGTGATCAGCAACATGGCTTCGCTGTATCTGCCGACGGTGAACGCGTCGATCATCGACGACGGCGTGGCCAGGGGCGACAC
>JAEZKH010000379.1 GCA_023415515.1 Actinomycetes bacterium
GCCGCGCGCGCCGCCGCAGCGCCCGCGACGCCCGACACGCCGTCCTACCAGTCCGCGCCGGCCGACCAGTCCGCGTACGCCCCCTCGACGCAGGCGCGGCCGTCGCAGCCCATGTCGCTGCCGAGAATTGTTCGTCTGAAAGAGGATTCGACGACGGTGATTCGCGCACCGGGCCAGGATGCCGCCGCGCCCACATCCGCGCTGCGGATCCAGCGCCGCGAGCGGTCGTCGGAGCCGACGATCGGGCTGCCGACACCGCCCGACGACTGATCAACGCTTCCGCGAAACGAGAACTAACCTGGCGGCGTGCATGACGAACTGTGGGCCGCCGCCACCCGACACCCGTTTCTCGACGCCGTCCGCGACGGCACCATCAGCGACGCCGCGTTCGACCGTTGGCTGGTGCAGGACGCCCTGTTCGTCGCCGACCTGCTGACGTTCCAGGCGCGCCTGCTCGCCAGGGCGCCGCGACGCGCGCAGGGACCGATCGTCGGCGGGTGCGCGGCGCTCGTCGCCGAACTCGAGTGGTTCGAGGAGCAGGCCGCCCGTCGCGGGCTCGACCTGAACGCATCGCCGCTGCCCGCGACGCTCGCCTATCGCGAACTCCTGCAGCGGCTCGACGGCGAACCATACGAGGCGGCCGTCACCGCGCTGTGGGTCATCGAAGAGGTGTATCTGCGGGCGTGGACGTCGGCCAAGTCGGACACCACCCCGCTGCGCGAGTTCGTCGAGCACTGGTCCACCCCGGAGTTCGCGGACTACGTCGCCGCGCTCGGCGAGCTCGCGAGACCCGACGAGCACCCCGACGTGGTCGGCGAAGTCCTGACCCTCGAGGTCGCGTTCTGGGATATGGCGTTGGCCTGACGCCTGCTTCCGCGAAACGACATTCCGGTACACAAATCACGGGTGAAGGCGTACCGGAATGTCGTTTCGCGGGGCGTTTAATCGGCGGGTGGGAGTTGGCGCTGGGCGCCCCCCGCGCTGAGCTTCGCGCGCGAGGGCGCAGCCGTGGCGATACGCGTCGACGTCGCCCGCTCGACCCGCTCGACGTTCGGCCCCGCATCCACATCCTGCGAGTCGGGTTCCGCGGTCTCCTCGGACGTCACGGCCACCCGGTGGCTGCGCCGCACGCTGATGTGGATCTCCTCGGTCTCCTCGAAGACCTGCCGCGCGGCCCGCAGCGGCCTGGTCGTCGTGTCGATCGCGCTGGCGACGATCGGCGGCACGAACGGGCGGATCCAGCGGGTCGCCGCCTTCGCCACGTCGGGCACCGGGATCAAGCCGCGCCTGCCCTCGGGTCCCGCCAGCGCAGGCAGGTTCTGCTGCTCGTCGACGACGTCACCGGTCAACTCCGCGACGGGTTCGTCGACCCGCTCCGATGACACCTGCACCGGAGACGGCGGCGCCTCGATCGCCTCGGCGACGCGGCGGCGCTGTTGCTCGCGGTCGATCTCGTTCTGCGCCTCGATCTCCATGCGCGCGGCGGTCAACTCCTGCTCGGCCTTCATGGTCTCGATGGCCGCGCGCACCTCGGCCCGCTTCACCGCGATCGCCGTATCGGCTTCCAGGTCCGCGCGCTCCTGCTCGGCGCGCGCCTTCATACGCCGATCCTCGGTCGTCCTGGTCCGCGACAGCCGCAGCAGCAGCGGGAACAGGAGCGCCACGACGAACAGCCCGGTCAGCAGCGCGCGCAACACCGTCGCGCCGGGGTTGTCCAGCGTGTAGGAGTTCATCGCCAGCCAGCGCGCGCCGAAGCCGCGGTCAGCGGCCACCACCGCCGCATCGCGCGCCTGGGAAACCTTCTGCTGCTCGTCGGCGATCGTCGCGTCCAACGACGGCGCAAGCCGATCGCGTTCAGCGACGGCGTTGTCGAGCTGTCGCTGTGTGTCGGCGAGAAAGCCGTTCGCCGTTCGGGTTTCGGGCCCCGCACCGGGCACCCGGGTGATGCGTGTCTGCGGGCAGGCAGGCGACGGGTTGAACTCGCAACGTGCCACGACGAGCGCCTCGTCACGGCGCCGGCTCGCATCGACGACGGCATCGTCGAGGGCGCTACGCGCCTGTCTCGCCGCCGTGAGATCGGCCGACGCGGCAACCACGGCGGGTGCGGCGTCGGCGGTGCGGGCGGCCTGCTCGTCGATGCGGCGCTCGCTCGAACCCGCGAAGATCAGCATCGCGACGAGTTCGCCGACGACGACACCCAGCACGATCGCGGCAATCGCGTACGCGCCGGCGCGCGGCCACGCCACGACGCCACTGAAACGGTTGGTGGACATGAAAACTCCCAGAAGCCGAGTTGTGTTGGGCCGCGGCGGAATCGTCACGCCGGCGTGTGTTGGCGCCATCGTCTCACAGCCGTCGGGGCCTCCGCACATCGTGAGACGCGACCGGTCGTCCCGTTTGCCTGTCGGCGACGCCGCAACCTGGGTAATCTCCCCGCTGAAACGGGAGGTCTTTCGATGCGGATGGGCTCGGTCGGTTGGATAGCGGCACTGGTCGCGGTCACCGCCGGATGCGGTTTGACCGGTTCCGTGCCGAGCGAGCCCGCCAAGCAGTCGGGCAGCATCACCGTCGGCGACAATTCCCGCCAGACCACGTCCGTCACATGCAGCCAGACCGAATGGACGCTGTCGATCACCGCGAATGCCGAACCCGGAAGCGCCCGCGCCATGTTGCAACTCGGCGGCGAACGCCCGGACGTGCGGTCGGTCTCCTTCGAGAACATCGACGGGCTCAGCGGCGTCTCCGGCGGGACCGTCGGCAAGGCCGAGGCCGGCCTGAAAGGCAACAGCATCTACACCGTCAGCGGCACGGCGCACGTCACCGATCCGGCGCATCCGGCGCAGACCACCGACATGCCGTTCAGCATCGAAGCGCCGTGCTGACGTAGCTCACGGAAACCGGCGCGCAGCGCTGCGCCGGGCTATTGTCAACAAACCTACAGCCCAATACGCTCCGAAATGTCCTGACGGCTGAAGCAGAAAGGACGCCGTGACCGAACTGGCGCAGGCGCTCGTCGGAGGAATTCTCATCGGTGGGCTCTACGTCGCCATCAGCATCGGCTTCTCGCTGTCGTTCGGGGTCCTCGACGTCGTCGACCTCGCCGTCGGCATGTGGGTGGTCCTCGGCGCCTTCGCTGCGATCGTCGTCAGCGATGCCCTGCACATCGACGCGTTCCTGCTGCTGCCCGCCGTCTTCATCGTGTTCGGCGCCGTCGGCTGGCTGATCGCGCCGCTTATCTACCGCGTCCGCACCAGCAAGTACGCCCTTCCGGCGCTGATGGGGCTGGCCTTCACGTTCGGCCTCGCCACGCTGATCCGCGGCGGCCTGCTCACCGCGTTCGGGTACAACCCCCGCACCGTGCGCACCGGCTTCTTCGCAGGCAATGTCGAACTGCTCGGCATCACCGCGCCGATGATCCGCGTCGCCGGTTTCGGCTTCGCCGCCATCGCCACCGGTCTGTTCCTCGCGTTCCTCTTCTACACCCGCACCGGCCTGGCGATCCGCGCGACGGCGCAGAGCAAGGAGAACGCGGGCCTGATGGGGATCGACGTCAAGCGCATCAGCAGCCTGGTCTACGCCATCTACACCGGGCTGACCGCGATGGCGGGCGCGATGCTCGGTGCCATCTACGCGATGACGCCCGAAGTCGGGCTGCGTTACACGCTGTTCGCGTTCTTCGTCGTCGTGCTCGCAGGCCTCGGTTCCGTCATCGGCGTCATGGCCGCGGGGCTGTTCCTCGGTGTGCTGCAGTCGCTGACCACGACCTACGTCGGCGCCGACTACACCCTGCTGATCGTCTTCGGCGTGCTCTTCGTCGCGCTGCTGATCTTCCCCCAGGGCATCTCGCGACGCGGGCTGTCGCATGAGTAAGCCTGCCTCGGGTGGTAACCCGAATCTGAACCTCGGCGTCCTCGCCGTCGTCGTGGTGGCGCTGTGCTTCCTGCCGATGCTGACGTCGCCGTACTACATCCGCATCGCCACAGGGATCGCGTTGTGGGCGGGAATCGCCCTGTCCTGGAATGTGATCTGCGGATACGCCGGTTACATCAGCTTCGGCCACGTCGCGTTCTTCGGCATCGGCGCCTATGCGACGGCGATCCTGATGCAGCCCGACTACGACTGGAACTTCTGGGCCACCCTGCCCGTCGCGGCCGTCGCCGCGGGCGGTGTCGCCGCGCTCGTCGGCTGGCCCGCGCTGCGCTTACGCGGCGCGTACTTCGCGATCGCGACCTGGGCGCTGGCCGAGGCCGTACGCGAACTCGCCACCGTCGTCGACATCACCGGAGGCTCCGGCGGCCTCAAGACCCCGATCCGCCTCGACGACAACTTCTTCTTCTACGTCATGCTCGGCACCACGGCGATCGCCTACGCCGTCTGCTATCTGCTGCTCGAGCGATCGCGGTTCGGCTTCCGCGTGAAAGCCGTGCGCGACAACGAGGTTGCCGCCCGCGCACAGGGCATCAACACCAACCTCGTCAAGATCGAGGCTTTCGTGCTCAGCGCGGTGATCCCCGCGATTCTCGGCGGCATCAACGCCTACTGGATCACGTTCATCAATCCCGACAGCGTGCTGAACACCATCATCACCGACCAACTCGTCGTCATGGTGCTCGTCGGCGGCCTCGGCCACGCATGGGGCCCCGCGCTCGGCGCGACCGCGATGTTCCTCATGCAGGAACAGCTGCGGGTCAGCTACGGCGAGACGACCGCCTACATCATCATCGTCGGTGCGATCGTGATGGCCGTCGTACTGTTCCTGCCCGACGGACTCGTCAGCCTGTTCCGCCGTGCGAAGCGAATGCGCCTGGTGCGACAGCTTCTCGGCCGCGTTCGCGACGACGTCGCGCCGCCCCGAGCCGACAAGCAGACCGAGGAGGTCGCCCGATGACCGCGCTGGTGGTCGACGGCGTCGCCCGTCGCTTCGGCGGCATCCGCGCCGTCGACGGCGTCTCGTTCGAGGTCGAACAGGCCGAGATCGTCGGCATCATCGGACCCAACGGCAGCGGCAAGTCCACGCTGTTCAACCTGCTCACCGGTACGCTGAAACCCAGCGCGGGCAGCATCACCCTGTTCGACCGCGACATCACCAGGCTGCCGTCGTACAAGATCGCCCGCGCGGGCGTGGGCCGTACCTTCCAGATCCCTGCGCTGTTCGTCAACATGACTGTGCGGGAGAACCTTTGGACCGCGGCGGTGCAGTTCGACTGGAAAACCGCCGTCGCCGACGCCGACGCCGTGCTCGAACAGCTCGAACTAACCCGGGTGGCCGACGACCTGGCCAGCAGCCTGTCCGGCGGACAGCAGCGGCTGCTGGAAATGGGCCGCATCCTGATGCAGAAGCCCAAGATCGCGCTGCTCGACGAGGTCGCCGCGGGCGTGCACCCGCGGCTGCGGCAGATCATGCTCGACGCCATCCGCACCCTGCGCGACGCGGGCACGACGTTCCTGATCATCGAGCACGACATGGAACTGGCGCAGGACATCTGCGACCGCATCATCGTGATGGACGCCGGAAAGATCGTCGCGCAAGGCAGTTTCGAGGAGATCTCGCACGATCCGCACGTGATGGAGGCCTACCTGGGGGTGTCGGCCGAATGAGCGAACAACCGGCAAGCCAGCCAAAGAACGCCGACAGCGCGCACAGCGTCGTCACGGTCACCGACCTCGACGCCGGATACGGAAGCGTGCAGATCCTGCATCAGGTCTCGATGACCGCCCGCGCCGGCGACGTCACCTGCGTCTTCGGTCCGAACGGCTGCGGCAAGAGCACGCTGCTGAAAGCGATTGCGGGCGTGATTGATCCGTGGGCGGGCACGGTCACGCTCGACGATGCCGATCTCACCCATTCGCCGTCGCACCGCACACTCGGCCGCGGCATCGCGATGATGCCGCAGGGCGGCGGTGTGTTCCCCCAACTGAGCGTGCGAGACAACCTGCGCGTCGGCGGATACACGATCAAATCGCGCGCCCAGCTCGACAGGCGCATCGAAGAACTGCTCGACGACTTCCCCCGGCTGCGCGAACGCTACACCGTCAACGCGGGCCAGCTCTCCGGCGGCGAGCAGATGATCCTCTCGATCGCCCGCGCCCTCGTGCTGCGGCCACGCTTTCTGCTGTTCGACGAACCGTCGGCGGGCCTGTCCCCCAAGCTCGTCGGTGACGTCCTTGTCCGCGCCTCCGAGCTGGCACAGCGCGGCGTCGGCGTGCTCATGATCGAGCAGAACATCCGCGAGGCGCTGCGCGTCGCCGACCGCATGTACGTCCTCGTCGCGGGAAGGAACCGCTTCGAAGGCTCCCCGGCCGACGTCCAGGACGACCGTGAACTGATCCATCTCTATCTAGGGGGTCGCTGACCCCGCCAGGGCGACGCTAAGGAGGAGTAACGATGCCCAACAACATCAACCGCCGGATCTTCCTCACCCGAGCGGGTCTGGTGGCGGGCGGCGTCGCCGTCGGCCCCGCGTTCCTGGCGGCCTGCGGTGGCGACAAGGGGGGCGGCGGCGAAGCCTCCGACACGTTCAAGGTCGGCGCCGTGCTCGAATTGTCGGGCGCCTCGGCGACCGGCGGCCAGATCGCCCAGCGCGGATACCAACTGTGGGCCGACACCGTGAACAAGGCGGGCGGCATCAAGATCGGCGACAAGCAGTACAAGGTCGACCTCGTCGTGCAGGACTGCAAGAGCGATCCCGCCACCGGTGCCGACGCGGCGTCGCGGCTGGTGACCGAGGACGGCGTCAACGCCATCTTCGGCGCCTACACCAGCGGTGTGCAGCTGGCGATGGATCCCATCTGCGCGAAATACAAGGTGCCGTGCATCGCCGGCTCGGCCGAATCGCCCAACGTGTGGAAAGCGAAGCCGGAGTTCACGTTCGGCGTCATCCCTGCCGTCGACACCACCGCTGCCCGCTCGATCCAGGCCATCGTCGACAACGCCGACCCCAAGCCGGTTTCGGCCGCGGTCGTCGGCGCCAACGAGCCGTTCTCCGACAACACCGCAGAGGGTTTCCGCTCCGGCGTCGAGGCCGCGAAGCTGAACCTCGTGCACTACGGCTTGTTCCCACCCAACGCCGACCTGGCGCCCGTGGCGGGTGCGGTCGCGGCGCAGAAGCCCGACATCGTGGCCGTCGGCGGACACGACGTGCTGCTGGTCGACTTCGTGAAGGCCATGGCGGCAACGGGTTACACCCCGAAGGCGATCATCGAGCACTACGGCATCACCGATGCGTCGTTCGCCAAGGCGCTCGGAAAGCAGGCCGACGGCGTCATGGGCATCTCGGTGTGGCTGCCGACCGCGACGTTCACCGACGACCTGTTCGGCTCGTCGGCCGACTACGCGAAGGCGTTCGAGGACGCGCACGGTTCACCGCCGGACTACACCGCCGCGGGTTGCAGCGCCGCGGGGCTTGTGCTGCAGAAGGCCGCCGAAAAGCTCGGCGAGCCGCCGTCGCTGTCGGAGGAGGCGCGCGTCAAGCTCAACGAGCAGATCGCCCAGACCGACCTGCAGACCTTCTTCGGGCAGATCAAGTTCGCAACAGAGGGCGACCACTTCCACAACAACACCGCACTCGACCCGATGCTGGTTCAGATCCAGGGCGGCCAGGTGAAGGCGATCGCCCCGCCCGATGCCGCGCAGGCCAAGATGATCTACCCGCTGCCGCCGCTGGGCTGAGCGGGACCGCCCGACAGAAGTAGCATCCGACCGTGGCGACCGATGCAGTGGCCGAGGGCCGTTACGTCTCGGGCGTCGCGGCCACGATGACCGTGGTCGCGATGGGGCTCGGCTACGCGATCTCGATCGGTGACCCGACGATCCTGTCGGCCAACCTGCAGGTGGTCTCCGCGGGCCTGCAGATCACCGGAAGCACGTCGACGTTCGTCGCCAGCCTCGCCACCCTGACCATGGCGGCGGCTGTGCTCAGCGCGGGTGCGCTCGGCGACCTGTACGGCATGCGCCGCATGTACCTCGTCGGGCTCGGCGGTGCCGTCGTGTTCAGCGCGTTGGCGGCCGCAGCACCGATACCGGCGGTGCTGATGGTTGCCCGCGCGGGCGTCGGCGTCGCGTTGGCGTTCCTGATCGGCCTGTCGCTCGCGCTTACCAACGCCGTGTTCCCGCCCGGCAAGCGCGCCGCGGCGATCGCGGCGTACTTCGGTGTCGGCTACGCCGTCTCCACGCCGCTGCCCGCACTCGGCGGCATGCTCGCGCACGCGATCGGCTGGCGGGCATGCTTTTTCGTGGTGCCCACGGTGGCCGTGATCGGGTTGGTCATCACCTGGCGCTTCGTGCCCGAGACGCTGCCGTCGACACGACGGCTCGACGTTGCTGGCATGGTGTTGTTCGCCGTCGCGCTGCTGGCGCTGATCTTCGGCACGTCGCGAATGGAGACTGGCATCGACGCCGTCGGCCTGACGTCGGTCGCCGTCGGTCTCGCCGCGGGCTGTCTGTTCGTGATGCAGGAACTGCGCACCACCGAACCGGCGCTGGACATGCGGGTGTTCCGGTCCGGTCGGTTCAACGCCGCCGTCACCGCGGGCGTGGTGTTCAACATCGTGCTCGGCGGGTCGATGGTGCTGCTGGCGTTCTACCTCGTCACCATCCGCAAGGAATCCCATGAACTGTTCGGTCTGCTGCTGATCCCCGCCACCGCGACGGCCGCGCTCGCGGCGACATCCGCCGGCCCCGCAGCCAACCGGTTCGGCGAGCGCACCGTGCTGATCAGCGGACTGGTCATCATGTTCGCCGGGCTGATGGTGCTGAGGAACTTCGACCTGGACACGTCGCGGCCCGTCGTGCTCATCACCACCGCGCTGCTGGTGGTGGGCGGCGCGCTCGTCACGACACCGCAGGCGCAGATCATGATGAGCAGCGCGCCCGACGACCTCGGCGGCGCCATCTCGGCGGTCAAGAGCGCGGTCAACGAGGGCGGCTACTCGCTCGGACCGGCGCTGTTCGCGCTCGTCGGCGTCAACCTGTTCCTCACCGACAGCGTGCACCACCTCTCCGCGGACGGGATCACGCGAGCGGAGGCACGCCAGGCGCTGCTCACCGCGCACGGCGGCCGCGAACCCCATCTGGTGAATCCCGAGCAGGCGCGCCTGGTCATCGACCAGGCGCCGCAGAACGCCGTCGATGCCATCCACGCGTTGAGCACGATCATGGCCGCGGGGCCGGTCATCGCGCTGATCCTCGCCCTCTGGTTGATCAAACCGGCACAGAAACGGTGATTTGCTCACGCGCTGAGCGATACCTCTTTATCTTTGTGACCGTGCGTGTTTCGTTCAATCGCATTCTTCGCCGTGTGGGGGCAATCAGCGCGGTCACGCCGATGGCCGTCGGCCTCGGTGCGCTGCCGTCAGCAGCCGCCGAGCCGTGCCCGGACATCGCTGTCGCGTTCGTCCGCGGCACCGGCGAACCGCCGGGCGTCGGGATGGTCGGCCAGGCGTTCGTCGACGCACTGCGCGCGCAGGCCGGCGGCCGGACGGTCGGTGTGCACGGGGTGAACTACCCGGCCAGCAGCGACTTCAACGACCTCGTCGGGTTCAGACACAACATCGCCGACGGCATCAGGGACGAGTCCAACCATGTGCAGGGCGTGCTGTCGGTGTGCCCGGCCGCCGAGATGGTGCTGGGCGGCTACTCCCAGGGTGCGGCCGTCACGGCGCTGGTCACCTCGGACGAGGCGCCTGCGGATGCGCCCGTCGACGCACCGATACCGCCCGCGATCGACGACCGTGTCGCCGCCGTCGTGCTGTTCGGGAAGCCCGCGGGCGGTTCACTGGTCAAGTACGGCGTGCCCGACGCCGACGTCGGCCCGACCTATGCGGGCAAGGCGTTGGAGCTGTGCGCGCCGGGCGACATGGTCTGCTCCGGTGACCCGGCCGCGTGGCAGAACGCGGCGCACGGCTCGTACGCGGGCAACGGCATGGCCGCCGAGGGGGCGGCGTTCGCGATCAGTCGGCTCTGACCGATCCCGGTCCGGCGTGTAGCTTCAAAGCCGAACCGTTTCGTCCTCAGCGTGACTCTCGCCCCGCACGGGCGAACAAGGTCATCGCGCGATCCGATTCTGTGCCGACCTTCGCGGCACGAGCAGAAGGAAATCGCGGACACATGGCCACGGCAACGATCCGACATCGTCGAGACGATTCAGTAAGGCTGACACTGGCATCCGAATTGGGCCAACCGCTCGACGGCGCCTGGTGGCCGCACACGTCGTCGGTGGCACGCGAACTGCCCGATCTGATCGACGCCCTCAAGTCGGTGCTCGGCGAGATCGTCGACATCAGCGTCAACTGGTCGGCATTGGCAGGCACACCCGACCTGGACAAGATGGACTGGCGCATCGGCGCCGTGACCGCCGACAAGGACACCTGCCAGCACCGCGTCATGACCCTCACCGGCGACCGGTCGCGGGTGCGACTTCTTGTCGTGCCGTGCCGGACCAGCACGGCTCTCGCCGTCATGCTGCTCCGTCAGGCCGCGCGGCTGCCGATCATGTCGATCCATCAGGAGACCGACGCGTTCCGCCTGGCGGAGAGCATCGTGCGCGCGGCGTGGGCCGAGAACTCCCCTGCCAGGTCGTCAGCGACCTCAACCTGACACTGCGCGCCTGCGGCCCGCATGACTGCGGCCGTGGTGCTGGCCGCCCGGGTTCGACTTGGCTCCCGGCCTGCGGCGACGGCGGTTTCCGGCTGACTTCGCAGGGGCGGGTGCCTTGGCGGGCTGGTCGTTGCGCGGAGCGGCCTTGCGCAGCGGGGCGATGTCACCGACCAGGGCGGTGACCGACTCGGAGTGCGCGGCGACCTCCTGCGGACGCACGGTGATGCCCGCCTTCCGCATCAACGCCTGGGTGTCGCGGCGCTGCTCGGGCAGCACCACCGTGACGACGTCGCCCGAGGCGCCCGCGCGGGCCGTGCGGCCGGACCGGTGCAGGTAGGCCTTGTGCTCCATCGGCGGGTCGACGTGCACGACGAGTTCGACCTCGTCGACGTGCACACCACGGGCGGCGATGTCGGTGGCGACCAGCACCCGCGCCTCGCCGGAGCTGAACGCGGCGAGGTTGCGATCGCGCGCGTTCTGAGAAAGGTTGCCGTGCAGGTCAACTGACGGCACACCAGCATCGGTGAGCTGCTTGGCGAGCTTGCGCGCCTGATGCTTGGTGCGCATGAACAGAATTCGACGGCCGGTGCCGGACGCGAGGTGGTGCACCAGGTCCTTCTTGGCCTGCGCACCCGCGACGTGAAACACGTGGTGGGTCATCTGCGGCACCGGTGAATTGGCCTCGTCGATGGAATGCGTGACCGGGTTGCGCAGGAATCGCTTGACCAGTTTGTCGACGCCGTTGTCCAGCGTCGCGGAGAACAGCAGCCGCTGCCCACCTGTGGGTGTGGCGGCCAGGATCCTCGTCACGCCGGGAAGAAAGCCCAGGTCAGCCATGTGATCGGCCTCGTCGATGACGGTGACCTGAACAGCGTCGAGGCTCACGATGCGCTGCCGCATCAGGTCTTCGAGTCGACCCGGGCAGGCGACGACGATGTCGACACCCGACCGCAGCGCCGACTCCTGCCGGTTCTGCGAGACGCCACCGAAGATCGTGGTGACCTTCAAGTTCATGGACCGCGCGAGCGGTTCGAGCGTCGCGGCGATCTGGGTGGCCAGTTCGCGCGTGGGTGCGAGCACCAGTCCACTCGGACGGCCGCGGCGCTGCGCCCCAGCGAGGCGAGTCACCAGCGGGATCGAGAAGGCAAGCGTCTTGCCGCTGCCGGTTTTGCCGCGCCCCAACACATCTCGGCCTGCGAGCGTATCGGGAAGTGTCTTCTCCTGGATCGGGAAAGGAGCGGAGATCCCACGATCGGCCAGCGACGTGATGAGCCGTTGGTCGACGCAGAGATCAGCGAAAGATCGTGAGGTGTTGATGGTGAGTGCCTTTCAGGCATCGGTTGCGCAACACCGTGCAGGGCACGTGCGCGCAAGGTGGCGAGTTGCCGGTGGGCAACATCGATCGCCGCGAGAAAACCTTGTGCTCTTTGCACGGTCGGGAGGTGTCTTACGACGCTGTCGGGCTGGTTTCTACGACCGCCGACGTTGACACCACCCTACAGGCCCGGCCGGTGACCAGCGAAATCCACTCGCGTGAGGCCGGTCACGTCGGCGGGTAGGGCAGCCCGAACTCGTCGGCGAGCAGGCTCTGCACGACGATCATCGCCGCCTGTGAACCCGACGCGATCGCCCCAGCCACGTGCGGTTGCTCGGTGCACACGTCGCCGGCCGCGAACACGCCGCCCATCTGCGTGCGGTGAATCGCGTCGACGCCGATCGACTGACCCAGCGGGCCGGGCGCGCACGCCGCGCCCAACTGCCCGGCCAGCGGTGACCGCTGCCGCAACGGCGCCTCGACGAGCAGGCCGTCCCGCTCCATCCGGCTGCCGTCTGCGAACGCGATCGACGTCAACTGCCCGTTCTCACCGAGCAATTCGACGATTCGCCGGTCATCGACGGTGACACCGGCCGATTTCAGGACGCGCAGGTCGTCCGGTGACAGGTCCGACTTGCCGTCGGTCAGGGCGATGACGTCGTCGGTCCATCCGCGCAGCATCAGTGTCGAATGGATCGCCTCGTCCCCGGCCGCCAGCGACGCCAGCCGCTTGTCGCGCATCTCCCAGCCGTGACAGAACGGGCACTGGAACACGCTCGTGCCCCACAACGCGGGCAGACCGGGGATGTCCGGCGGCGCGTAGTCCATTCCGACGGCGAGCAGGACCCGGCGGGCGCGGATCTCCTCGCCGTCATCGACCTCGAGCAGGAAGCCGCCGTCGAGCCGGCGACCTGCGGTGACCGTCCCGTGCCGGAACTCGACGCTCGGATACTCGCCGAGTTCGTCGCGACCGGTCGCGTACAGGTCCGCGGGCGGGCGGCGGTCGTATCCGAGCAGGCCCCCGATCGCCTCGGAGGCCCGATTGCTATGCTGGCCCGCGTCGATCACGAGCGTCTGACGACGCGCCCTGCCCAGCACCAGCGCGGCGCTCAGCCCCGCGGCGCCCCCTCCGACGACGGCGCACTCCCACTGATTCTGCACGGCCGCCTAATACCCACGCCGATAGCGGGCAACCATCCATGTCCGCTGTCGTACAGTCTCGACATGTCGTTTCGCCTCTGCATCGGGGTGCTCGCGCCGGTTGTCGCCGCCGCCCTCGCGCCTGCCGTCGCA
>JAEZKH010000025.1 GCA_023415515.1 Actinomycetes bacterium
CAGCCGCCACCGGATCCGCAACACCTCGTTCCACGATTTGGCGCCCAGCTGCTTGGGGGTGGTCTCGGCCTGCAGCCGCGCCACCAACCGATGCGACTGGCTGGGCAGCTGACACCACAACGCCTCGTAGTCATCGATGAGCGCCACCAACTCACTGCGGCTGCACCCCTCCACCTCGGCGGCGGCGAACTCCGCGAACGCCGCCCGCAGCTTCGCCATCGCCTCCTGAGCCTGCACCATCGACACAGCTCGAACATACATTCGACCACCGACAAACCCGCCGAGCCATCCAGCCGGGTGCAGTCAGCGTCGCGGAAGCAGAAGCGCGGCCGCGAACACGCCACCAACCACACCGGAGATCAGCAGCGGCAGGGTGCCGTCGGCACCCCACAGCAGGCCTGCCCACACGCCGGAGATCAGGATCGCGAATCCGCTGGCGCCCTGAAAAATCCCTTGGGCGCTGCCCTGAAGATCCGACCCGACGAGGGACGAGACCCAAGCCTTACCAACGCCGTCGGTGCATCCGGTGAACAAGCCGTATACGCCGATCAGGATCCACGCGGTGACCGTGCCGGTGGTCCAGGCGAGCCCGAGATAGCCCACCGCGAAGAACACCAGACCGACACCGAACACGACGGGCTGCGATACCCGGTCAGCCAGCAGGCCTGCCGGGTAACTCGACACCGCATACACCAGGTTGTAGCCGACGTAGGCGAGGATGACCTCGACGACGGAGAACCCGATCTCGTTGAGCCGCAACAACAACAGAGCATCGGGGAAGTTGACGATGCCGAAGGCGACCAGCAGCGCCACCACCCGCCAGTAGCGCCGGGGCAGATCTTTGACCCGCCCGAAGATCGCCCTGCGTTGCGCGGGCGGGACCCGTCGCACCTCCCGCGACAGGAAGACCAGCGCAACGCTGAGCACGGCGGGCACCGCGGCCACCCACAACAATGGCGCGATCCGGTGGCCGAGCAACTCGTAGCCGGCCAGCCCGAGCAGCGGACCGACCACGGCGCCGAACGTGTCCATCGCCCGGTGGAATCCGAACACCCGGCCGCGCACGGCGTCGTCGACGTCGTCGACGAGCAGGGCGTCCCTCGGCGCGCCGCGAATTCCCTTGCCGAGCCGATCCACAACGCGTCCGGCCAACACACCCGGCCACGCGGTTGCGGCCGCAACGATGATCTTGCCGAGTGCGGCCATGCCGTAACCGGTGGCGATCAACGGGCGACGCGAATAGTGGTCACCGAGCGGGCCCGCCGCCAGTTTCGTCAGCGAGCCTGCGCCTTCTGCGACTCCCTCGACCGCGCCGACGACGGCGGGCGGCGCTCCGAGCACCGAGGTGAGGTAGATGGGCAACAGCGGGTAGAGCAATTCACTGGCGGCGTCCTGAAGAAACGACACGGCCGAGAGCACCCGCACATTGCGGGTCAGCCAACTGGGCGCCACGCGCTACATCATGCTCGCTACGACGACGACGGATCCTCGTTCGTCAGTGCCCGGTATCCGTGTGCCTCGGCCCGGGCCATCGCGGCCCGGACGAGGCCGACGATCAAGCCTTGGACGGCCGCCGCCAACATCAGCTCCCTGGTGGACCGGTTGAGGTCTTCTGGTTCGGGCGGCTCACGGTCATCGGGGCTGATCCGCTGCCAGATCTCGGTGAAGATCTTGCCCGCGATCAGGCCGCCCGCGACGCTCGTGGCGACCGAGAGGGGCTTGTACAAAGCTTTCGACGCGCTCATGGCCCACCGCTTTCCCGCGCTGATCACCACCGAAACACGGCCCCGTCAATTAGAACACGTTCTAATATCCAGGAATGCGGTTCACCTATGCCGAAGCGATGACCGACCCGACGTTCTACCTACCGCTGGCCAAGGCAGCCGAGGATGCCGGATACCACGCGATGACCATCGCCGACAGCATCGCCTATCCCTTCGAGTCCGATTCGAAGTATCCCTACACGCCCGACGGCAACCGTGAATTCCTTGACGGCAAGCCGTTTGTCGAGGCGTTCGTTCTCGCCGGTGCGCTGTGCGCGGTGACCACCAGGCTCAAGTTCAACTTCTTCGTCCTGAAGCTGCCGATCCGCCCGCCCGCGCTGGTGGCCAAGCAGGCCGGTTCGCTGGCAGCGGTCTTCGGCAACCGGCTCGGCCTCGGCGTCGGCACCAGTCCGTGGCCGGAGGACTACGAACTGCTCGGCGTCCCGTATGCCAAGCGCGGCAAGCGAATGGACGAATGCATCGACATCATCAGGGGTCTGACCTCCGGCGGCTACTTCGAATACCACGGTGAGTTCTACGACATTCCGAGGACGAAGATGACGCCCGCGCCATCCGAACCGATCCCGATCCTCGTCGGCGGCCACGCCGAAGCCGCGCTGCGCCGGGCCGCGCGCTGCGACGGCTGGATGCACGGGGGCAGCGGGCGCAGAGAACTCGATCGGCTCATCGGCCGGCTCGGCGAGATCCGTGCGGAGGAGTGGCGCGCGGGACCGTTCGAAATCCACGTCATGTCGGCCGATGCGTACACCCTCGACGGCATCAAGCGGTTGCAGGACAAGGGGGTGACCGACGCGATCGTGGGCTTGCGCAACCCCTACATCATGGGCGCGGATTCTGAATCTCTCGACACGAAGATCCGTAACCTCGAGACCTTCGCCGAGAAGGTGATCGCCAAAGTGTGACAGCTGACGCGGGTTGACACCGTGGCGGCTGGGTAACCAAATCACAATGGCGGCTATCGGCGAAAGCGGTAACGGCACAACGCAAGGCGTGGTGGCGGTCGATGCTTGCCCGGGCGGCGTCGCGGCGCTGACCGCACATTGCCCAAAACGTCGCCACGGGCCTTCCATAGGCCATCCTCGTCGCGCTGCACGCCGGGGTGGTCGGGCACAGGGCGCCCGCCGTGGAGATCGGGCCGTTGCTCGAGAAATCGGGCACCGCGAAGTCGACGAGATCGAGGGCGCGAGCGATGCCGGCTGACTCCTCCCTCGGGTTGTCCGTTCGCACGACGGCGCACGACGGTATGACCCTGCTCGTCGTCGAGGGCGTCCTCGATTCGAGCACCTACTCGACGCTGCGCGACCACGTCATCAAGGCGGCCCTCGAAGAGCCCGCCGCGGTGCTCGTCGAGGTGTCGGCACTGCACGCGTCCTCCGAGTCGGCGTGGGTGGTGTTCACCAGTGCCCGATGGCATGTCTGCAATTGGCCCGAAGTGCCGATCATGCTCGTCTGCGACGACGGTGCATGCCGGTCGGCCATCGCCCGCAACGGGGTCAGTCGCTACGTGCCCGTCCACCCGTCGGTTGCCGCCGCAGTCGACGCGTTGTCCGATTGTGCCCGGACGTATCGGCGGCGTGCACGGGCCACCCTGATCGCCGCACCGCACAGCGTCCGCCAGTCCAGGCAGTTGGTGGAGGGGTGGCTGACGGCATGGTCGCGTTCAGAATTGATCGGGGTCGCGAAGGTCATCGTCACGAGCCTCGTCGAGAACGTCCTCGCGCACACCGACGGCCCACCAGGCCTGCGGGTGGAGTCAAGGGGCGATACGGTGACCGTCGCCGTCGAGGACGACAACCGCAGCCGTCCCGCCCACTCGGAGGCGCGGATGACCACCGACGATCAGACGGGCCTGCGGATGGTCGGCGCACTGTGCCGGGTCTGGGGCACCGCACCGACTCCGTCGGGCAAAACCGTGTGGGCTGTCATAGGCCCGGAGAATCGCCTGTGACGCGGCGAGGTTCGGTGTCGCGACCCGAACACCGCCCGCTCAACTCCGCAACGTGGTGTGGGGGGTCTGGCCGTAGGTCTCGCGGTGCAGGACCGCGAACCGCCCGCTGTGCATGAATCCCCACCGCGCGGCGATGGCGGTGACGGTGTCGTTCGTCCGATTGCCGTTGAGCAGGTCCTGGTGGGCCCGGTGTAATCGCAGGTCCCGCAAGTACTGCAGAGGCGTGGTGTCGAGGTGCTTGCGGAACATGTACTGCACGGCCCGTGGCGTGACGTGGATAGCCTCGGCGACGTCGGCGAGCGCGATGTCGTTGTCGGCGTTGCGATCCAGGTAGTCCACCGCGCGGCGCAGCAGCGCAGGCCTGGTGTCGATGCGGTCCTGATCCGAATCCTCGGCACCAGCGGTCGTCGGGAACGTCGAAAGCGTGACCGCGGCCAGCAGTCGGCTCGCATGGCCGATTACCAGCGGCGTCGCCAGCGCGTCGTCGGCCAGCACGCTGTTCTCGACATATTCGACGGTCGACATCCACAACCGTGCGGCCGCGGCAGTGACGGGCCGGAAGTCGTCGAAGCGAATCGATCGAGGCGCCCGGCCGGCAGGCACGCCGGCGGCAACGCTCGCCACGACCGCCGGGCTGAGCAGAAGCGCCGTCACCGAAAGGTCTTCGGACCGGCAGTAGTGGGGCCGATCGTGTTGCGAGACCATCGCGACCTCACCGGCTGATGCCTCCCCCTTCACTCCGTCGCAGCGGCCCTCGACCCGGCCCGCTGTCGCCCACAGCGCAACTACCCGGCCGAGGGGGTCTGGTGAGAATTCGAACTCTCCAGGCAGACGTATGTGCTCGATGGCGAACGGACCGGCATCCACACGGTCGTGTGTCAGTGACGGCCCGGTGTCGTCGGAACGGATGTGCTGCGTGCGCAACGGGGCTCCGTACAAGCGGTCGAGGGCCTCGCCGATGTCATCGGTAGCAGGAATCGCGACGCTGGTCCGGTTGGGACGCCGCGTCGCCGAAGTGGCTTTGTTGATGTAACTCACCAGCTAAAAGGTGTTTAGCGGCGAGGCTTGTGTGCTCAGCCTCCGATTGAACTCACACTACGCCGGTTCGCGCTCTCGGGCGTCGTGCTGTCCGAGTTGATCGGTCTGCTGCGCTCACCAGCAGTGGACGCGCACGTGACACTCGCCGCTAGCCGTCAGCGGACTTGCGCGCGCGCTCGGTAATCGAGGCGACCACTCCGCCGTCGTTCAGGATGTCGGTGCCGGTGAGGTAGCCGGCCTTGTCGCCGGCGCAGAACGCCAACAGTTCGGCCATCTCCTCGGGCCTGCCCCACCGCGGCACCGCGGCGTCGGCCACCAACGCCCCGGCCCCGGACTCCGCCTCGAGCAGACCCATCTCGGTCTCGATGGACCCGGGCGACACGGACAGGATGCGCAGCCCTTTGCCGTTGAACCGTTCGCACTGGGCGACTGCGTACCACCGCACGAAACTCTTGCTCACCGCATAGGCGATGCCGGAGCGCATCTCTTCGGGAACGATCGCGCAGGCCGCAAGCATGTCGGCCATGAAGGCGTCCTCGTCGATCAGCGCCTGCGGGAATTGTGCTGTCGGAATCATGCTTTCGGGCAGCATGTGTGCCGCCATCGACGCGACGTTGACGATCGCGGCCCCTGCCTCGGCGAGCGCGAAGAAGCTCTCGTTCACGTTGAGTGTGCCGATGGCGTTGGTGCGCATGACGTAATCGGCCGTGCCCATGGTCGGGCTCACGCCTGCTGTGTGGATCACCGACGCGAGCATGCCGAGCCCCGCCGCGGTGGTCAGCAGCGCGTCGACCGCCTGTCGATCGGTGACGTCACAGTTGACCGCCCGACAGGCGACTCCGAGGTCGTCCAGTTCGCCTGCCGCCTGCTCGAGCCGGTCCTGGCGGACGTCGGCGAGCACCACCGCGTGGTCGCGACCGACCACCTTCGCCGTCGCGCGACCCATGCCGCCCGCGCCACCGGTGATGACAACCACCCGGGAGTTCATGGGCAGTGATGCTATGC
Organism: Actinomycetes bacterium; assembly: GCA_023415515.1. Taxonomy (GTDB): domain Bacteria; phylum Actinomycetota; class Actinomycetes; order Mycobacteriales; family Mycobacteriaceae; genus Mycobacterium. The sequence continues at coordinate 5,776 of JAEZKH010000025.1, forward strand.
GACCGCCCAGCGGAGTGGGTCAGCCGAGGGCGTCGAGCAGCGCCGCCACCGCCCCGCGGACCCCATCGCGGGCGGGTACCAGGTACTTGCGGGGGTCGGTGACGGAATCGTCGGCGGCGAGATGGCCGCGTACCGCTGCGGTGAAGTGCACGTTGAGCAGTGTCCCGACGTTGATCTTGGTGATACCCGCCGTGATCGCTTCACGCAGGTCGGCGTCGGCGACCCCCGATGAGCCGTGCAGAACCAGGGGGACGGGCACCGCCGACCGCAACCGTCCGATGAGGCCGAAGTCCAGGGACGCGGTCCGCTGCGACATGGCGTGGGAGCTTCCCACCGCGACCGCCAACGCATCGACACCGGTGGCGGCGACAAACGCGGCGGCTTCCTGTGGGTCGGTGCGGACGCCCGGCGCATGTGCGCCGTCCTTTCCGCCGACTTCGCCGAGTTCGGCCTCGAGGAAGATGCCATGGCCGTGAGCCCACTCCGCGGCCGCCCTGGTCGCCGCGACGTTCGCGTCGTAATCCAGCTTGGAGGCGTCGAACATCGCTGAGCTGAAACCGTTTTCGGCGCTTTCGTGCAAAAGCTGCTCGTCCTCGACGTGGTCGAGATGGACTGCGACGGGCACGGCTGCCGCGGCGGCGGTCGCGGCGGTTGCCGCGGCGACGGGCGCAAGCAGGCCGTGGTGGAACTTCACCGCGTTCTCGCTGATCTGCAGGATCACGGGCCGCCCCGCGGCTTCGGCGCCCGCGACGATCGCCTCCGCGTATTCCAGCGTGATGACGTTGAACGCGACGATCCCGGAGTCGGCGCGGTACGCGGCGGCGACCAGGTCGGCGGTGCGGGCGAGCGGCATCGGATGTCCTTCGCTTGACATCAATCCAACAAAACGCAACTATATCCAACAGATTCCAATTCTGCCAGGGTGTCAGGAGCGCGATGGACGGCACACTGTTCGTCGGCCTCGACGTCGGGACCACCAGCAGTAAGGCGGTCGTGTTCACTCGCGACGGCGAACCGGTATCCGCCGGACGGGCCGCCACGCCGTGGACGACGACGGTGACCGGCGCCGAACTCGACGCGATCGCCCTGCTCCGAGCCGCCATCTCAGCAGTGGCCGATGCACTCACCGAATGCCCACCCGGGCCCGTCGGCGGCCTCGGCGTGGCAAGCATCGCCGAGTCAGGCGTGCTGCTCGACCGCAGCGGCGCCCCGGTCGCGCCGGTGGTGGCATGGCATGACACCCGCGACAGGGCCGAACTGGAGAGCCTGCGCTGCGCGTTTGCCGCAGAGGAATTTTCGGCGACCACCGGGTTGCCGCTGCGACAGCAGTGGTCACTGACCAAGCACCGCTGGCTCATCGACAACATCCCCTCGGCGACACGCGCCGTCCGCAGGCTGAACGTCGCGGAGTGGATCGTGCGCGGACTAGGGGGCCACGAGGCGACCGAACAGTCGCTCGCGTCCCGCACGGGTTGGCTGCGCCTCGCCGAGCGCGACTGGTGGGACGACACCCTGCAATGGTCCGGCGCCAACCGGTCGCTGATGCCCGAAATAGTCACGGCAGGAACATCTTTGGGACAGGTGTCGGACGATGTCGGGCTGCCGCGGTTGACCGGCGCGGTGCTCACCGTCGCGGGTCACGACCACCAGGCGGCCGCCATCGGGGCCGGGGCCGACGGGCCCGGCGACGAACTCGACTCGTGCGGCAGCGCCGAGGCACTCGTCCGAACCATCAGCCCTGGCCTGCCCGGCGACGTCGTCGCACAGCTCGCCGACGCGGGCATCACCACCGGCTGGCACGCCGTCGCCGACCACTGGTGTCTGCTCGGCGCAACCCAGGGCGGACTGGACCTGCACCGCGTCCTCGCCCGGCTCGGCACGGACATCGCCGATCTGCCCGCACTGGACGCCGAGGCGGTCGCCGTGGCGCCCCAACCGAATGACAGTCGCGCCCACGTATGGCGCGCCGCGCTGGAACACGTCACCGAGCAGGCCGCCGAGATCCACGACGCGATGACCGCCGTCAGCGGAACGCACCACCGGTTGGTCGTCACGGGCGGGTGGTCGCGAAGCGCAGGCCTTCTCGAGGTGAAACGGCGTCGCTTCGGAGACTTCGTGCTGTCGGGTGTCGACGAGGCCGGCGCGCGCGGCGCGGCGCTGCTGGCGGCCAGGGCGGCGGCGTCATGACCCCATACGCCGACCAACGCAAGAACCACATCCTCGGCCGACTTCGCAGCAGCGGCCGCGTCGACGCGGTGGAAGTGGCCGAATACCTCGGCGTCACAGGGGAAACGATCCGCAAGGACCTGATCGCACTCGAGCGTCAAGGCCTGCTGCGCCGGGTGCACGGCGGCGCGCTGCCCGTCCAGTCGCTGGCCTTCGAGCCCGCCGTCGAGACGAGGACACAGCAGGCGTCGGAGAAGGCCCGCATCGCGGCGGCCGCCTTGGCGCATCTACCCGAAAAGGGCTCGGTGCTCATCGACGCCGGGTCCACGACCGCCAAGTTGGCCGAGTTGTTTCCCGGGGACCGGGACTTGACCGTATACACGAATTCGCTGCCTCTGGCGATGTCGCTGCTGACCCGGCCGCGGCTGACCGTTTTCACCCTCGGCGGCAGGCTACGCAGCATCACATTCGCCGAAGTCGGCGACTGGGCGGCGCGGGCGCTCGCCGAGATCAACGTCGACGTCGCGTTTCTCGGGACCAACGGCATCTCGATCGACCGCGGGCTCACCACTCCCGACCCGGCCGAGGCGGCCGTCAAACGGCTGATGGTGGACTGCGCCGCCAAGCGTGTGCTGCTGGCCGACCACAGCAAGTTCGGCGCCGTCAAGGGCACCAAGCACGCCGACCTCGGCGACATCGACGTGCTGATCAGCGACAGCGGGCTGACCGAGCACCAGTACGCGCAATTACGCACCGCCGGAATCGAAGTGGAACGAGCATGATCGTCACGCTCACGCCGAATCCGAGCGTCGACCGCACCGTGTTCGTCGATGACATCGTGCTCGGCTCGGTCAACCGAAGCCAACGCAGCCGCAGCGAACCCAGCGGCAAGGGCGTCAACGTCGCGCTCGCACTGCACGCGCACAAGATGCCGGTGCGCGCCGTTCTCCCCGCGGGCGGATCCGTTGGTGCACAGCTGCACCAGATGTTGGCCGCGGCGGGCCTGGACACCATCGTCGTGCCCATCACGGGCGAGATTCGCAGCAACATCAGCCTCACCGAGCCGAACGGCGTCGTCACAAAGATCAACGAGGCAGGTCCGCGGTTGACCGCAGAAGAAGCCGAGCAGCTGCTGGCAGCCGTCGATGCGCAGCTGTCGGGCGCGCGGTGGCTGGTCTGCGCCGGCAGCCTTGCCGCCGACATGCCGGTTGGCTGGTATCGCGACGCGATCGAGCTCGGACATCGCCGCGGGGTCACCGTCGCCGTCGACACCTCTGGACAGGCGCTGGCCGAAAGCCTCTCCGCCGAGCCTGATCTGGTGAAGCCCAATCTGCACGAGCTCGCCGAACTGACCGGCCGGTGCCCGCAGACTCTCGGTGAGGTCATCGAAGCAGCGCAGGAGGTGCGCCGCCACGGCGCCCGCGCCGTACTGGCCAGCCTCGGCGCCGACGGTGCCGTTCTCGTCGACACAGCGGGAGCAGTGTGGGGGCGAGCGCCGGTGCCCCGGGTCGTCAGCACCGTCGGAGCAGGCGACGCGATGCTGGCCGGGTACCTGAGCTGTCCGTGTGACCGAAGCGAAGCGTTGGCCACCGCACTGCGCTGGGCCGCAGCGGCCGTCCAGCACGAAGGAACGCTGTTCTCGCCCGACGTGTCCGACGCCGAGGTGACGGTCAGCACCACGATCGATTGCAACAGGAGGTTGGCGTGAGCGCGACGATGCAGGCCGTTGTCATCCACGGCCGCGAGGATTACCGCCTCGAGCGGATACCCGTGCCGACCCCGGGGCCCGGCGAAGCACTGGTGCGAGTGCAGGCCGTCGGGATATGCGCCAGCGACCTCAAGTGCTATCACGGCGCACCGATGTACTGGGGCGACGGGCCGGTCCCGCCGAACGTCGACCTGCTGGTGACTCCTGGACACGAGTTCGTCGGCGAGATCGTCGCCGTCGACGATCTCGGCAGGCAGCGGTGGGGCGTCGACATCGGCGACCGCGTCGTCGCCGAGCAGATCGTGCCGTGCTGGAAGTGCCGGTTCTGCCGTCGCGGCCAGTACTGGATGTGCGCGCCGCACAGCATCTTCGGATTCCGCCGCACGACCAACGGCGCGATGGCGGAGTACATGATCTATCCCGCTGACGCGATCGTGCACAAGGTGTCGGCCGACGTGCCCGCCGCACACGCCGCGTTCGCCGAACCGCTGTCGTGTGCGCTGCACGCAGTGGAGCGGGCGTCGATCGCCTTCGGCGATGTCGTGGTGGTCGCCGGGTGCGGGCCGATCGGGCTTGGCATGGTCTCGGGTGCGCGCGCGAAGAGCCCGGCACATGTGATCGCGCTCGACCGCGTCGCCGCCAAGCTCGACCTTGCCGCCGCATGCGGCGCCGACATCACACTGAACATCGCCACCGACGATGTCGAGGCGGTGGTGCGGGACCTCACCGAGGGTTACGGCGCCGACGTCTATCTCGACGCCACCGGCCATCCGTCCGCTGTTCCGCAGGGGCTCAACCTGTTACGCAAGCTTGGCCGCTACGTCGAGTACGGGGTCTTCGGTGCGCCTGTCACCGTGGACTGGACGGTCATCAGCGACGTGAAGGAACTCGACGTGCTCGGCGCCCACCTCGGCCCGTACTGCTGGCCGACGGCGATCTCCATGATCGAGGCAAAAGCCCTTCCGCTCGACCGCATCTGCACCCACCAACTGCCGCTGTCCGAGTTTCGCGACGGCATCGATCTGGTGGGCCGCGGCGATCGGTCCGTGAAAGTGAGCCTGCTGCCGCATCCGTAGGCGTACGTGCTCATCGCACTCGGGATGTCGGTTCCGACGGCGTTGATCTCGGCGAGTCGGTGAGCCTGCGCCGTGGTGCGGCGCCTATCCTCTGCCCATGACGGACGACGTCGTGGTCATCCACACCGACGGCGGCTGCCGACCCAATCCGGGACCCGGCGGCTGGGGTGCTGTGCTGCGCATGCGCGAGCATGTCCGCGAGATGTGCGGCGGCGAGTCCGGTCAGACCAGCAACAACCGCATGGAGTTGACGGCGCCGATCATGGCGCTCGAGGCGCTCACCCGGCCGGTGACGGTGCACCTGTACACCGACAGCACGTACGTCCGCAACGGCATCACGAAGTGGGTGTTCGGCTGGGAGCGCAACGGCTGGATGACCGCCGCCAAACAGCCGGTCAAGAACGCCGACCTCTGGCGACGACTCCAAATCGCCTGCGCACGCCACCAAGTCGAGTGGTTCTGGGTCAAGGGGCACTCGGGCGTCGGTGACAACGAGTGGGCCGACCAGCTTGCGACCCGCGGTATGCAGGAAGCCCTCGCAAGCCCGGGTCGCGACGGTCGAGCGGCGAGCTAAGTCGGGTCCCTCGGCCGCAGCACCTCCACCTGCCTTCCGGTCAGCAGCGGCCGAACCCGTCCGACGACGATCTCCTGGTAATGCGGCGAGGCGACATGCGCTTCGAGTGCCTCGTCGTCGCGGTATCGCTCGATCAGCACCAGGGCGGTCTCGTCGGTCAAGCTCCGAAATGCCTCGTAGCCAAGGCATCCGGGCTCAGCCAGCGACTGCGGGACGAGCTCTTCGATGCTCGCCAGCACGGTGTTCATCGCGTCTCCGGTGGTCTGCCAATGGGCGACGACCACGACAGGCGCTCCGTCGCTCATCGATCTGCCTCGAGGGCTTGAACCAGGGCTTCGCCGATCGCCGTGCCGGACTGCGGATTCTGACCCGTGATGAGTCGGCCGTCGACGACGACCTTGGAATGCCACGGTTGCGTCGCTTCGTAGAGCGCGCCTTCCCCCCGAAGCGCGGCTTCGAGGTCGAACGGAACGTCTTCGTCGGCGTAGCCGTCTTCTTCCGCCCACGAGAACGACGTCAGCCTTCGACCCTTGACCAGCGGTGAACCGTCGTCCACCCGCACGCCGAGAAAGGCCGAGGGGCCGTGACACACCGCGGCGACGATCATCCCCGCGTCCCAGGCCCTGGTGACGGTCGACTGCACCTCGGGGTTGCCGGTGATGTCGACCATCGGGCCGAGGCCGCCGGGGAAGAACACGGCGTCGTAGTCGGTGACATCGACTTCGGACAGCTTGCGACTGCGCGAGAGACGGCGGTAGGCCTTGCTGTCGAGAAAGGCGGTCTGCTCCTCGTCGTCGGCGTCGAAGCCGTCCTCGGGAGGCTTACCGCCCTGCGGGGACGCGAACTCGACGGCAATACCTGCGCGGTCGAGGACCCGCACGGGGTGTGCGATCTCGGGGAAGAAGAATCCCGTCGCCCGGTTGTGCGGCCCGATCACGGCCGCGTTGGTCGCGACGAAGAGGACGTAGGGGACACTCACGGCACGCTCCTCGCGCTGGGCTCGACGTCCTTGGACCATAGCCCCCGGCGACGCCGCGGCAGGGCGGAATATTTCGGACCGGGATGAGGTTCTTGGTCTCGCGGCACTTATGTAACGTTGTTCCATAAGCGAGTCGCCCAAGAGACAGGAACAGCTATGACCAACGTCGTCTTCATCCACGGACTCTGGGTTTCCCACACCGCCTGGCAGCCGTGGATCGACCACTTCGCCGCAAACGGCCACCACGCCATCGCCCCCGGATGGCCCGGCGAACACGACACGGCACAGCAGACCCGGCTACACGCGCCCGATCAAGCGGGGTACGGCATCAACGAGTTGACCGACCACTTCGCCGAAATCCTCGACGAGTTCGACACTCCACCGGTCGTCATCGGGCACTCGTTCGGCGGCCTCATCGCCCAGAAGCTGCTGGGACAGAACAAGGCGTCCGCCGCGATCGCGATCGACCCCGCGCCCGTCAAGGGTGTCAAGCCCCTCCCCTTCGCTCAGTTGCGGTCGGCCTTCCCGGTTCTCGGCAACCCGCTCAACCGTGGCCGCGCCAAGGGCCTGACGCGCGAACAGTGGCGGTACGGCTTCGGTAACGCCTTGCCGATCGACGAGTCCGACGCACTATGGGAGCAGTGGGCGATTCCGTCGCCGGGCAAACCGTTGTTCGAGGCCGCGACGGCGAACTTCTCCGGTTCCTCACCCGCGAAGGTCGACATCGCCAACGACGCCAGGGGACCGTTGCTGATCACCGGTGGCACCGCCGACCACACCGTGCCGTTGGTGTCGGCGAAGGCGGCTCACGGCCTCTACGAGAAATCCTCTGCGATAACGGATTTCCACGAGTTCTCCGGACGCGGACACTCGCTGACCATCGATCACGGGTGGCGCGACGTCGCTGACACTGCGCTCGCATGGATGGCCCGGCGGCAGGCCGACACGCGCGCATGATGGCTCGTCGCCGCACCGCGAGCCAGCAGGTCTCGGCCGTGTTGTTGGACGCGGCCGAGGCCGTGCTGGACCGCGACGGCGTCGGCGGTGTCACGATCCGCGCCGTCGCACAGCATGCCTCGGTCTCACCGATGAGCGTCTACAACAGGTTCGGCAGCAAGGACGGGATGCTCGTCGCGCTGGCTATGCGGGCGTTGGATCAGCTCGCCGCGGCCATCGACGTGTCGGCGGACATCGAACCCAAGGAGCGATTCATTCTGGCCTGCCGAAACTATCGCGACTTCGCCATCCGCCATCCCGCCCGCTACTCGTTGATCTTCGGCGCAGGCACTCCGCTCGAAGACCAGGCATCAGACGTCGCACGCTCGGGGCGTGCCGTGTTCGACGTCCTGGTGGCGCTGATTCGGACGCTGAAAGTGTCTGACCGGAAACGAGACTTGCCAGAAGACGCTCAGATCGTCTGGAGTGCAGTTCACGGCGCGGTCACGATCGAGCAGGCCGGGATCGGCCAGACGCCCGACGCCGCGGACACTTTCGACCGCATGCTCAAGATGTTCGCGACCGGCTTCGCGCACGGCCGATGACAATCGGCGACCTCCACGGCCGTCATGGGTTCGTCACGGCGCCACGTCGAACCGCGCGACTCGCCATCCCTCGTCGCTCGGGCATCACTCCCAGACAACCTCGTCGGGCGTCTTGTCCTCCCGCAACCCCCGCCAACTCGGTTGACGCAGACGGTCATCCGACGTTCGCTCGCTGTAGCGGACCTCACCGACCAGTTCCGGCCGCACGAACGACACACCCTTGGCGTCCTGTGTGGAAAGTCTTGCATTGAACGGTGATTCGTCTGTCTCGAGCGGGGCGAGCACGGCTTTGAGGTGTTTGAGCGCCTTGTCGGTGAAGCCGGTGCCGACCCGACCGACGAACTGAAGCCCACCGTCGGCGGGAATGCCGAGCATCAGCGCGCCGATGCCGCTGGACCGCCCGCCCTCACCGCGGCGCCAGCCGCCGATGACCACCTCCTGGGTGTTCCAGATCTTGTCCTTGATCCACGACGCCGACCGCCTGCCAGGCTGATACGTCGAATCGCGCTTCTTGGCGACCACGCCTTCCCAGCGTCGCTTGCGCGCGTATTCGAGGGCCTCGGGGCCGTCGCCGGGCAACGCGTCGGGCACGATCAGGCCACCGCCTTCGGCTAGCGCCTCGAGGATCCGTCTGCGGTCGGAGTACTTCGCCTTGAGCAGCGAGCGGCCGTCGAGGTAGAGGACATCGAAGGCCCAGTACTCGACGCGCGTCGAGCGGGCGCGGTTCTGCATTTCACCGAAGCTGGGCACTCCGTCGTTGTCCAACGCCACCGCCTCGCCGTCGAGGATGACGTGGTGATCGGCGAGATCGGCTGCCAGCGCGGCGAATTGCGGAAACTCGGCGGTGACGTCGCGGCCGCGCCGTGAGCGCAGGTTGAGCCTGCCGTGGTCGGCGTCGACCAGCACGCGGTAGCCGTCCCACTTGCCTTCGAACGCCCACTGCGTTCGCTTCAGTTTCGCCACCGAACCCTCGGTTGACAGCATCGGCGCCAGGTCGCCTGCCTGCGGCTGCGGCTGCTCCTTCGTGCGGTGCGCCAACCAGTTCTTGCCGTCGGTCTGGATCAGCGCATAGCGGCCGGTGATCTTCTTTCCATGCAGCGTGACGATCACCTCGCCCTTGCCCTTGACGGCCTTCTCCCCGTTGACGCCGGGGTCGCGAAACTTCTCGGCCTCGTAGGTGCCTGAATCCCACACGATCACCGTGCCGCCGCCGTACTCCCCCTTGGGGATCTCGCCTTCGAACGTGCCGTATTCCAGCGGATGGTCCTCGGTGTGCACGGCCAGGTGGTTGACCGACGGCGTGTCGGGCAGATTCTTGGGCACCGCCCAGCTGACCAGAACGCCGTCACGTTCGAGCCGGAAGTCATAGTGCAGCCTGCGGGCGTGGTGTTCCTGGATGACGAAGAAGTCGTCGTTGCCGGTGACCGGCGCGGTGTTCGGAACGGGCTCGGGCGTCTTGCCCGCGTCGCGCATGCTGCGGTAGGTGGACAACGCGTCGGCGACGGGCGCGTCGGCGTCCATGTCGGCCAACAGGTCGCCGTCGCGCTCCAGGCGTTCGAGCACTTCGTCGAACCGAAGATGCCGGAGCTTCGGATCCTCGATCTCGTCCCAGGTGCGCGGCGCCGCGACCGTGGGCTCTTCGCGACCGCGCAGCGAATACGGCGCGATCGTGGTCTTGTTGCCGTTGTTCTGGCTCCAGTCCACGAACACCTTGCCGCTGCGCTGGCTCTTGGTCATGGTGGCCGTCACGCGCTTCGGCATCGACTTCTCCAGCTGCACCGCGATCCGCCGGGCGAGGACCGACGCGCCGTGTGAGCTGATCGGCTTCTCCAGCGGCACGTACAGATGCAGACCCTTGCTGCCGCTGGTCAGCGGGAAGGTGGAAAGCCCGATGCCGGTGATCAGCTCGCGAACCTCGTGTGCGACCTCGCAGAGCTGGCGGAATGTGACCCCTTCGCCGGGGTCGAGGTCGAAGACGACGCGGGTGGCCAGGCCCGGTATCTGCTCGGCGCCGCCCTCACGGCTCCACGAGTTGACGAAACGCCATTGCGGCACATGCACTTCCAGCGATGCCTGTTGTGCGATCCAGGCCAGCCCTTCTGCGCTGTTGATGAGCGGATAGGTCGTGGTGCCCGACTTGTGGGTGATCGACGCCCGCTCCAGCCAGTCGGGCGCCGAGCTGGCGAGCTGTTTCTCGAAGAAGGACGGCTCGCCGACGCCGTTGGGCCAGCGTTTGCGGGTCACCGCCCGGCCTGCGATGTGCGGGATCATGGCCTCGGCGACGTTGACGTAGTAGTCGAACACCTCCTGCTTCGTGACGGCCTTGCGCCGTCGACCCGTCGCCGGGTACAGCACTTTGTCCGGGTTTGTCAGCCTGACCCGGCCAAATCGATCCACCACGCCACGGTAGTACCCGTTGTACGGTTGAACGATGAGGCGAATCCTCGCGGCCTGCCTGATCGCGGCCGCCGCGACCGTGACGGGCGGCGGTGCGCAGGCTGTCGCGGACCCCGAGGAACTGGTCCCCTACTGCTCGGGCGATCAGACGCCGATGGACAACAACTGCAGGCTCACGCCCAGTCAGGTGTTCACCCATGACTTCCCGGGGGCCAACCCGCAGACCGGCTACGGCACCAACCCCGGCGAGGAACCCGTCGTCTAGGTGTATCGAGCAGTCAGTCGTCCAACTCGATGACGGGCATCGGCGCCGTCGGCACCTCGGCAACGGCCATCTTGGCCGCCGAGTCGGCCGGGATCGTCTCGCGACGCAGCGCCGCAAGCGCGACATCGGTGCCCACGTCGCGGCCTGCGCGCTCGCTGAGCAGCCACCGCACTTCGAGCAGATCGCAATACGCCTGGATCGCCGTGCCGGTGTTGTTCACCGCCGCATGCGCCATGTGCTCGGTCGGTGTCAACACCTCGATCACCCACAGCCGCGCTGCCGTCGACTCGTCGACGTCGTGGCCGGCCTCCCGGCACAGCTGCGCCCGGTAGGCCTGCATGTCGCCGAGCAGGATGCGCGCCTGCCCTTCGCCGACGTCGAGGCCGGTGAGCTCTCGCAGGCGCTGCGCGTGGAAGCGGCGATCCCCCACCGCGACATGGATTCTGAGTTGGCTGGGATCGTCGGACACCGGCTGCAGCGAAACTTCGTCGACGGCGAAGCCCATGTCGTTCAGGCGCCGCACCGTGCCCTCGACGCGGTACCGATCGGCGAAGCCGAAGACCGGTTCGGCGTGCAGGACGTCCCACAGCGACGTGTAGCGGTCCCGAAGGTGCTCGGCCTCCGCGATCAGCGTGTCCTGCAACTGCTCCGGGTCGTCGAGCCGCTCGGCCAGATCGACCAGGCCCATGGCGACGTTCTCCACCATGATCTCGATGTCGTGCTCCCGCTGCCCTCGGCTCAACCTGGGATGCACCGCGGAGGTCTCTGCGTCGACGAGCCACGCCTGCAGCGTCTGACCGTCGCGGGAGAACAGTGTGTTCGCCAGCGAGCAGTCACCCCAGAACACGCCGTGGCGGTGCAGTTCGACCAGCAGCCCGGCCATGCCGTCGAGCAGCCGCGCCCGGTGCTTGGGCTGGTCGGGCGGCAGCCGCATGAACAACCGGCGGTACTGCCACGACCCCTCCAGGTAACGGGTGACGAGGATCGCGGTGTCGAACTCCGGCTGCAGCACCAAACCGGCCGGACGCACGGCGGGCAGGTCCATGTCCTCGAGCCTGCGCAGAACGTCATACTCCTTGACCGCGATTCGCGCGGGCATGTCCTTGACGGCCCACAGCGCACCGTCGGCTTCGACGAATTTGACCAGGTGCCTGCTGGGGCCGACGGCGATGTCGCGAAGCGGCACGTCGGGCACGTTCCACTGCGACAGCGGCGCGTCCCACGGGAGAGCCAGCAGACCCGCGGTCGGCGTCCGAAGCCGGAACTCCGGTGCCCCCACCAGACCTGCTCCTCCCGTGCCCTCAATTCAGCCGTTCACCGGTCTTCGGATGGAACAGGTGAACCGCCCCGTCTGCAGACTTGCGTAGCTTCACGGTGTCGGCGAGCCGAGGAGCCGTCCGCGGATTGCACCGCGCGACCAACTCGACGCCCGAGCCGGAACCCGCATGCGTGTAGACGTATGCCTCGCTGCCCAGATCCTCGACGAGGTCGACGACGACGTCGACGCCGCCGTCGTCGGAGATCTCGAGCGTTTCCGGCCTGATGCCGATGGTCACTTCGTCCAGCCCGGCGTCGCTGACCTTGGTGAGATCGTCACGCTGCAACTCCAACGTGTTGTCACCGACTTTCACACCGTCGGCGGTGACGGGCAGTGTCACGAGATTCATTGCGGGCGAACCGATGAAACCCGCGACGAAGGCATTGGCCGGCCGGTCGTAGAGCTCGTTCGGCGACGCGAACTGCTGCAGCTTGCCGAACCGCAGCACGGCGACCCGGTCACCCATGGTCATCGCCTCCACCTGATCGTGGGTGACATACACCGTCGTGGTGCCGAGACGCCGCTGCAGCGCGGCGATCTGGGTGCGCGTCTGCACCCGCAGTTTGGCGTCGAGGTTGCTCAAGGGCTCGTCCATGCAGAACACCTGCGGTTCGCGCACGATCGCGCGGCCCATCGCGACGCGCTGCCGCTGACCGCCGGACAGCTTGGCGGGCTTGCGGTCCAGGAACTCGGTGAGGTCGAGGATCTTGGCTGCCTCCTCGACTTTTCTGCGCCGCTCGTCGGCGGATACGCCGCGAAGCTTCAATGCGAACCCCATGTTCTCGGCGACGGTCTTGTTGGGGTACAGCGCATAGTTCTGGAACACCATCGCGATGTCGCGGTCCTTGGACGGAACTCCGGTCATGTCCTTTCCGCCGATCTCGATGGACCCTTCGTCGATGTCCTCGAGGCCTGCCAGCATCCGTAGCGCGGTGCTCTTACCCGAACCCGAAGGCCCGACCAGCACGACGAACTCGCCGTCGGAGATGTCGAGGTTGAGGGAGTCGACGGCCAGCTTGTCGGACCCTTCGTAGATGCAGGTCGCGTTCTTGTAGGTGATGGATGCCATGGATTGTCTCCGTGTTCTCAGTCTGATTCTTGACGGTTACTTGATCGCGCCGAACGAAAGTCCGCGCACCAGCTTGTTCTGGGCGAGCCACCCGCACAGGACGACCGGCAGCGCGGACAGGGTCGCGGCCGCCGAGAGCACGGCCCAGTACTGTCCCTGACCGGCGATGAAGCCGACCAGGTACACAGGCATGGTCTGGGCGTTCACCGCGGTGAGGTTCACCGCGAAGAAGAACTCGTTCCATGCGAAGATCACGCAGATCAGGGCGGTGGCCGCGATGCCCGGTGACACCAACGGAAGAATCACTTCCCGCACTGAGCGCCACAGGCTCGCGCCGTCGAGGCTCGCCGCCTCCAGCAGTTCACCGGGCACCTCGAGGAAGAACGACCTCATCATCCACACCGCGATCGGCAGGTTCATCGCCGTGTAGAGGATCACCAGCGCCCAGATGTTGTCCAGCAGGCCGATATTGGACACGATGACGTACAGCGGGAGGATCACTGCGACGATCGGCAGCATCTTCGTGCTCATGAAGAAGAACAGCGCATCCTGCGTCTTGCGCACCGGCCGAAGCGAAAGCGCGAATGCCGCGGGCACACCGAGCAGCAAGACCAGCACCGTCGAGATCCCGGTGGCGAACACCGAGTTCAGGAACGCCGGGCCGATCCCCTGTTCGAACACCGCCTTGAACTGATCGAGCGTCGGGGTGAAGAACAGCTTCGGCGGACTGGTTGCCGCGTCGGATTCCGACTTGAACGCAGTCAACACCATCCAGAACACCGGGAAGAAGAAGCCGATCCCCGCGATCCATGCCACCACCCCCCAGGGGCTGAACTTGCGGGACTTCTTCTTCGACGGCTCCGCCGCAGCCGTTGCGGCCGTGTCTCTTTCAACTGTCGTTGTCATGTCAGGCTGCCTCTTCCTTGCCGGTGAACGATTTGAAGATCAACCGAAGGGCGAAGTTGGCGATGATGATCGTGAAGATGACGACCACCACGCCCATGGCCGCGGCCTGGCCCATGTCGAAGCCGAGGAACGCGCGTTGGTAGATGTAGAACGGCAGGTTCGCACTGGCAATACCGGGACCGCCCTGGGTCATCATGTAGATCGTGTCGAAGGTGTTGACCAGATAGATCGCACCCAGCACCACGCCCAGCTCGATGAACCGGCGCAGGTGCGGCAGTGTCAGCTCCCGGAACGCCTGGAACGCCGTCGCACCGTCGACCCCGCTGGCCTCCAGGATGTCGCGCGGC
>JAEZKH010000060.1 GCA_023415515.1 Actinomycetes bacterium
GTCGGGGGCCGGCCGTGGATCGAGGCGGCCGCCACCCCAGATGACGACCGGGGTGATGACATAGCCCGATCGCGTCGGGTAGTCGTCGAGCAGGCCGACGACGTCGGCCTCGGTCAGGCGCACACCGACTTCTTCGTCGAGTTCGCGCAGCGCGGCATCGACCACCGTCTCCCCCCGATCGAGCCTTCCGCCGGGAAGGGCCCATTGCGCGGCATGTGAGGACAGCCGGGTTGCTCTGCGGCACAACAGGAACGCCGCACCGCCCGCGACGTTCACCATGCGGCCGTCGAGGCCGGCCAGCGCGACCTCACGCCCGTCGTTCCAACCGTCCACGTCCACCGGATCGACCCGGTCGTCGCCGACGTCGGAGTCGACGAGCACGACGGCCACGGCCGCGTGACGCTTCGTCGGGTCGGTCACAGCGCGTCGCTCGTGATTCGACAGGTGGACTCGAATCCGCTCGCACAGCGCCTCGTCGTAGGCGATCGTCACCGCTCGACCATAGGACGGCCGGCGCACGGCGGTCCGGTCGGCGGGCTAGCGCCAGTCCCGCAGCGCGTCGAGGAGCCGGTCGCGGAACGACGGATCCAGGGTGTCCTCGTCGATCCGTCCCAGCGTCTCGACCGTGGCCCGGAACTGCTGCAGGTAGTTCTCGCAGCCCTCGCATTCCAGCAGGTGCACGTCGAAACGGGCCCGGGTGTCGGGGTCGAGCGATCCGTCGAGGTAGGCGGTGACCAATTCGACGAGCTCGTTGCAGTCCATGGCTCCAGTCACGTCGGGTCCCTCAGATAGTTCTCGAGTACCTGCCGCACGGCCGCCCGTCCGCGATGCAGGAGTACCCGCTGGTTGGCCACGCTGATGTCGAGGAGCTCACGCACCTCCGCCGAGTCGAAGCCGAGCAGGTCTCGCATCGTCACCACCAGGCGCTGTCGCTCGGGCAGCCTGTCGAGTTCCGCGCGCGCCACCGCGACCACTTCCCTGCCGAGCACCGCACCCTCCGGCGTCTCCGGGAACGGTTGCGGCACCGCGTCTGCGCGCCAGTGACCGGGCCATCGGTCGCCGGCCGGTCGGAAGCGGGCAGGGTCAACGGTGCCGCCGGTGAGAGCCATCGCCTCGGCGCCCGCGCTTCGCTGCTCCCGCAACGCACGCGCCTTCGCGATGTTGATGAGAATGCTGAAAAGCCATGTGCGAAGCGATGATCGACCTTCGAACTTCGCGATTCCGGTGAGCAGCGCCAGCCATGCCTCCTGCACGACTTCCTCGGCGACGGCATGGCTGCGCACATACCCGCGCGCGACCCGCAACATCGACGGGGTGTGGCGGTCGACCAGCTCGGCGTAGACCGACTCGTCACGGGCCAGAAGACCCGCGACGAGCGCGGTCTCGTCGCCTGCGGTCGTGGTCATGTCAGCCAGAGCGTATCCACTCAGTCGGCGGCCCTCACCGAACGCAGCGCATCGGCAAGCGTCCACACCGAAACCCCGAGCAGTGCGACGTCCTTGATGAGGAACTGTCCCGACGTCGACAGCATCGGGAACCCGCCCTGTGATGCCTCGAACACGCCGGGTGTGGTGAACAGGAACGTGATCGTCGCGACGAACAGCCCGATCGCGATGACGCTTCCGGCCGCCGAAAGCCGGGGCGCCCACGGCTTGACGGCCAGCAGCACCGCAGCGCCGACCTCGAGCACACCGAGCAGCGCGGAGAACGTGGTGACGGAGAAGACGTCGTACATCCAGCTCATCAGCGGGCTGTTGGCGACGAGCGACTCGATCCCGTACGCCTCGTACGACGTGAATTCATCAAGCCGATCCAGCCGATGACGACGACGAGTCCGTAGCGGGCGAGGTGACCCGCGAGCCGGTCGATCGCGGCCGCCCGCGCGGCGATCGGAGTGTCAGAGGCTGTTGTTTCGGTCATGGTGGTGGCTCCCTCGGCGTGCGGCAGTGGTGACATCGGTTGGTGTCGGGCGTGGCCCGAACCGTTACGCCGTGGCGGCGGCGCTGCGCGAGGACGATGGTGTGGTGTCCGAGGTGCCTGGCCGCGGGCGTCGATCTGCGCCGCTCGGCCCTCGGATGAGGTCAGTGTGCGACGAACGCCGCCTCGAAGAAGGCCAGCTCCAACTGCATCGCGCGGCGGTAGGCGACACGGACCGCGTCGGTGTCGTGCTGTTGATCGAGCAGCCGCTCCAGCGCGGCGGCCGTCGCCTCGAACTCGGGGTCGGCGTAGGTCTGCACCCACTGCGCGTACGGCCCGGCCGCGTCCGCGTCGAGAGACGCCCCGAGCCACGCGTAGAGCCGCATGCACGGCGTCATCGCCGCGAAGACGACGCCGAGCCCCTTGGTCGCGGCCGTCGCGAGCAGGAACTCGGTGTAGGCCAGCGTCGCGGGCAGCGGTTGCACGCCCGCCATGTCGATACCCCACGACGCTGCGTAGGAGCCGTGCAGCCCGAGTTCCTGCCGCACCCCCGCCAGCAGGTCGGCGAGGGTGAGCAACGTCGAGGTGTCGGGGCTGTGGGCAAGCGCCAAAGCATATGCGCGAGCGAAGGATTCGAGAAAGAATGCGTCCTGCGCCAGGTAGCCGGCGAAGACTTCACTCGGCAGTGAGCCGTCGGCGAGACCGCGAACGAACGGGTGGGCGAGCACATCGGCGGCCACATCGGAGCTGTCCGACCACAGCTGAGCTGACAGCGTCATGAGCGGACCGGTCAGCGTGTCAGCCAGCCCTTGACGGTGTCCAGTTCTCTGGTCGTCGACATCAGGATGTTGTCGCGGTACAGCGCACCGCCGCTGATCGCCTGGCTGCCCTGCCAGACGATGTGCACGCGTTCAGGCCTGCGCAGGTAGTAGTCGCTGCGGTCGGCATCCCGGTGCTGCCAGCCGGCCCCTTCCGCAAGGCCGATCACCTCGTCGCGTTGCGCGGTCACAGTCATGGCGCGTACCTCCTCGGTCACCTCGGTACGGTATCGAACCCACCAGCCATCGGACCAAAGCAGCAGGTCAGCCGCATCAGGCCGGGGACAGTCCGCCGTCGGGCGCGGTCGCCGCGCAACTCTGTCCCCGGCGCAGCGTGGCGGCGCGCACCATGAGGTGGTTGCGTTCGGCCATGCTGTGCGCCTGTACGGCCGCCGCCGCGTACAGCGTTGCGGCGCGTCGGATGTCGCCTGACCGCTCGTGTAAGTAGGCCACCGCCGCCGTGTGTCGCGGGACGGCCGGATCGAGTTCGGCCAGCGCTGCCAGCCCCGCCCGCGGACCGTCCGCCTCACCGATCGCCACCGCGCGATTGAGTCGCGCGACCGGGCTGTCGGTCAGTCTCACCAGTTCGTCGTACCACTCGACGATCTGCCCCCAGTCGGTCTCGTCGGCCGATTGCGCGTCGGCGTGCAGCGCCGCGATCGCGGCTTGCGCCTGATACTCCCCGAGGCGGTCGCACGCGAGCGCGGCCTGCAGCACGTTCACGCCCTCGGCGATCAGATCGGTGCGCCACAGTGCGCGGTTCTGCTCGGCCAGCGGCACCAGGCTGCCGTCGGCGCGGATCCTGGCCGCACGGCGGGCATGGTGGAGCAGGAAGAGCGCGAGGCATCCGGCCACCTCGGGGTCGTCGGTGCTTGCGTACAACTCGCGGGCGAGCCGGATGGCCTCCGCGGCGAGGTCGATGTCGCCGCTGTACCCCTCGTTGAAGATCAGGTACAACACCTTCAGCACGGTGCGCAGATCTCCGGGCTGGTCCAGCCGGACATCACCGATGGTGCGCTTGGCTCGCGAAATGCGTTGTGCCATAGTTGTTTCCGGCACCATATAGGCTCGGGCGATCTGCTGGGTGGTGAGCCCGCCGACGGCTCGCAGCGTGAGGGCGACAGCCGATGCGCCACTCAGGCTCGGATGCGCGCACAGGAAGCAGAGCGCCAATGTGTCGTCGGCCGCCTCGGTGGGGCCGGGTGCGGGCTCACCGGACACCAACAGCTCGCGGTCGCGGCGGGCGGCGTCGGATCGGGCGGCGTCGATGTAGCGACGCCACGCCGCGGTGATGAGCCAACCCAACGGGTCGTCGGGCGGCCGTTCCGGCCACACTTCCACGGCGCGCACGAGCGCCTCCGCAACCGCGTCCTCCGCCGTTGCGAAGTCGGCGCCGCGGCGAACGAGAACCGCGAGCACCCGCGGGATCAGCTCGCGCAGCCGGGTCTCGTTCACCGCTGCGGGGTCACTCGGTCACGGTCGTCGGCGAGCCCATGAACGGCCGCACCTCGAGCCACTCGTGGATCGGCCTGCCACCGGCACCGGGAGCGGCCGACAACTCACCTGCCAGCTCGACGGCACGCTCGTGGGAGTCCACGTCGACGACCATGAACCCGGCGATCAGATCCTTTGTCTCGGCGAACGGGCCGTCGGTCACCGGCGGCCTGCCCGCACCGTCGTAGCGGACCCACGCGCCGTCGGCGGCGAGGGCCTGGCTGTCGACGTACTCGCCGCTGTCTTTCAGCCGCTGTGCGAAGTCGTCCATGTAGCGAATGTGCGCCTCGACCTCGGCCGCCGTCCACTCATCCATCGGCACATCGTTGACCGCCGCGGGCGCGCCCCGGTAGTGCTTGAGAAAAAGGTACTTCGGCATGCTCTTCTCCCTTCAGGTCCGCGACCCTGGTCGGTCGCATACCCATGGGACGGAGCGGTCACGGTGTTCTCGACATCGCTAGCCGCGGTATCTCGCCACCTGCTCGGCGTAGTCGTCGAGCAGACGCAGCGATTCATCGAGCGGCTTGGTCGGCAGCAGCAGCGCGAGCTGGCCGAAGCCCAGCTTTTCTGCGGCACTCCAATAGTCGAGGTCCACGGGCGTGCCGAACTGCGACAGCGGCACGTCGTGCCCAGCCCCGTCACGCATCTGACCGATGCGCAGGGCGAGTCGTTCGACCGGGAGGGGATTGGCGATCCAGCCCGCGTCGTGCCGGATCACCCGCTTGACGGTGGCGTCGGAGTCCCCGCCGATGAAGATCGGAGGGTGTGGCTTCTGGACCGGTTTCGGGCGGATGAACGAGGGCTCGAAGTCGACGTAGGTGCCGTGGTATTCGGCGGGTTCGGTGGTCCACAGCGACTTGATGGCCTCGATGCGCTCGTCGAGCAGCGCACCGCGGGTCTTGGGGTCGGTGCCGTGGTTGCGTAACTCCTCGATGTTCCAGCCCGCGCCGACACCGAAGACGAACCGGCCGTTGGAGATCAGGTCGATGCTCGCGGCCTCTTTCGCCGTGATGATCGGGTCGCGCTGGATGAGCAGCGCGATACCGGTGACCAACTGGATCTTCGTTGTCACTGCGGCGGCAGCGGCCAGCGTCACGAACGGGTCGAGCGTCCGGTAGTAGATCGACGGCAACTCCCCGCCCATCGGATAGGCCGACTCGCGGCTGGCGGGGATGTGCGTGTGCTCGGCGATGGCGAGGGAATCGAATCCCCGCTCCTCGACCGCCCTGGCCAGGGAGACCGTGTCGATGGTGTCGTCGTTGACGAATGTGGAGATCCCGAACCGCATGTGGCCTGCCAACGCTGCTCCACGCCGCCCTATTCCTGCGCCGCCGCGCCACCTCGTCGGCCGTCGGTAGCGTCGAAGGCGCGATGACACACACCCCCGCCGAAACAGCCGAAACCAACGAACCGTCGCGACGGTCTGCGCGCAGGTGGCGCCGCATGGCCGTCGTGCTCGCGGTGATGCTGCTGTTGTTCGGTGTGCCCGCCGCGACGCTGCTGGCGCCTGCGGCGCGGTGGCCGCTCTACGTCGTCGTGCCGGGCGGCGCGCTGCTCGCCGCGGCATTCCTGACGCTGCCAGCGACGATGGTGCTCGGCCACGGTCGCCGACATCGCGACTGGGCGGCCGTCGTCGGTGACACGGTGCTCGGCGTCGGCTGGGTGCTGTTCGCCTGGTCGTTGCTCGGCCAAGTCGCAAAAGTCGTCCTCGCCGTTGCGGGGGTCGAGGACCCGTTGAGGTCGCGGGCAGTCGCGCTCTCGGTGCTGGCGGTGGCGGTGGTGCTGCTCGTCTGGGGATACGTCGAGGCGATGCGGGTGCCGCGGGTGAAGGCCGTCGACGTCGCCGTCGCCGGACTCGCGCCCGGACTCGACGGGACCCGGATCGCCGTCATCACCGACACCCACTACGGGCCGATCGCCCGCGCGCGGTGGTCGACGCGGGTGGTGGAAAGGGTCAACGAGGTCGGCGCCGACATCGTCTGCCACGTCGGCGACATCGCCGACGGCGCGGTGCCCATCCGCGAGGCACAGGCTCGCCCACTGGCCTCGGTGCGGGCCACGTCGGCGCGGGTCTACGTCACCGGTAACCACGAATACTTCAGCGAGGCGCAGGACTGGCTGGACTACATGGAGGGCATCGGCTGGACCGCCCTGCACAACCGGCACATCGTCGTCGAGCGAGGCGGCGACCGCCTCGTCGTGGCGGGCGTGGACGACGCCACCGCCGCGGGATCCGGCGTACCGGGGCACGGTGCGGATCTGGCGGCCGCACTCGCCGGCGCCGACCCCGCGCTGCCCGTGCTCCTGCTCGCGCACCAACCCAAGCAGGTCGCCCACGCTGCCCGCGCAGGCGTTGCGCTGCAGATCTCCGGGCACACCCACGGCGGCCAGATCTGGCCGTTCCACCTGCTGGTCCGGTTGGACCAACCGGTGGTGGCCGGGCTGAGCAGACACGGTGACCGCACTGCGCTCTACACGAGCCGTGGCACCGGGTTCTGGGGCCCGCCGTTCCGGATCTTCGCACCGAGCGAGATCACGCTGCTGACGCTTCTTCGTTCATGAGGAGGTTCATGAGGAGGTTGATGAGGAGGCGTGCCGCAGCACGAGCAACTCGCCGGTGACAGCGCCCTCGGACAGCAGATCGGCGATCCGGTTGCTCTGCCGCTCGGCGACCTGCCACGCCTGCGTGTCTCCGTAGCGCTCGGCAAGTGCGTCGGTGACGGCGTCGACGCGACGGTTCCAGTCCTGCGACGCGGCGGGCAGGTCGTCGGTGCCGCGCCAGGCCTGGATTCGAAGCCCCGCGTCATCGATCAGTGCGGCGAGCCCGTCCGGTGTCGGAAAGTGGTTGCCCTGTGGTTGTTTTCCCGACACGGGTTCTCGTGCGACGAACACCAGCAGCGCTATCCGGCCGGGCGGCCGGACGGTCCGGCGTAGCTCGGTCAGGAGTTCGAGTTGGCGAGACGTCGTGCACAGCACGCCGAGCGACCAAGCGGCGTCGAACGTCGCGTCGGCGAGCGGCAACGCCGAACCGACCGCTTGCACCACGGGAAAGCCGAAAAGTGTCCGCGCCGCGCGGCAGCCGCCTGCTTCCGGTTCGACCAGCAGCGGCACGGCACCGACCTTGTGCGCGGCGTATGCGGCGGGTCCGCCCACCCCTGCGCCGCAGTCGAGCATGGCCTCGTTCGCCGACAGCCCGAGCCCGGAGATCAGCCAGTCCAGTGCGGCCGGGCTTCCGCTGCCACGGCAGCCTGCCGGTATGTAGTGCTCGGGTCCGAGTCGTTGCGCCACCCGAGCCGTCCACTCGGCGACGGTGTCGAACTCGGCCTCCATCGCTTCGCTCACGACGCCGCCTCGACCTTGATTCGGCGCCCGACTTCGGCCTTGATCTCCGCGCCGACCCGGGCGCCTGACGCCGACGCGAGACCCGAGAGATTCACGCCTGCGACGCCGTCGATCCCCAACAGCGCCTGCGCCTCGGCGACGGCCGCCGACACCCCGGCTTCGATCGGGTCCTCCGAGTCCAGCACCTCGTTGACGACCTCCTGGTCGAGTTGCAGACCCGGCAGGCCCTGTAGAACGGCCGCGGAGACCGGGTCGGTGAAGACGGCGACGGCGGCGATGACCGGGATCGTCAGGCCGTCAGCCCGTGCCAGCCGCATGAAGTCGGCGACCATTGCCGGGACGCGCAGATGGTTGAGCACCGCCAGGCTGGCACCGGCCCGCTGCTTTTCGACCAGCCGCCGCGGGCGCGCGGCCACCGGGGGTGCGCTCGGCGTCTCGGGGACGGCCGCGACCATGCCGACCGAAGCGGCAAGACAAACCAGACGCGGACCGTCGAGGTCGAAGGTCTGTGTGACGTCGGGCCGGACGTCGTAGCCGCGCCCGTCGCCGGTGACGCACAACACCGACCGCACACCGAGTGTGTGCAGCCCGCGAAGCTCCTGCTCGAGGACCACGCGGTTGCGGTCCCGACACGACAGCGTGAGCCACGGCGTGACACCGGCGTCGAGCAGGAGCCGACCCATCAGCGTGGGCGGGAAGTCGGGCCGGTTCTGGTGTTCGCCGACAAGCACGGCGTCGGCTGAGCCGGCCAGCACGGCGGCCGTGGCGGCGATGTCCGCCGCGTCGAACGGGTTTGCGCTGAAGTCGGTGAGGATCTGCGGCGCCGCCACCGAACGAGGTGCTGCCTGCGGCCCCGACCACGCGACGACGTCGGGAAAAGCGCACGGGCCGGGACGCATCTCGCACTGCCCGTCGGGGCGCACACCACCGCACGGCCCGTAGTGCATCCTCTTGGGGCAATCGAGGTCTTCGGGCAACGCATCCCCTCACACATTCGTTGTTCGCACGCATGTACCCACCGGCGCGGATCTCCAAGCGGCGTCGCCGTCATGTCCTGATCCGGCGGCACAGCGGAAGGCCTCCAACCACGAGGACCGCCGCGGTGACCGCGAAGGCGGTTCGCAGCCCCGCCGCCCCGGCCACGACACCCATCACGGCGGGTCCCGCGACGCCGCCGACCCCGAGGCAGAACAGCGACAGGACGAGACCGCTTGTCGGATGCGTGGGGTGCAGGCGCTGGTTCCAGATCGCCAAGAGCGCGGCGAACGGCATGTAGGCGAACCCGAACGCCAACGCGGCAAGCGCCGCGGGCCCCGCGTTCGACGGCGCGACGGCCAGGCCCACGATGGCGGCGGCGAGCACCCCGACGGCTGCCCGCATCGCACGGCCGAGACCCAGTCTGGCGACGGCGGCGCCGGTGGCAACGCCGCTGATGCCGCCGATGCCGACGAGAAGCCACAGCAGTGCGCCCCAGCGGGCACCGAGGCCCTCGCTGCGGACCATGTCCACCGCGAAGGTGAAGAAGACCGCCCCCGCCGCGCCGTACAGCGCGCTCATCGCGCACATCGGCAGCGCGTCGGCGGTCGGACGGAACCGCACCTCTCGGGCCGCCGCCGCGCGGGTGTCGCCGTCCGACATCGCCCGGTAGGCCAGCAGCGCCACGGCCGCGGCGAGTGCGGTGAGGACCAGCCAGATCGCGCGCCAGAGGTGTCCGGGCCGGTCGGCCGCCCACAGCGCCAGTGCGCCCGCGGCGATCAGCCCGAACGTGGTGCCGCTGCTGATGACCGAGAGCGCGGGGTCACGCCACCGCGGCGCCACGCCCGTGGTGACGGCGTCGGCGAACGGACCCCACACCAGGCCTGAACTGGCCGCGGCGATCACCACCCCGGCGATCAGCATCGGCGCGTCGGCTGCGCAGGCGATCAACGCGAGGCCGGTGACCGCCGACAGGTTGGCCAGCAATACCGGCAACCGGGGGCCGTAGCGCGCGGTCAGCGCACCGCAGCTGAGCAGCGCCACCAGGTACATCGCCGAAGCGGCGCTGCCGATGGCGCCGATCACCGCAGTCGTGAGCCCGAACTCGGCCCGAAACGTCGTCACGAACAGGCCGAAGCCGTACCTGGCGAAGCCGAAGCCGACCCCGACCGCCGCGCAACCCGCCGCCGCGATGGGCAGGGCAGGCGACTGTTCCCCTCGTGTTACCGTCATCATCTATTTGACGGTAACACAGCCGGAGCCGATACTGGACGGCGATGCGCGCATTCCGAAGCGATGACACAGCGCTTGCCGTCGAAGACCTCCTCGACAAGGCGCTGTCGCTGAAACCTGCGCCTGCGCCGTTGCAGCGCGTGCAGGCGGTGCTCAACACCCGCAACCTGCTCGGCGGATACGACCTGCTCGCCGACGCGGAAACGGCGCGCCGTTGCCTCGCGCTGGTCGCCGCGCGGGACGGCAGTCGGGCACCGCGCGACTGCGACGAGTCCGAGTTGTCACAGCTGCGCGAAGTGAGGGAAGCGGTTCGCGATCTGCTGCTGGCGCATGCGGACGGCCGTCCACCGGCCCCCGGCGTCCGACAGCGTCTTCGCGCCGCGGGCGCCGACGTGCGACTGAGCGTCGACCTCGACCCGTCGGGCCGACCGATCATGGTGGCGCCGAGCGACTCTCGCGGCGTGCACCGCATCGCCGCCGAAGTGCTTGCGGGCATCGCGTCGGCCGATGCCGACCAGTTACAGCGGCTGAAGGCCTGCGCTAATCCCGGTTGCGGCTGGGTGTTCTACGACACGAGCCGCAGTCGCAGCGGCACGTGGTGTGCGATGAACGTGTGCGGGGCACGGCACAAGATGGAGAGGTATCGCAGTCGGCGGCGGTGACGCCCCGGCTCAGCCCGCGGCAGAGGTCGATGGCGGCGCCGAATCATCCTGCGTTTCAACGGTCGTCATCAATCGGGTGATCTCGTCGCGGTCGGCGGGTGACGGCATGCCCATTCCCGGCTTGTAGCCGTAGACCTCGTGCAGCGGCGTGGATCCGGTGCGCCCGGTGAGGATGTCCACCGACTCCACGTCGATCAGGCCCGGGTGCTCGACCCCGCAGGTTTCGGCGACCTTCACCAGGTCACGGCGCAGCGCCTTGATGTAGTTCGCCACCCGCACCGCCTTCACCTCGGGCACCAGCCCGCGGGCCAGCCAGGCGTTCTGGGTTGCCACGCCGGTGGGACAGTTGTCGGTGTGGCACCGCTGCGCCTGAATGCAGCCAACCGCGAGCATCGCCTCCCGTGCCACGTTGACCATGTCGCTGCCGAGCGCGAAGGCGATCACCGCGTTGTCCGGCAGACCGAGTTTTCCGCCGCCGATGAACGCGACCCGCTCGGCAAGGCCCTGTTCGGCGAAGATGCGGTACACCCTGGCGAAGCCGACCTGGAAGGGAAGCGACACGGTGTCGGTGAAGATGAGCGGCGCCGCGCCGGTGCCCCCCTCCCCGCCGTCGATGGTGACGAAGTCGACGCCGCGTCCCGTCGACCGCATCAGATCGGTCAGCTCGTACCAGAACTCGTCGTCGCCGACCGCCGACTTGATCCCCACCGGCAGCCCCGTTTCCGCAGCCAGCATCTCGACCCAGTCGAGGAGGCTGTCGGCGTCGCAGAACTCCGCATGCCGTGACGGGCTGACGCAGTCCCGACCCGCCGGTATGCCGCGGGCCTCGGCGATCTCTGCGGACACCTTCGGCGCGGGCAGCAGCCCGCCGAGGCCCGGCTTGGCGCCCTGGCTCAGCTTGATCTCCAGGGCACGCACCGGAGCGCTCGCCACCACGGACTTGAGTTTCTCGACATCGAAGCGACCCTCGGCGGTGCGGCACCCGAAGTACGCGGTCCCGATCTGGAAGATCAGCTCACCGCCGTGTCGGTGGTGG
This sequence comes from Actinomycetes bacterium, assembly GCA_023415515.1. GTDB lineage: Bacteria > Actinomycetota > Actinomycetes > Mycobacteriales > Mycobacteriaceae > Mycobacterium. The sequence continues at coordinate 11,478 of JAEZKH010000060.1, forward strand.
CGGGACAGTCCGCCCTCGCCGGTGTTGTGCAGACAGTCAGCGAGCGCCGCCCCGCGGTTGAAGGCCTCCACGGCGTTGGCCGACAGCGAGCCGAAGCTCATCGCCGAGATGTTCACGACAGACGACGGGCGAAAGGCGCCGGGTCTGCCGCGTGCCGCGCCGATCACCTTGGCGCACGGCAATTTCACTTCGTGTGACGCCTTCGGCGCCGACGAGGCCGTCGCGCGGGCGAAGGTCTTGTGCTTGATCACCGGGTAGCCGGCCGTGTACTCCAGATCGTTGTCGGTGCCGAAGCCGAAGTAGTTGTTCTCGTTCTTCGCCGAGGCGTACACCCACCGACGCTGGTCGCGGGTGAACGGCCGCTCCTCGTTGTTGGCGGCGACGATGTACTGCCGCAACTCGGGGCCCACAGCCTCGATGAGGTAGCGCGCGTGGCCCAGCAGCGGGAAGTTGCGCAACAGGGCATGCCTGCGTTGAAAGAGGTCTCGCGCGGCGACCGCACCCAAGGTCGAGGCCACTGCGGCTACGGCGGTACGAACGGCCCTGCCCATTCGGGCAGTGTTTCCGCGTCGCACCATCCCGAAACAGGGCGCCCGGTCCGCGGTGGCGGGAGTCGAGGTGAGTCGTAAAAACATCGAAGTGCTATGCATATAGCCATGTCTCTCGTCGGCCGCGCACCGCACGGCGGCCGTCGGACGCCCGCGGCGGCCACCGCCCCGCCCCGCCCGCGCGGCGCGCTGGGGCTGATGTTCGACCCGGTGTTCGGGGCGCTGTTCTGGGGCAAGATGTTCGCGGTCGTGGCCGTCTGGACGCACGGCATCGTCGCCGCGATCGTCATGTACGACGCGACGGGCTCGGCGCTGATGGTCGGGATGGTCGGCGTCGTACAGTTCGGCCCCCAGCTGATCCTGAGCCCGACGACCGGCAAGTGGGCCGACGTCGGCAATCCCGCGCGGCAGATCCTGCTCGGCCGGGTGTTGTGCGTCGCCGGCTCGGGGCTCGCCGCGGTATGGCTGTATCGCGAAGGTGGGCCGACGGGCACGTCCGCCGCGGTCGGCGTGCTCATCGGATCGTTGCTGGTCGGGCTGGGTTTCGTCGTCGGCGGTCCGGCGATGCAGTCGATCGTCCCGACCCTCATTCGCGACGGCGAGCTGTCCACCGCGATGGCGCTCAACAGCATGCCGATGACGATCGGCCGTGTGGTGGGGCCGGCGTCCGGCGCCTACCTGGCGGCGCACCTCGGTTCGGCGGCCGGTTTCGCCGTGAGCGCGGGCCTGCACTTCGTGTTCGCGCTCTTCCTGGTCGCGGTGCGCTTCCCGGCGCCACCGGAGCGGCGTGCGGACACCGACTACCGCGTGCGCACCGCGCTGAGATACGTGTGGCGCGACCGCCCGCTGCTGTTGGCTCTGCTGTCGGTCACCACGGTCGGCATCGCGTCGGACCCGTCGATCACGTTGACCCCGTCGCTGGCCGACGAACTCGGCGGCGGCACAGCGCTGATCGGCACGCTGTCGGCGACGTTCGGTGTGGGCGCGGGCGTCGGGATGACGATGCTGGCGATGATGCGGGGCCGACTGGCCTCGCCCCGGGTGTCGGCGATCGGAATCGCGGGGTTGACGGTCGGCAGCGCGGTTCTCGCACTGGGTTCGGCGCCCGCTGTCGCGATCGCCGGATTCGCCATCGCCGGACTGGGTTTCGGCTGGGCCATGACGGGACTGGCCACGCTGGTACAGGAGCGGGCGCCGGAGATCCTGCGCGGCCGGATCATGGCGCTGTGGCTCGTCGGGTTCCTCGGCTCACGGCCGATCGCCGCCGCGCTGCTCGGCGGTACCGCGGATGCGGTCGGCGTGCAGGTGGCGTTCGCGGTCGCGGCCGCGCTGTGCGCGGCGGTCGCGGTGTTCTGCCGACCGTCACGCTTGACAGGGCCACTGCCGGATCAGTTGTGACACAAGCTATTCCGTAGGGTCAGCGGTCTCTTCGCCCCACGTCGTGGTCTCCTGCACCGACCGTCGCGGCAGCAACGGCGGCGACTCGTCCTCCGATGCGGGCAGGCCGATGCGGATCAGCGCCTGCGGATGCGCATCACCGTCGAACACCTCGCAGGCGAGCGCCAGCCGACGTCCGCCGTCGTTCAACGGCTCGGTCAACGGACAACTGGCCAGATCCATCGCGGCACACGTGAGGACCACCCGGCTGAGCACCTCCCCGGCTCGCAGCCGCATGGGATCGTCGTCGTTGCTGGTGCCGAGCACCAGCAGCAC
>JAEZKH010000131.1 GCA_023415515.1 Actinomycetes bacterium
TCGAGCCGACCGCTGACGCGGAGTTCGGGCGCGTGCTCGAGAGCGATCATCGCCGCGGTATCGCGCTGGGAACGATGTTGTGCGGCAAGTCGTTCGGCGGCAACAGCGGCCCGGGCGGCCAGCACGGGCGCAACGACACCCGCGATCAGCAGACACACCGCCAGCACTAGGGCGGCCGCGGTGGAGATGATCGAGATGATGATGGTGGCAGTAGTTCCGAGGATGGCCGCGACCGAAATCGGGACCACCGCACGGACGAGCACATCGGACAACTCGTCGACCGACGTACCGATGCCGCTGACCAATTCACCGGTGTGCCGCCTCATCACCGCATCGGCGGGTCCGGCCGCGAGCCGCGCATACAGCCGCTCCCTTGTGTCGGCGGCGGCCCGCAGGGCGGTGTCGTGGGAGGCCAGGCGCTCGCAATAGCCCAGCACGCCTCTGGAGATGCCGAGTGCGCGGACCGCCACCGCCGCCACGGTCAGGTCGAACACCGGAGGCATCTGCCAAGCCCTGGTGATCAGCCACGCCGCCACCCCAGCCAGGGCCAGCGCGCTGCCAAGTGACAGCACCCCGAACAGGATGGCCAGCAGCAGCCGGGGCAGCCGCGGGCGCAGAAGATCAAACATCGACGAAGCTCCCCACGTGCAGAACGCGATCGCCGATGGCCAGCACCGGGTCCCGGTGGCCGACAACGACCACCGTCGCACCGGCGGCCGCGCGCGCGGTTATCGCTGACAGCACCCGGTTTTCGGTGGCGGCGTCGAGGTGAGCGGTCGGCTCGTCGAGAAGCAGTATCGTGGCGCAGGACCCGAGAACACGGGCAAGCCCGAGCCGCTGTCGCTGACCGAGCGACAGGCCGACTCCGCCGCTGCCCAGCCTGGTGTCGAGGCCGTCCGGAAGCCCCATCAGCACGTCATCGAAACATGCTGTCCGGCAGGCCTTATCGATATCAGTGAGAGGCCCGAAGAGTTCGAGGTTCCGCCGAACCGTACCTGGAACGATGGCGGGACGGTGCGCAAGCCATGCGACCTGTGCCCACCACGCGGGCAGATCCAGGTCGGCTACGTCGATACCGTCGACGTAGATCCGGCCCGACGTCGGCTCGTTGAGGCCGAGAATGGCCTGCAGCAGTGTGGTTTTGCCGGCCCCGTTGGGACCCGTGATGACAGTCACCCGCCCGGGTTCGACTGAGGCTTCGAGTGCCGTGATGTCGATACGGGCGCCCGCGGCCGTGACGTGGCGCATCCCGCCGGTCGGTGATGGCAGTGCGTCGACCAGACGGAAGGCGTTGTCGGCGGCTGTCTTTCCTTCCTGTGCGGCGTGGTATGCCGCACCGACACGACGTAGCGGCCAGAACACCTCGGGTGCCAGTAGCAGCGCCGTGAGACCGGCGGTCAACGTCATGTCGCCGTAGACCAAGCGCAGGCCAACACTCACCGCGACCAACGCGACGCCGAGGGTGGCCAGCAGCTCCAACACCAGCGACGACAGGAAGGCGATGCGCAGTGTCGCCATCGCCGAGCGTCGGTGGGCAGCGCCCAATTCGGCGATCCTCGTCGCGGAGCCACCTACGCGGCGCAGTGAACGCAGCGTCGGCAGGCCCGCGACCAGATCCAGGAGGCGCGACTGCAACGTGGCCATGGCGCGCAGGGCCGCTGCCGAGCGTTCGGAGGTCGTCATGCCGATCAACACCATGAAGATCGGGATGAGCGGCAGCGTGATCGAGACGATCAGTGCGGATCGCCAGTCGTACCAAGCGATCACGGCGACGGTGGCAGGCGTCAGGATCGCGGCGACGAGCAACGCGGGCAGATATGCGGTGAAGTACAGCCGCAAACCGTCCAGACCGCGGGTGACGAGTACGGCCGCGTCGTCGCGGCGCTCCGCCAGTTGGCGTGGCGGCGACGATGTCGTCGCCGTCAGCACCGACCGGCTGAGATCGGCGATCACCTGGCTTGCCCCGCGCTGGGCAAGCCGACCCTGGCCCCAGGTGACCAAAGTGCGCAATACCCATAGCAGCAACAGAAGCGACAGCGGTCCGACCAGTCGACTCATACTGCGCGCTTCCGGATCGGTGATCACCCGGGCCACGATGTCGGCGAGCACGACTGCAGCGGCGATCGTGGCGCCGGCGATCAGCACACCGCATCCGGTCGACAACACCAGGAAGCGGCGCATCGCTGTCGATATGCGCCAAAGGCGCGGGTCGACAGGACCCTTCACGTGAGCTGCCGTGACAGTCCGATCGAGGCGGGGATGGCGTCTGCGGTGATCCTTCGGCGGAACACCCAGTATGTCCACGACTGGTATGCGAGGACCAACGGCAACAGCGTCAGCGAGGCCCACGACATGATCGCCAGCGTGTACGGAGTCGACGAACCGTTGTAGATCGTCACGCTCCAGTCGGGATTCAGCGTGGACGGCAACAGATTCGGATACATGGCGCCGAACAGCAGCACGACAACGGAGGCGACCACCACCATCGTCGATACGAACGCCCAGCCCTCACGGCGACGGGTCACCATGAGCGCCACCGCCGTCAGCAGGGCGACCACGGCGATTCCCAGCGGTAGCCATGTCCATGTCTTGCCATGCGCCAGTTGCGTCCACAGTCCGAACCCGCCCGCGAACACGATGGCCGGTAAGGACAGCACGCGGGCAAAGCGGAATGCGTCGTCGCGCACCGGTCCTGCGGTCTTCAAGGCCAGGAACACCGATCCGTAGAACGCGAACAGTGACGCCGTAGCGAGGCCGCCGAGGATCGTGTATGCGTTGAGCACGTCGCCGATCGCCAGATGCGCCTGACCGTCGGCGTCGATCGGCAAACCCCGCACCAGGATTGCGAACGCGACACCCCACAGGATCGCGGGCAGCCAGGATCCGACCGCGATACCGGCGTCCGCCCAGGTGCGCCAACGGGTGTCGTCGATCTTGCCGCGCCATTCAATGCCGCAGACCCGCACGATCATCCCGACCAGGATGGCCAGCAAGGGCAGATACAGCGCCGAAAACACCGTGGCGTACCAGACGGGGAACGCGGCGAACATGGCTGCGCCCGCGGTGATCAGCCAAACCTCATTGGCATCCCACACGGGGCCGATGGTGTTCAGCGCGGCGCGCCTGCGTTGCTCGGGATCCGCACCACTGGCCTTGCCAGCTCTTCCGAACCCACCCATCAGCATGCCGACCCCGAAGTCGAACCCCTCGAGGAGCACGAAGCCGAGAAAGAGCGCCGCGATGAGGACGAACCACAACTCTTGTAGGCCCATTACAACCTCCTAGTACGCGAACGACAGCGGAGCGACGTCCTCGTCGTCTGGTGACGGCGGCGGTACTGGTTCGGAGTCGTGTTCTTGCGGCCCTTCGATGACGTACCGGCGCATCAACCAGAACCAGATCACCCCTAGCACGCCGTACAGCAGCGTGAAGATGGTCAGCGACAGCACTACCATGCCTGCGGCGTGATCGGATACGCCCTGCTGCACGGTCATTCGGACGAACTGGTCACCCGTCGGGTTGGGCACCACCACCCAGGGCTGCCTGCCCATCTCGGTGAAGATCCAGCCCGCGGAGTTGGCCAGAAACGGCGTTGGCAGTGTGATCAATGCCAACCAGCCGAACCAGCGTTGGTCGGGTATCCGTCCGCGACGCGTGAGCCACAGCGCGGCGAGCGCAAAGACGACGGGCACGAGCAGGAAGCCGATCATCGCCCGAAACGCCCAATAAGTCACGAACAGGTTGGGCCGGTAGTCACCGGGGCCGAACTTCTGTTCGTAGGATCGCTGGAGATCGACGACGCCCTGCAGGGTGACACCGCTGATCCTGGATTCGGCCAGGAACGGCAGCACGTAGGGCACCTGTATGACGTGCGTGACGCTGTCACAGTTGTTGTGGGTGCCGACGGTGAGGATCGAGAAATCCGGATCTGTCTCGGTGTGACACAACGACTCTGCCGATGCCATCTTCATGGGTTGCTGGACGAACATCAGCTTGCCCTGGATATCGCCGGTGAAGAACAGCACCCCAGCGGCCACGAGGGCGACCAGGCTGCCCGCGATGGTCGCGGGCCGGTACATGGTGCGTGCCTCGTCGGTTTCGTCCGCCCGCTTGTGGGAGCGCACCATCAGCCAGGCACTCACCCCCGCGACGAAGACGGCCGCGGTGAGGAATGATCCGGCCACGACGTGCAGGAACGCCCAGATCGTGGTGTTGTTGGTCAGCAGGGCGCCGAAGTCGACGAGTTCCGCGCGGCCGGCCTCCGGATTGTATTTTGCGCCAACGGGATGCTGCATGAACGAGTTCGCTGCGACGATGAAGTATGCCGAGGCGTTGACCCCGAACGCGACGATCCAGATGCACGCGAGGTGGACGAGGCGCGGTAGGCGGGTCCAGCCGAAGATCCACAGGCCGATGAACGTCGACTCGAAGAAGAAGGCGACCAGCCCTTCGAACGCGAGCGGTGCGCCGAAGATGTCGCCGACGAAGCGAGAATATTCACTCCAGTTCATCCCGAACTGGAATTCCTGCACGATGCCGGTGGCGACGCCGATCGCGAAGTTGATCAGGAACAGCTTCCCGAAGAACCTCGTCAGCCGGTACCACCCAGGATTGCCGGTGACGACCCACGCCGTCTGCATGGCGGCGAGGAGCGGAGCCAGCCCAATGGTGAGGGGCACGAATATGAAGTGATAAACGGTGGTGATTCCGAACTGCCATCGCGATACGTCGAGCGCGTCCATGTCAACCCCTCCCCTGGTTGCCCTCCCGGCCTACGGCCGTGCGTAGTAGGAGCCGGTGTGCGTGAGCCCACTGCTGCCTGTTGTTCCGGTGGCCAGTGCCGATTTCCGAAGGTGCGGCAGCATGCTCGGTTGAGCAGGACCTTCCATACTTCGAATGGTCCCACAATGAGAATGCCGAGGTTCCAATATTGGCGCTTCGTATGCAAACCGTGTCATTGAAACGCGATGGAATTCATCGGCCGTTCGTGATCCCCTTCCGCTGCGTATGTCGCCATTGACGTCCCTCTAGCAGCGCTTCGCGCTCGCTCAACGAGGCAGTCAGCGCAGGGCACCGTGCGACGTGAATGTCAAGGCCGCCGAGGGAAACTGTGGCGCATGACGAGCGTGTTTGCCGCTCCCGGCGCGCTGCTCGCGAGCGGCACCAACAGGACCGACCGCAAACACCCGGAAGCGAAAAAGAATTCGGAAAGCCGATCGTCGACGCCAACAATTTTAAAGCCCGAACGAATTCAAATACCCCAGCACCAAGATCGTCGGTTTCGATGTCGAATTGATGAATGCAATCGCCGGAACTCCGCCCACCAGGCGCAGTACCACGATTCGGACTCCGCCAAGACCATCCCGTCGAGTCGACGGCGGACCTACACGCGGCCCTCATCGGCCGACGCGGGACAGACAGAACAGTTCGTCTGACTTGGTAGGCTGGCCGCAGGACGGATGTGGCGTCGCAGCGTCGAACGCCGCTCGACCACCGCCATGCGTCCGAAAGGACTCTCAATGAAGAAGTCAAGCCGCGGCGGTGATCGGGGGTGAAGCAGGTTGCCAGTTCCGGTTGTCGCGGATGAGGGCGTAGAGGACGTTGGTGCGCCGTCGCGCCAGGCA
>JAEZKH010000213.1 GCA_023415515.1 Actinomycetes bacterium
TGACCACACAGATTCCGCATTTCATCGACGGCAGGCGCAGCAATCTGGCGTCAACGCGAACCGCCGACGTGATGAACCCGAGCACCGGCGAAGTGCAGGCCCAGGTCCTGATGGCGTCGGCCGCCGACGTCAGCACCGCGGTGGCTTCGGCCGTCGAAGCCCAGAAGGAATGGGCCGCGTGGAACCCGCAGCGCCGGGCGCGCGTGATGATGAAGTTCATCGATCTGGTCAACGCCAACGTCGACGAGCTCGCCGAACTGCTCTCCCTCGAACACGGCAAGACGATCGCCGACTCCAAGGGCGACATCCAGCGCGGCATCGAGGTCATCGAATTCGCCATCGGCATCCCGCACCTGCTGAAGGGTGAGTTCACCGAGGGCGCGGGCTCCGGCATCGACGTCTACTCGATCCGCCAGCCGCTCGGGGTGGTCGCGGGCATCACCCCCTTCAACTTCCCCGCGATGATCCCGCTGTGGAAGGCGGGCCCCGCGCTCGCCTGCGGCAACGCCTTCATCCTGAAGCCGTCGGAACGCGACCCCTCGGTGCCCGTGCGCCTCGCCGAACTGTTCGGCGAAGCCGGCCTCCCGCCAGGGGTCTTCCAGGTCGTACAGGGCGACAAGGAAGCCGTCGACGCGATCCTCGACCACCCCGACATCCAGGCGGTCGGGTTCGTCGGCAGCTCAGACATCGCGCAGTACATCTATGCCAACGCCGCGGCCAACGGGAAGCGCTCGCAGTGCTTCGGCGGCGCGAAGAACCACATGATCGTGATGCCCGACGCCGATCTGGATCAGGCCGTCGACGCCCTCATCGGCGCAGGCTACGGCAGCGCAGGCGAGCGCTGCATGGCCATCAGTGTCGCGGTGCCTGTCGGCGAGGAGACCGCAAACCGGTTGCGCGCCAGGCTCGTCGAGCGTGTCAACCAGCTCCGCGTTGGCCACAGCCTCGACCCGAAGGCCGACTACGGTCCACTGGTCACCGAGGCCGCGCTCAACCGTGTGAAGGACTACATCGCCCAGGGTATCGAGGCGGGGGCCGAGGCCGTCGTCGACGGACGCGAACGCACAAGCGACGAACTGACTTTCGACGAGGCCGACCTGTCGAACGGCTACTTCATCGGCCCCACGCTGTTCGACCATGTCACCACCGACATGTCGATCTACACCGACGAGATCTTCGGACCCGTGCTGTGCATCGTGCGCGCCAAGGACTACGAAGAGGCGCTGCGGCTGCCGACCGAACACGAATACGGCAACGGCGTGGCGATCTTCACCCGCGACGGGGATGCCGCGCGCGACTTCGTCTCCCGCGTGCAGGTCGGCATGGTCGGCGTCAACGTTCCGATCCCGGTCCCGGTGGCCTACCACACGTTCGGCGGCTGGAAGCGATCCGGCTTCGGCGATCTCAACCAGCACGGTCCGGCATCGATCATCTTCTACACGAAGGTCAAGACGATCACCGAGCGGTGGCCATCGGGCATCAAGGACGGCGCCGAATTCGTCATCCCCACCATGAAGTAGCGAAGTAGCAGACGTGCAGTTCTTCGGCCTGGATGACGACGAACGCGTGACCGCCGAGACGGCGGCCGCGTTCGCCGAGAAACGCCTTGCGCCCAACGCACTCGAATGGGACAAGTCGCATCACTTTCCGGTCGACGAACTGCGGGAGGCCGCCGAGTTGGGCATGGCGGCGATCTACTGCAGTGAAGACGCTGGCGGCAGCGGCCTGCGCCGCATCGACGCCGTCCGCATCTTCGAGCAGTTGGCCGCCGCAGATCCCACCGTCGCGGCGTTCCTGTCCATCCACAACATGTGCGCGTGGATGGTCGACACATACGGCACGCGCGAACAGCGAAAGACGTGGGTGCCCAAGCTCGCGTCGATGGAGGCGATCGCGAGCTACTGCCTCACCGAGCCCGGCGCCGGCTCGGACGCAGGCGCGCTGCGCACCAAAGCCGTCCGCTGTTCCGATTCGGCCGGCGACTTCTACGTCCTCGACGGCGTCAAGCAGTTCATCTCAGGGGCCGGCGCGTCCGACGTCTACGTCGTGATGGCCCGCACCGGCGGCGACGGGCCCCGCGGAATTTCGGCGTTCATCGTCGAAAAGGACACGCCGGGGCTGAGTTTCGGCGCCAACGAGGAGAAGATGGGCTGGCACGCGCAGCCCACTGCCCAGGTCGTGTTCGAGGGCGCGCGCGTGCCCGCCGATGCGATGCTCGGCGGCGTCGACGGTGAAGGCACGGGGTTCTCGATCGCGATGAACGGCCTCAACGGCGGCCGGATCAACATCGCGGCGTGTTCGCTCGGTGGCGCGCAGGCGGCATACGCGAAGGCGGCCCGCTACCTGGCCGACCGGCAGGCGTTCGGGGGTGCGCTGCTCGACGAGCCCACCATCCGCTTCACGCTCGCCGATATGGCGACCGCACTCGAGACATCGCGAACGCTGTTGTGGCGGGCGGCGACCGCGCTCGACGCCGACCACCCCGACAAGGTCGAACTGTGCGCGATGGCGAAACGCTACGTCACCGACGCCTGCTACGACGTCGCCGACCGGGCGCTGCAGTTGCACGGCGGCTACGGCTACCTGAACGAGTACGGTCTCGAGAAGATCGTCCGCGATCTGCGGGTGCATCGAATACTCGAGGGCACCAACGAAATCATGCGTGTGGTCATCGGTCGGGCTGCCGCGGGCCGGGCCCGCGATTCGGCAGAAGCCGGCAGAGTCCGCGCCTCTTAACCCGGAGGGTCAATGTCGATCATCTCGTTCTTGGGACTTGGCAACATGGGCGGACCGATGGCCGCCAATCTCGTCGCCGCCGGCCACACCGTGCACGCGTTCGACCCGGTCCCTGCGCTCAGGGCGGCAGCAGACGACAAGGGGGCCAAGGTCTTCGACTCCGGAGCGGCGGCCGTGGCCGACGCGGACGTCGTCATCACCTCGCTTCCCAGCGGGGCGATCGTCAAGGCGTGCTACGACGAGGTGCTGCCCGCGGCAAAGGCGGGAGCGCTCTTCATCGACACCTCGACGATCTCGGTCGACGACGCCCGCGAGATCCACAGGCGGGCACTCGACCGGGGATTCGCTCAGCTCGACGCCCCCGTGTCGGGCGGCGTGAAAGGCGCCACGGCGGGCACGCTCGCGTTCATGGTCGGCGGCGAGGACGATGCCGTCGAACGGGCGCGACCGGTGCTGGAACCGTTGGCGGGCAAGATCATCCACTGTGGCGGATCCGGGAATGGGCAGAGCGCAAAGCTGTGCAACAACATGGTGCTCGCGGTCCAGCAGATCGCCGTCGGTGAAGCGTTCGTGCTGGCCGAGAAGCTCGGGCTCTCGGCTCAGTCGCTGTTCGACGTGATCACCGGCGCAACCGGTAACTGCTGGGCGGTGCACACCAACTGCCCTGTGCCGGGGCCGGTCCCGACGTCGCCTGCCAACAACGAGTTCAAGCCCGGCTTCGCGACGGCGCTGATGAACAAGGACCTCGGCCTGGCCATGGACGCGGTGAACTCGACGGGGTCGTCGGCCCCGTTGGGCACTCACGCCGCCGAGATCTATGCCAAGTACAACGCCGACCACGCCGACAAGGACTTCAGCGCGGTCATCGAACTGCTGCGCGGCAACTGAGTCGCGTAGAACCGGTTCCTCAGGCGGCGTCGGCCGGCTTGTGATCGGCGAACCAGCGACGGTGCAGCCGTTGGCAATCCGCAAGCCTCGTCGGCTTGCTGCCCGCGTAGTCCGGCCTGACCGCGAGCGCGGCGGGAATCTCGGGGACACCGTCGCCCGTGACGACCACCGTGCCGAGACCGGTGGAGGCCGCGGCGCGCAACCCGGCGGCCGAGCCGGTGACCGCGAGAGCGTGTTCGGTGCCTGTCCCCAACTGCCACAGGGCGGCCCGGAACGCCTCGGAATCGGGCATCGGCTTTGTGACGTCGTCGGCGGTCACCACGGTCTCCACGACACCGTCGCCGACCAGTTGGCGCACCAACGGCTCCACCCAGCTGCGCTGGCCGCCGGCGACGACCCCGACCAGCACGCCCTCGGTGAACGCCTCCATGATCAGGTCGAGGAGTCCCGCCCGCGGAGTGATGTCCGCGTCGAGGATCATCTCGTCGAGCATCATCGACTTCGTTGTGTAGATGTCGTCGGCGAGCAGCTTCGTCAGCACATCGGATTCGGTGGAGACGCCGCGCTTGCGCAACTCGGCCGACACCCGCTGGCGCTCGTCGGTGAGCGCGAGCAGCTGCCGGTACCGCGCGACGGACCACTCGAAATCCAGGCCGTGCTCGGCGAAGGCGGCGTTGTAGGCCACCCGATGCCCGTCGCATTCCACGTCGGCGAGCGCATCGAGGTCGAAGACCAGTGCGCGGAGCTGGGTCGCGTCGGCACCGGCCGGTGAGTTGCAGTCCCACCAGAACCGACCGGCACGCCACGTCTTCTGCTGTGTCATAGGCACCAGACAAGAGTGGTCCACGACACAGCGTGCGGCCTCCCCCATTAGGGGGATTGGGCAGGCCAAGTTGCGGGATGCGGGCGATGGCCGGCCCTAAGGTGTCCCCATGGCGTCCGACAGCCCGCTCGCCTCCGGACCAGTGCGAATCGTCTTGGTCGACGACCACGAGATGGTCATCGAAGGCCTCAAGGCGATGCTCGCCGCGTTCACCGATCGGGTGACGGTGGTCGGCCAGGCCATCGGCGCCGAGCGGGCGCTCAGCGTGGTCGACCAGCTCGATCCCGACATCGTCCTGTCCGACGTGCGCATGCAGGGGTCGAGCGGACTGGACCTGTGCCAATCGCTGCGTGAGCGCAGGCCGGATCGGAAGGTCGTGATGCTGTCGGTCTACGACGACGAGCAGTACCTGTTCCAGGCACTGCGTGTCGGCGCGGCTGGCTATCTGCTCAAGAGCATCAAGGGCGACGAGCTCGTGCGCCAGCTCGAATTCGTACACGGCGGTGCCACCGCCATCGATCCCGGGATGGCGGCCAGGGCCGCCGACACCGCCGCCCGGATGCAGCGCGACGAGTTCTGGCCCGGGGCGCGGCAGGGACTCACCCAGCGGGAGAGCGAGATCCTGTCCTACGTCGTCAACGGCCTGTCGAACCGGGGGATCGCCAGCAAGCTGGTGATCGGCGACGAGACGGTGAAGACGCATCTGCGGTCGATCTACCGCAAGCTCGGGGTCAGCGACCGCACCGGCGCGGTGGCCACGGCGCTTCGGGAAGGGATTTATCAATGAGCCCCGCCGCAGGGGGGCCGATGCGCCCGCACGCCGTCCGCGATCTCGTCGACGCCGATCGCGAGCTTGCGTTGTTGCGCGAGCTGATCCAGGCCGCATCCAGTGGTCCCGGCGTCGAGCCGCTCGCCGCGGCGGCGGCCCGGATGATCACCGAAGCCACGGGCACCGACGTGTGCTTCGTGCACGTCCTCGACGACAGCGACCGCTCGTTGACGCTGGCGGGGGCCACCCCGCCGTTCGATCAGGAGATCGGCAAGATCCGGCTGCCGCTGGGGTCGGGCGTCTCCGGCTGGGTGGCCAGCCATCGCGAGCCGGTCGTGATCACCCACGACAAGGAGTCCGACCCGCGCTACCTGCCGTTCCAGTCGCTGCGCGGCTCCGACTTCACCTCGATGGTCTCGGTGCCGATGGAGACCGACCCCGGTGGTCTGGTCGGCGTGCTCAATGTGCACACGGTGGCGCGACGGGAGTTCACCGCAGGCGACGTCGAACTGCTCCTGGTGATCGGACAACTCATCGCGGGTGCGCTGCATCAGGCTCGGCTGCACCGTCAGCTGGTTGTTCGCGAGCGCGCGCACGAGAACTTCGTCGAGCAGGTCATCGAGGCGCAGGAGCTCGAACGCCGCCGCCTGGCCGGGGACATTCACGACGGGATCTCGCAGCGGTTGATCACGCTTTCGTATCGGCTCGATGCGGCAACGCGCGCGGCGCAGACCGATCCCGCGGCGATGGCCGAACAACTGAGCATGGCAAGGGAACTCGTCGACCTCACGCTGCAGGAGGCCCGCGCGGCGATCAGCGGGCTCCGGCCGCCGGTGCTCGACGACCTCGGCCTCGCCGGTGGGCTGGCCAGCCTGGCCCGGTCGATCGGCCAGATCGACGTCACGGTGGACCTCGCCGAGACGCGGCTGCCCGACCACATCGAGCTCGCGCTCTACCGGATCGCGCAGGAGTGCCTGCAGAACGTCGTCAAACACGCACAAGCCTCCACCGCGCGGTTGAAGTTCGCCGTCGAAGCCGACACGGCGCGACTCGAAATCGTCGACGACGGAGTCGGTTTCGACACCTTCGAGCATCCGCTGGGCAGCGACGAGATGGGCGGTTACGGCCTGCTGTCGATGGCCGAGCGCGCCGAGATCGTCGGCGGGCGGCTGAACATCCGATCACGACCAGGCGCGGGAACCGCGGTGACCGCGACAATCCCACTGCCGAACGTCCCCGATGGCGATTTCGGCGCGCGCAGTCACGCTGAGCGTGACCAACCGCGCCGAAATCGCTAGAAGTCGCCCGCGTTGCGTCGGAGCGTCTCGATCGATGCCGCCAGCGAACGCGATTCGTCGTCGGAGATGCCGATGTCGGCGAAGACTTCCTTGTTGAGCGTCACCGTCGCGTCCTCGACGGTGGATCGCCCCAGCTCGGTGATCTGCACCAGCGTCGTGCGGCCGTCGGTGGGGTGCGGCAGCCGCTTGACCAGACCGCTGGCCTCCAGCCGCCGGATGGCGTGGGTGACGCTGGTGACATGCACCTGCAGCCGGTCGGACGCCTTGGTGATCGGCAGCGCGCCGTTGCGGGTGAACGCCAGTAGCCGCAGCAGCTCGTAGCGCGCGAAGCTCAAGTCGTAGGGTCGAAGCGCGTTCTCCACGCGGGCCAGCAGGATCTGATGTGCCCTCATCACCGAGGTGACGGCCACCATCCCGTTCGCGACGTCACCCCAGCCCGCGCGTTCCCAGTTCGCGCGCGCCAGCTCGATGGGGTCACGCTCGCGCCCGTCGGCATGCGGTTCTGAGGCCACACCTCTTCATACCGCAGCGATCGAGCCAGGAAGCCGGAAACTCAGCGCGCCGCGAACGGCGCCAGTGCGCTGAGCACCGCTCGGGTGGACTTTCGGTTGCCCACCGTGATCCTGACACTGCCGTCGGCGTAGTCACGCACCTGCAGACCGGTGTTCTCGAAGTATCGCCGCCACGGCTGGCCGTTGGCGGGCAGGTACACGAAGTTGGCGTGCCCATCGGTGCTGTACACGCCCAGCGCGTGCAGCCGCATCCGCAGATACCGGCGCTCGGACGCGATCATCCGGATTCGCTGCTGCAGTTGACTTTCCGCGTCATAGGATGCCGCGACGGCGACCAAGCCGGTGATCCCGACCCCGAACGGCAACTGCATCGTCCAAATCGTCCTGGCGAGGTCCGGCGCACAGAAGCCGTATCCGATCCGCAGCCCCGCGAGGCCGTACGCCTTCGAAAACGTCCGCACCACCACCACATTGGGGTACCGCTCGACCAGTGCGAGTGCGTCGATCCGGTGCTCCGTGTCCAGGAACTCGACATACGCCTCGTCCAAGAGAACGACGGTGTCCTGCGGCACCCGCTGCAGGAACTGCTCGATCTCGGCGGCCGGTTCGACGGTGCCGGTCGGATTGTGCGGGCGACACACCACAACGACCCGTGCCTGGCGCGCCGCATCAGCCATCGCGTCCAGGTCATGGTGACCGTGCTCGTCAAGCGGCACGGCCACCGACACCAGTCGCGCCATGTGGGCGAAGATCGGGAACCCGTCGAACGTCGGCGACGTCATCACCATCCGGTCCCCCGGACTGGTCACCGCGCTCAACACCTGCATGATCACCCCGGTGGCGCCCGCACCGATGACGACCTGTCCCTCGCGCACCCCGATGTGGCCCGCGATCAGCGCCCGCAACCGCTCGGGCAGGAACTCCGGGTAGCGGTTGGCCGCGTCGACGGACTCGGCAAGTGCCGACCGTACTCCCGGCAGCGGCGGGAACGGATTCTCGTTGAGCGACAACGCGAACGGATTGACCGCGCTCGGCAGCGCGGAGACCGCCGCGGTGAGATCCCTTCTCGGCGAGCTCATCAGTCGCGACCGCCCCAGCGGATCGCGGCCGCCCCCGCGAAGTCCCCCGCGTGCGCGAACGCGGCCATCAGCGCCACGTCACCCTTCTTGAGCTGACCGTCGGAGATGGCCCGCTCGAGGTTGATCGGGATACCTGCGGCGAAAAGGTTGCCGCACTGTTCAAACGTGTCCCGGTGGCGTTCCCTCGGCAGTTCGAGCGCCTCGCGCCAGTTGCGCAGGAAAGCCCGGTTCGGTTGGTTGGTCACCAGCAGATCGACGTCCTTGGGCTTGATGCCGATGCGGTCGCAGACCGCGTAGGAGACCTCGGGCACCTGGCGGTTGCCGCGCGCCAGCACCTTGGTGATCTTGCTCTCGGTGAACCCGATCGCGCCCTCGCCGGGGCCCGCTTCCCACCACTTGCGGAAAGGGTTGACGGCGATGGTCATGTCGCCGGCGAACTCGCCGTAGGTCCGGCACTCGATGTCGAGGATCGGCGACTTGTCCGAGAGCGCGAGCAGACCGACCGCTGCGCCGTCGCCGGGCACCGAGGCTTGCGCCTTCGTCCGGATCGTCTTCTGGTCGAAGATGGTGCCCGCCGCGTTCTGCGCGACGGCGACGAGCGCGGTCTGACCTTGTCCCGATTCCAGAAGCGAACGTGCCACGTTCATGCCGAGTACGAACGCCGCGCACCCGCCGTTGTGCAGATCGAGAACCCAATTCGGCTTCATACCAAGCCGATTGGCCATTCCGCCACCGCTCCCGTAGAAGGGCATATCCGGCAGCTGCACGTGGGTTATCAACACGTCGACGTTCGCGATCACGTCCTGGCCGTGGCGCTCGACGATTCCCGCCGCCGCGCGTTCCACCATGTCGATCGCCGTCTCGTCCTTGCCGACGTGGTGGCGGAACTTCGGCGCCCGGAACATGACGTTCTCGCGCAGTTCGTCGGTTTCGGCATGGCCGGCGTAGTAGTCGGCGCTGACCGGCTCACCGGGCAGATAGGTCGAGATATCGAGCAGGCTGACGGTCATTTCGTGCTCCTCGCGTCCGCGGTCATTTCGTGCTCACTTCATCCAGGCCGGTGTCACCGGCAGGCCGTTGCGGTGCCGGTATTCGGCAATCGCCTTGAGGTTCTTGAGCTCCAGCAGGTGGCCGGGGCCGAACATGTCCCAGAAATCGCCGACCCACACCGGGCGTTGAGGCGGAGCGGTCTCGGGGTAGGGATTCTTGTCGTAGAAGGGGTGGTGACAGTTCGTCCAGAGCACGACCGAGCCTGGCTTGTCGAACACCAGCTGCGCATCCACGATGCGCATCAGATAGATCATCCACAGGTGCTTGCCCTGGTCCCACGCGCAGTGGTAATCGACCGTACGGGCTTCCTTGTTGGCGACGGTTCTGGTGAAGATCGGGCTGCCCTTGTCGCCGCCGAGCTTGTCGTAGGCGACCCACAACCCGGGCTCCTCGGTCGGAGCGAAGCCACGCAGGCTGTACGTCCACTCCTCCAGACACCGGGTGTCGGCCATGTAATCGAACAGCTCGTCGGGTGGACAATCGATGTAATCGTTTACGGTGCAGTATGTTCCGAAAACTTCATCATGCGGGTAGACCGACCGCATCATCTCCATGATGATCGGGGTGGCCTTCTCCCTCGGCGCGGTCTCGACACGGATGACCCCCTCGATGGGGTCGGTTGTGCCAACCGATTGGAGCCGGTGGGCGGTGATGTCATCAAGCGCGGGCAACGACATTTGATCTGCTCTCCTCAGCGGTAACGGGGTTCTTCACGGGCGCCTTTCCCAGAAAGGCAGCGAAGGGCGGGATTTCGTCGGCAGAGCACTGAACTGCGACGACGGACGGTCCGTCGACCTCGAGTGCGGCCGCCAACGCGCCGGGAAGCTCGTCGATCGTGTCGACGTCCACCGAGGACAACCCAGGGAACATCGTCGCGAGGCCGGCGCCGAGCCTGCTGGGTCCGAACCGGTTGTAGCTGTACACGTCGTTGTAGAAGACCTGTTCGCGTGTCACACACATCGCGTGGGCGCGGTTGTCGAACAGAAGGAAGGTCACGGGCAGCCCGTATTGCAACGCGGTGTGAATCTCCATGCCGTGCATGTAGAACGAGCCGTCACCCGCGAGCACCACGGTGCGGCGAGTGGGCCCTTGGCTTTTCGCGCGAACGCCCATCGCACGCCCGAACGCGATGCCGAGCGCGGCGCCGAAGCTGTAGCCCATTCCGCCCATGCCGAGCGCGACGACGAATCGGCCGTCTCTGCGGGGAGGCAGATAGTGGATCGCCGCTGCGCCGATGTTGCCCGCGTCGACCACTATGTCGACGCCGTCGGGCAGCGCGGCGTCCAACGCGGTCATCGCCGCCCGGTAGCGCACACCCGGGCCGTCATGCGGCGGCGGCGTCAGTTCGGTCCTGGGCACCACGTCGGGCACGCGCACCCGCTTCGGCCTGCACTCCCTGGCGAGGGCCTCGGTCAACAGCTTCAGCGAACCGCGCAGATTCTCGGTGTGCACGTGCGTGCTCGGCACATACGGCGCCGCGGACCCGATCGAATAGGTGGGCACGGAGGCCAGCGCCTCGTCGAGGCCGGCACGTGCCGTGACATTCATCCGGGTTCCGACAAGCAGGCACAGCGCACTGTCTGCGATGGCCTCGGCGATACCGGGGTGGCCCATCACGCCTGTGACGCCGAGTGCCGACGACGACCCGAGCCCCGGCGTACCTGCGACGTCTTTGGCGTCGGGCACGGTGGCCACCCGGGCCCGCAGCATCGACCGCAGCTGTGCCAGTTCGGCGCGCGCATCGTCGCGGGCCACCTGCTCGCCGGCGATGATCGTCACCGGGCCGTCGGCGTTGCGCAGCGCGCGGGCGATGATCTGGGGATCGCCGAGATGCGCGGCGACCGACAGACCGTTGGTGGTTCCGTTCACCGTACGCGTGGGGTCGAATTCGGCCTGCTGCACGTCCTTTGGCAACAGCAGCACTGCCGGTCCGCCACGCTGCGCCGCCACGATCGCTTCCGGCAGCGCGCTGACGATCTCTTGGGGCGTGGTGACCCGGCGGCAGAACACCGACACCGCCGAGAACAGCGCCTCGCCGTTGAGCGCGCCGTTCCTGCCGCTCGTGTCCTGAAACGCGCCACGACCGTCGAGCGTCGTAGGTGGCTGACCTATCAGCGCCAGCACAGGCACCCGGCTGGCGAACGCTTCGCCGAGCCCGGCAACGGTGTTCAGGCATCCGCCGCCAGACGTTGCGGCCACCACGCCGAGGCCGAATCCGCTGCGGCTCAGACCTTCTGCCATCGTCGCCGCGGAGAACTCGTGCTTGGCCAACACAGCGGTGATGCCGTCGCGAAAGTGGGCGGCATCGTAGACATCTTCGATGTTGGCACCGTCGACG
Source organism: Actinomycetes bacterium (assembly GCA_023415515.1). Lineage (GTDB taxonomy): Bacteria > Actinomycetota > Actinomycetes > Mycobacteriales > Mycobacteriaceae > Mycobacterium. The sequence goes on from JAEZKH010000213.1 coordinate 11,494, forward strand.
CCGAAGATGTATTCCACTCCGGTCGCCGCGAGATAGCCGACGATGTGATCCACCACCCTGCCGGTCACCCGCTGATTCTCAGCCATTGCTCCACCTGCTTCCGCACCTGCAAGTGACACGACTGGTGAGTAACAACGGTTCAACCAGTGACTCGACTCACAGGTCAGTCTGCAGCAGCACCGCTTTCGTATCAGTGTCGACGAGCTGGACGGACTTGATCTGATCCTTCTGCATCGTCGTGTTGCCGCTCGGCAATGCGGTGGCGCCGTTGACGCCGACCCAGGTTGCCACTTGCGTCTGAGTTCCGTTGTGGCCCAACAGAACCATCGACAAGTTCTCGGTGGTCGCCTGGCCTCGGCTCGCGTAGTCGCCGTATGTGCACACCATGTCGATGCGAGTGCCCCAGCCGAAGCCGGTGAGGGTCACCGTGGCGTTGATCGGCGTCTGCGCCACCTTGCTCATCGTCACCGCCGACGCCATCTGGCCGTCATCGCCGCTCTGGCCCCGGATACCGGGAACGATTGCGATCACCAGCGCGACGGCCGCAAGCGCGGCGGCGGCAGCCAGTGTGATCATGCTGATCCTGCGGGTTCGTCGGCGCCGCCATTCGACCTTGGCAAGGAGGGTGTCGAGCATCTCGGGGCGCATCGGCGGCGCGTCTGTCGGCGAATCGTCGAGCGCTTCCACTTCTTCAGCGGTCAGCTGGGACAGCAGAGCCGGGATGCCGCTCAGTTCGGCAACGGCCGCTGTGCACCGTGGGCAGGTGGCGAGATGGGTCTCGAACTCTCGCCGCTCCGCTCCCGACAGCGAGCCGAGGACATAGGCTGCATCCCACGTCGTATATGGATCGTCGCCGCGCACATCGTTGCCGCGGTTCGCGGATTGCGTCATCGAGTCACCCCCATTTCCTGCAGAGAGAGACGTAGCGCGCGCACGGCGTAGTGCAGCCTCGATTTCACAGTGCCTTCCGCGATGTCCAGGTCGGCAGCGATCTGCGCGGTCGTCCAGCCCTGGTAGTACGACCGCTTTATCACCGCCCGGTGGTCTGCGGACAGCTGTGCCAGGGCGCCCGTGAGCAACATTCGGTCCAAGGCGGAGTCCACCTCATCAGGTCCAGCGCGATCATAGGTCTTCTCCGGATCCGGGGTTGCGGACTCGCTACGAAACCTGGCACTGCGTCGTTCGTCGATGATCATGTTTCTGGCGACTGTGAACAGCCAGGCCCGCGCCGACCGGTCACCGTTGGTGACCTCCGGACGCTGCCAAGCGCGCAGCAAGGTCTCCTGCACCACGTCCTCTGCTCTCGCCGGATCCCCCGTCAACCGCACGGCGTAACGCCACAGTGCCGCGCCGTGCTCGTCGTAGAGCAGGCGCATCAAGGCGGTCTCCGGATCGTCCATTCCTAACCTCCCTCGTTATTACGAGGCCGGGGACGATCCGGTTCACAGGTTTTGCCCGAACAGGGACGAAATCGTTGGGCTACCGAGTCAAGATGCGCGGACCGTCGTCGGTGACCGCGACGGTGTGTTCCCAGTGGGCGGCACGGGTCCCGTCGGCGGTGACGACGGTCCAGCCGTCGTCGAGCTCCACCGTCTTCGTGGTGCCCAGGGTCAGCATCGGCTCGATGGCCAGCACCGATCCGGCAACCAGGTAGGGACCGCGGCCGGGCTGGCCCTCGTTGGGCAGAAACGGGTCCATGTGCATGCGTCTGCCGATGCCGTGTCCGCCATAACCGGCGACGATGCCGAAGCGGCGGTCGTAGCGCTTCTCCGCGGCCCTCGTGCCGATCTCGATCGCGTGCGACACGTCGGTGAGGCGGTTGCCCGGCAACATCGCCGCGATACCCGCCTCCATCGCTTCCCTGGTGGCCGCCGACAGCGCTTCGTCGACCTCGATGAGCTGACCGACCCCGAACGTGACGGCCGAATCGCCGTGCCAACCGTCGACAATCGCGCCGCAGTCGATGGACACCAGATCGCCGGCGGCGAGGATTTCTGCGGCCGACGGGATGCCGTGCACGACCCGGTCGTTGACCGATGAGCAGATGCTGGCGGGAAACCCGTGGTAGCCGAGGAACGACGGCGTCCCACCGGCGTCGCGGATCACCGATTCGGCGATCCGGTCGAGGTCGAGTGTGGACACCCCGGGCGCCGCCGCCTCGCACACGGCGCGTAGCGCAGACGCCACCAGCGACCCGGCGGCGGCCATCGCGTCGAGCTCACCGGGAGTGCGCGGTTCGACCACCTTGCGAGTTCGCAGTCCCGGCAGGGTGATCATCGCGGCATCACAGAGGGTGCTCCTCTCGTCCGCTACTTGCCGAGCGCGCGAAGAGCGCGGGCGAAGACCTCGTCGAGACCGCCCACCGCGTCGACGGTCTGCAGGTTGTTGCGGCTGTAGTACTCCAGCAGCGGTTTGGTCTCGTCGGCGTACACCTTCATCCGATTGTGGATGACCTCTTCGGTGTCGTCGGCGCGGCCGCGGGCCTTCAAGCGTTTGAACAACTCGTCTTCTGAGACGACGAACTCCAGCACGGCGTCGAGCCTGGTGTCGTGCCTTTTGAGCATCTCGTCGAGCGCCTCGGCCTGCGCCACCGAGCGGGGGTAGCCGTCGAGGATGAACCCGTCGGCGGCGTCCGACTGCTCGATGCGGCCCTCCACCAGCTTGTTCGTCAGCTCAGATGGCACCAGGTCGCCTGCGTCGAGATAGCGCTTGGCCTCCAGACCTAGGGGCGTACCCGAGCTGATGTTCTCCCGGAAGAGGTCACCTGTGGAGATCTGCGGGATGCCCAACTTCTCCGACAGCTTCTGAGCCTGCGTCCCTTTGCCCGCCCCCGGCGGCCCGAGCAGTACGAGTCTCACTTCAGGAACCCTTCGTAGTTGCGCTGCATCAGTTGGCTCTCGATCTGCTTGACCGTATCCAGACCGACACCGACCATGATGAGAACCGCTGTACCGCCGAACGGCAAGTTCTGGACGCCACCGGTGTTGCCGATCTCCAGGAAGAGGTTCGGCAGGACGGCGATCACGCCCAGGTAGATGGAGCCGGGCAGGGTGATCCGGTTGAGCACGAAGCGCAGATAGTCGGCGGTCGGCTTACCTGGCCGGATGCCGGGGATGAAGCCGCCGTACTTCTTCATCTCGTCGGCGCGTTCCTCGACGTTGAACTGCACCGACACGTAGAAGTAGGTGAAGAACACGATCAGGCCGAAGTAGACCGCGATGTAGGACGGACTGGCCGGGTTGGTCAGGTAGTTCGCGACGAATTTGTCCCACCAGCCGTTGCCGGGGTTGGACTGCCCGCTCTGGATCAGCTGGGTGATCAGGTGCGGGATGTAGATCAGCGACGACGCGAAGATGACCGGGATGACGCCTGCCTGGTTGACCTTCAACGGCAGATACGTCGAGGTGCCGCCGTACATCTTGCGGCCGACCATGCGCTTGGCGTATTGCACCGGGATCCGGCGTTGGCCCTGCTCGACGAAGACCACGCCGACGATGATGACCAGTGCCGCGGCGCAGACCGCCGTGAAGACGATCGGCCCGCGGCTGTCGAGGATGTTCTTGCCCTCCGACGGGATGCGCGCGGCGATGCTGGCGAAGATCAGCAGCGACATGCCGTTGCCGATGCCGCGTTCCTGGATCAGCTCACCCATCCACATCACCAGCGCCGCACCGGCGGTCATCACGATGACGATGACGGCCATGGTGAAGATCGACGAGTTCTGGATGATGTCGAGCGAGCAGTTGGGCAGCAGCCCGCCGTTGGCGGCGAGCGCCACCACGCTGGTGGCCTGCAGCAGCGCCAGAGCTATCGACAGGTAGCGCGTGTACTGGGTCAGCTTCGCCTGGCCCGACTGTCCTTCTTTCCGCAGCTCCTCGAAGCGCGGGATCACCACACCGAGCAACTGCACGATGATGCTCGCGGTGATGTAGGGCATGATGCCGATCGCGAACACCGCCAGCTGCAGCAGCGCGCCGCCGGAGAACAGGTTGATCAGGGAGTAGATCTGCGAGTTGTCGCTGCCGCTGAGCTCCGCGATGCACTTCTGGACGTTCGGGTAGTTGACGCCGGGCGACGGGATCGACGCGCCGATCCGGTACAGGATCAGGATCGCGAGGGTGAAGAGGATCTTGCGTCGGAGGTCAGCCGTTCGCAGCGATGAGATGAAAGCCGAAAGCACTCTTCCTCCTGCGCAGCCGGGCTCTTATCGCGGCGTGCTTAATGGGCTGGTCGGTACCAGCGTGGTCAAGTCAAATTGGCGAGCCTCGGCAGGCGCCCAGCCTGCGAAGTCGCGCAGACTACGAGAGTAACAGTTAGGTGGTGCCGATCCTGCATCCGTGGGTAGCCGGGAAACGCGGCCGGGCAACCTGCCAGATTCGAGGCGTACAGTCGCCCACAGCTCGTTATGCCAGCTAAGTAAATGCGACAGGGGTTGACCATGACTCGGACCGGACGAACTGACGACGACAGCTGGGATCTGGCCTCCAGCGTCGGGGCGACCGCGACCATGGTGGCCGCCGCGCGGGCGCTGGTGACCCGCGCCGAGGGCGCGTTGATCAGCGACCCGTACGCCGAACCCCTCGTCCGTGCCGTCGGCGTCGACGTGTTCACCCGCCTCGCCACCGGCGAGCTCGAACCGTCGGCGTTCGACATCGACGACGAAAAGCACGCGGGGATGGACCGGATGGTCGACAACATGGCCGTCCGGACGAAGTTCTTCGACGACTTCTTCGGTGAGGCGACGGCCGCGGGCATTCAGCAGGCCGTGATCCTGGCCTCTGGCCTCGATTCGCGTGCCTACCGGCTGCAGTGGCCGGCGGGCACCGTCGTCTACGAGGTGGACCAGCCCGACGTGATCGCGTTCAAGACGCGCGCGCTCGCCGACATCGGCGCCGAGCCGACCGCCGAGCGCCGAGTGGTGGCCGTCGACCTGCGCTTCGATTGGCCCGCCGCGTTGACAGACGCCGGCTTCGACCCGAACAGGCCGACCGCGTGGAGCGCCGAGGGGTTGCTCGGTTATCTCCCGCCCGACGCGCAGGACCGACTGCTGGACACCATCACCGACCTGAGCGCCGCAGGCAGCCGGCTGGCCACCGAGAGCTCGCCGCCGCTGGATGGGGCCGACCTCGACGAGGCGAAGGAGAAGATGGAGCTCTCGGCGCAGCGGTGGCGCGATCAGGGTTTCGACCTGGACTGGGCCAACCTCGTCTATCTCGGTGACCGCAACGAGCCCGCCGACTATCTCGCCGGGCGCGGCTGGCAGGTGACGAGCCAGAACATCAACGAGCTGTTGACCACCCACGGATATCCGCCCCTGGATGCCGACCTCCATTTCGCTCAGCTCGCATACATCCGCGGCGTTAAACCGTGACCAGGGCCGAAGCCGACAGCTGGGATCTCGCCTCCAGCGTCGGCGCAACCGCCACCATGGTCGCCGCGGCGCGCGCGATGGCCAGCAGGGAACCCGACGCGCTCATCGACGACCCCTACGCCGACCCGCTGGTGCGCGCGGTCGGGATGGACTTCTTCACCCGGCTGCTCGACGGTGAACTCGGGCTCGCCGATGACGACGACGGCGCGGCGGCGACCAGGCTGATCACCACCGTGATGGCGGTGCGCACCCGGTTCTTCGACGACTTCTTCCTCGACGCGACCGCTGCGGGTATCCGGCAGGTGGTGATCCTCGCTTCCGGCCTCGATGCGCGCGCCTACCGGCTTGACTGGCCCGCGGGCACCGTCGTCTACGAGATCGACCAGCCGAAGGTGATCGAGTTCAAGGACTCGGCGATGGCCGCGATCGGCGCCGAGCCGACTGCGATGCGCCGCGCGGTGAGCGTCGACCTCCGCGAGGACTGGCCGAGCGCGCTGCGCCGCAACGGGTTCGATGACACTGCGCCGACGGCCTGGTCTGCCGAGGGCCTGCTGGTGTACCTGCCGCCGGATGCTCAGGACCGCCTTTTCGACGACATCGCGCGGCTGTCCGCGCCGGGCAGCAGGCTGGCCACCGAATACCACCCGGATGCGGGCGCGAGCATGGGCCAACGCGCGGAGGCGTTCCGCGAGCGATGGCAGAAGCACGGCTTCGACATGAACCTCGCCGATCTGTTCTACCCCGGCGAGCGCAATCCCGTGGTGGAGTACCTCACCGAGCACGGATGGCAGGTGGCCGCGCGCAGCAGGCCGGCGATGTTCACTCGGTACGGACGACATTTCCCCGACGACGAGGCCCTCGCACCGATGCGGGGCTCGCTCGCCGTCTCCGCGATACGACAGTAGGAATTTCATGGCACGCACCGACAACGACAGCTGGGATCTGGCATCGAGCGTGGGCGCAACCGCGACGGCGGTCGCGGCGTCGCGCGCCGTCGCCTCCCAGGGCCCCGAACCCCTGCTCGACGACCCGTTCGCCGAACCCTTGGTTCGCGCGGTCGGCGTCGAGGCCTTCATCAAGATCGTCGACGGCAAGGCATTCATCGACGACGACCCCTACCTGAATCGCAAATCGATGAGCGAACAGATCGCCGTCCGGACGAGGTTTTTCGACGACTTCTTTCTCGCCGCCGCCCAGGCGGAGATCCGACAGGCGGTGATTCTGGCGGCCGGTCTGGACACCCGCGCCTATCGGCTCGGATGGCCGCAGGGCACAACCGTCTTCGAGGTGGACCAGCCCGAGGTGATCGCATTCAAAACCACGACGCTCGACAATCTCGGCGCGGTTCCGACAGCGACGCACCGGACCGTCGCCGTCGACCTGCGCGACGACTGGCCTGCCGCTCTTCGTACGGCGGGATTCGACCCGTCCGCGCCCACCGCATGGATCGCAGAAGGCCTGCTGCCCTATCTGCCGCCCGACGCCCAGGATCGGTTGTTCGACGAGATCACGGCGCTGTCGGCGCCCGGAAGCCGCGTGGCGACCGAGCACATGGACATGTCGTCGATGCGCGACGACTGGGTGGCGACGATGGATGAGCGTTCGAAGCGGGCAGGCACCAACCTCAAATTGTCCGAACTCTTCTTCATGGGCGAGCGCAACAGCGCGCGCGATTACCTGTCGTCGCACGGATGGCAGGTGAGCACCCGTTCCTCGACGGAGGCTTTCGCCGCCAACGGTTTCGAGCCGCCCGACGACGAACTCATTGCGCTCATCGGTGACTCCGGATACCTCACCGCACTTCGCTGAGGAGCATGATGGCCAGAACTGACAACGACTCCTGGGACTTGGCCTCGAGCGTGGGCGCAACCGCCACCATGGTGGCCGCGCAGCGCGTGCTCGCCGACCGCGAGGGGTTGATCGACGACCCGTGGGCCGAGCCGCTTGTGCGTGCGGTCGGCCTGGACATCTTCACCCGTGCCCTCGACGGCGAATTCGAGTTGGAGGACATCGATCCCCGCTTCAGCAGGCGCCGCGCCGCCGAAGGCATGGCGGTGCGCACACGGCACTTCGACCGGCTCTTCACCGACGCAGGGGAGGCGGGGGTACGGCAGGCTGTCATCCTCGCGTCGGGGCTGGACTCGCGGGCGTATCGCCTGCCGTGGGCCGACGGGACCGTGGTGTACGAAGTCGACCAACCCGAGGTCATCGAGTTCAAGAGCCGCACGCTGGCCGACATGGGCGGCCAGCCGACAGCGGATCGGCGCGCGGTCGCGATCGACCTTCGCGACGACTGGCCGAAGGAGTTGTTGCGCAACGGGTTCGATCCGCATCAACCGACAGCGTGGACGGCCGAGGGTCTGCTGATCTACCTGCCTGCCGCGGCGCAGGACGCGCTGTTCGACAGGATCACCGAACTGAGCGCCGCAGGCAGTCGTCTCGCGACCGAGCACATTCCCGACCTGTCCATGTTCTCCGACGAGCGGGCCAAGGAGATCGCCGATCGACTCAGGACCTACGGCCACGATTTCGAGATGGGCGACCTCATCTATCACGACAAGCGCAACGACGTGCTCGATTATCTGAGCGGCCACGGCTGGGATGTCGAATCGCAGAAGATGCGTGATGCCTATGCCGCCAACGGCTTCGAGTTCTCCGAGGACGGCGCGATCGGCTTCTTCACCGACCTCAGCTACGTGACCGCCATCAAGCGCTGACCTTCGCAGCGCTACGTCGCAGGACGGGCGGCGCGGTAGAACGTCAGCCTTCCCACGAAGCGATGCCGACGGGAAGCCGTCTCGTTGCATTCGAACCCGGCTTCGGCCAGGAGTCGCGGAATCGCGTCGCCGACGTTGCCTTTGACGTGATCGCCGCGCAGCAAGCGCCGCGCCATGAACCCGTCGGCTGCGGTCATGCGTCCCCCGATGTCGAGGATGTGCAGGCTGCCGCCCGGCCGTAGGACGCGAAGGGCTTCGACCGCAGTCGCTTTTTTCGTTTGCTCGTCGAGGTGGTGCAGCATCATCGACGAGAGCACGCAGTCGAATTCACCGTCGGCGAATGGCAGGTGCTGGGAGTAACCCTGTTCGAACCGTATCCCCGTCAGCCCCTTCGCCTTGCGTTGCGCGAGCGCCAAAGCGCGTGGGTCCGGGTCCAGGCCGATCATCTCCGCTTCCGGCTGCAGGCGCTTCGCGCGGAGGGTGACGTTGCCGGTCCCACAGCCGATCTCCAGGACACGCCACCCATCGGTCAAATCGGCCTGTTCGAGAAGCTCGTCGTAGGCCGACGCCATGCCCATCACGCGGGTCAGCAGGTCATAGCCGGGGAGGAAGAGGTCGCGGCCTGCGGCGGGGAGGTAATCGTTGGGTTGGGCATGTGGACGATGTTCGGTCATGGATTCCATGATGATCAGAGCTCGTTCAGCGCAGTTGATCGATCGTGGGTGAAAGTTGGACTATGTTCGGTGCCATGTCAGGCGCGGCGCCCATGGTGAGACGACGGGGCGGCGTCCCCACGTACCGGTACCCGACCGGTATCGACGTACCCCCGGTTCTGCTGGTGCGCGCACGAGACGACGACGTCCTGGCACGCGGTGATCACGTCCACACGTTTCCGGCCCTGTGGTACGCACCCGAGGCGGCGTCGGTCTACGTCGCCGCAGCGGGTGTGGTGCTGCATCCGGACCAGGTTGTGCGTACCGACGGCGGCGTCGGGATCTTCTTCGATCCGGCCGCGGTGGGCGGGGAGACCCTGCCGCCGTGGGGATCATGGCGCGCGCATCCGTTGTTGTTCCCGTTCCTGCACGGCCGATCCGGCGGCCTGCTGGCACTGACCCTCACCGCCGCCAGACGCTCGGCATGGGATCGCGTTGTCGAGTCGATGGAAGACGAGTTGACCGTTCGGCGGGAGGGATACCGGCAGGCGGTTCTCGCCCATCTGACCCTGCTGCTGATCGACGTGGCGCGGTTGGCGGGGGACGTCGTCGAAGATCTGCGTCGAAACGGTGAGCCTCTATTGGCCGAGGTGTTTGCGGTGATCGAACGCCGTCACGGTGAGGCCCTGTCGCTACGTGACGTGGCGCAAGCGGTTTCGATCACGCCAGGACACCTGACGACAATCGTTCGCCGCCGCACCGGGCGCACCGTGGGTGACTGGATCACCGAGCGCCGGATGGCCGAAGCACGTCGGCTGCTCGCCGACACCGGGTTGCCGATCTCGGACATCGCGCGACGTGTCGGCATGCCCGACCCGGGTTACTTCAGCCGGATGTTTCGTCGGACGCACGGCACGTCGCCGCGGGCATGGCGTGGTCAGGCCATGACCTCGCGGGCGAGAAGCCACGGTCGCGAATAGCGCGAGACGGCGACCGGGAACGCTATGTCGCGGCGAATGTCAGGGTCTCACCGCGGACGCCGCCCATCCACAGGTCCTGACAGGCTTCGGCCATCTCGTCGAGCCCCTCGATGACCGCGCCGAAGACGTTGCCCGGCACCCAGCCCTGATCTCCGTTGATCAGCAGGTTGTTTCGCCCGTAGAACAGCGCCAGATCCACGATCGGCCCGGTCGTGCCTGTGCCAGTGGTGTTTTCATACCCGTAGGCGGGATTGCCGAGAACGTCGGAGTCGAACGAGAACCAGCAGAGGTCACCCGGGATCGGGGTGATCGTCGTGTTCTCCTTGCCAGGATCGGCAGGTGCGAACGCGGGGAGAAGTGTGTAGATCTCGTTGCGCGCGTACTTGCCGTGAAACACCTGCGCCGACAACGGCAACGCTTCCCACACCGCCGCGCATGTGCGGGGCGCCTCGTCGTCGAGCATGCGCGCCACACAGCTCACGCCACGCTTGTCCAGCGAGACGGTGATCAACCGGCTCATCTCAAACCTCCTCGGCCAGTAGTGCCGGAGTGTGTAGGTGCCAATCGGTTGCGGCCTGATACGCCTGACCGACTCGAAGCACCAGCGCGTCGGCGTGCCGCGCGCCGACGATGTGCAGCCCGATCGGCAATCCGGCGGCGGTGTACCCGCAGGGCACGCTCAACGCCGGCTGCTGGGTCAGATTGAAGGGATAGGTGTAGGGCGTCCAACTCGTCCAGTCCGGCGACGGCGATCCGTCCGGCACATCCTGGCCGACGGGGAAGGCGGGCAACGGCAGCGTCGGGGTGATCAGAACGTCGTAGCGCTGATGGAACCGGCCCATCAGCGCACCGAGGTGCATTCGCACGGCCATCGCGTCCAGATAGTCCGCGGCCGACAACGTCGCTCCGATCGACGCCGTCCGGTGCAATCCGGGATCGATCCGGTCGGCGAGGTCCTCGAGTGCGCCGAAAGCCGACAGCACCTTGGCCTCGCCGGTGAACCACAACACGTGGAAGGCCTCCACCGGGTCGCCGAACCCCGGGTCCACGTCGTCGACCTGCGCGCCGACGCTCGCGAGCACGTCGACGGCCGCTCGCACGGCGGCGTCGACCTCCGAATCATTCTGCACGAAGCCAAGATTCGGGGAATATCCGATGCGTAAACCGGCCACCCCGCTATCGAGTCCGGCCAGATAGGACGTCGCAGGAGTCGGCATCGCCGCCCAGTCACGCGCATCGAACCCGGTGATGACGTCCATCAGCGCCGCCGCATCGCGCACGGTCCGGGTCATCGGGCCCGCATGTGACAGCGTTCCGAACGGGCTCGGCGGATAGAACGGCACCTGCCCGTAGGTCGGCTTCAACGCCACCGTCCCGGTGAACGCGGCCGGGATACGGACCGAACCACCGCCGTCGGTGCCGACCGACCACGGGCCCATGCCGAGTCCGACCGCCGCTGCGCTGCCGCCGCTGGATCCGCCCGCCGTCTTGGTCGGGTCCCACGGATTGCCCGTTGGGCCGTGCCGAATCGAGTCGGTGACGCCCTTCCAGGAGTACTCGGGCGTGGTCGTCTTGCCGACGATGACGGCGCCCGTCTCGCGCAGGCGCGCCACACACGGTGCGTCCTCGTCCCACGGGCCCGCCGCGTCGATCAGTTCACTGCCCCGCAACGTCGGCCAACCGCGCGTCCACAGCGCGTCCTTGATCGACGTCGGCACGCCGTCGCCGGGTCCGAGCGGTTCGCCGGCCCGCCAGCGGGCCTCGGACTCCTTGGCCGCGGCGAGCGCACCCTCGTGGTCGACGAGGACGAAGGCGTTCACCCGCTCGTCGTAGCCGTCGATCGCCGCCAGCACCGCCTCGGTCGCCTCGACGGGCGAGATGGTTCCGTTGCGGTAGCCCTCGATGAGGTCGGTCGCCGACGCGATCACGTAGACGCTCCCGTCGACACGTATCCGAGCTTCTTGTCAACCACGTTCAGCAGTGGCTCGCCCGCCAGCCACCGCCGGACGTTGGTCGCGAACTGCGCCGCAAGGGTCTCGCGCCAGCCGACCGCGTCGGCCGACATATGCGCGGTGACAACGACGTTCGGCGTATCCCACAACGGATGACCGGGCGGCAGCGGTTCGGTGTCGAAGACGTCGAGCGTCGCGCCGCCGATCCGCCCTTCGCGTAGCGCCGCAAGCAGGGCGGCCTCGTCGACCACCGGTCCCCTGGCGATGTTCACCAGGTGCGCGTCGGACTTCATCGCGGCGAGAACCGTCTCGTCGACGAGCCCGCGCGTCGACGGGGTCAAGGGCGCGGCGAGGATCAGATGGTCACACCAGCCGACTTC
>JAEZKH010000177.1 GCA_023415515.1 Actinomycetes bacterium
CGCGCACGCCCACGACGTGCTGCGGCGGATCGCCGACGGCCGGCTCAACCCACGCGAACTGCCCGAGAGCGCCGAACTGCTGGCCCGCAGCGAGGCGCTACCCGAACACGTCGCGACCGTCGTTCATCTCCCGCTGGGCCGGCCGCGCACCGCGGCCTAGCCGGGCCTCCGCCATTGATCCGGCCTAGCCGGGCCTCCGCCATCGATCCGGCCTAGCCGGGCTTCCGCCATTGATCCGGCCTAGCCGGATAGTGTTGCCTCGGCGCGCTTTTGGAGGTTGTCGTCCACCTCGCGCTGCCACACATCGTAGGCGTGCGTGGTGTCGACCTCGAGCTCGAACCGGTTGGTCATGTCCGGGGTGACGTCGGCGGCGTCGACGTAGAACTGCTCGTACCACCGTCGGTACTGGTAGAGCGCCCCGTCCTCCTCGCACAACAGCGGGTTCTCGATCCGGGTCTTGTGCTTCCAGATCTCCACGTCCTGCAGGAAGCCCACTTCGTAGACCTTGGAATACGACTGCGCGAGCTTGTCGGCCTTCTCCTTGGTCATGCCCGCCGGCACCTCGACGGAGACGCCGAACTGCAGCATGAACGAGTTCTGGCTGATCGGGTAATGGCAGTTGATCAGCACCGAGTTGATGGTGAAGTCCGGTGCGAGGTCGTTGTGCAACCAGTTGATCATGTACGCCGGGCCGAAATAGGTGGCCTCCGAGCGCAGCTTGGTGCCCTCCCACAGCCGCTCCGGGTGCTCGGTGAAGTCTTGGCGCCCTTTGGATTCCATGAACTGGCTGGCGGTGTGGCCCTCGAAGACGTTCTTGGAGTACGTCGGGTAGGCGTAGTGGATGTAGAAGAAGTGCGCCATGTCGACGTTGTTGTCGACGATCTCGCGGCAGTGCGCACCCTCGATCAGGATCGAGTTCCAGGTCCACTTCGACCACTGGTCGGTGCCCATGCCCTCGATCGTCGGCGGGTTGAGCTCGTCCGACGGGGTCGAGCCTTCGGGGTCGTGCCACACCAGCAGCTGCCCGTTGACCTCAAGGGTCTGCCACTTGCGGGTGCGGGCGAGCTTGGGCACGCGACGGGCGTAGGGGATCTCGACGCACCGTCCGGTCGCACCGTTCCAGCGCCAGTCGTGGAAGGCGCAGGCGATGTTGTCGCCCTTGACCGAACCCATCGCAAGGTCGGCGCCCAGATGCCGGCAGTAGCCGTCGAGCACGTGAATGTCGCCCTTGGAATCGGCGTACACCACGAGCTTGCCGCCGAAGGCCTGGATGCCGTGCGGCTTGCCGTCGCGGAAATTCTCGGCCAGTCCCAGGCAGTGCCAACCGCGCGCGAACCGCGTCATCGGCGTGCCGGTGTCGATCTCCCGGATCTCGGTCATGTGGCGCATCCTTCTCGCTCTGGTCTGAACAACAAACAGCACCCGGGCTCAATTTAAGCACAAGTGCTTAAATCTGCCTAGCGTGCATTTAGACTGCTCCACGTGGACCGCGGCACCCGATCTCGAGCCGAGTTGCTCGACGCCGCCGAACGGCTGATCGCCGAGCACGGCTTCGAGGTGCCGCTGCGCGAGATCGCCAAGGCGGCCGGCCAACGCAACAACTCGGCGGTCAACTACTACTTCCGCAGCCGCCAGGACCTCATCGACGCGGTGGTGGCCCGCCGACTGGTTCCGATGGAGGTCGAGCGGCAGGCGCTGCTGGACCACATGTCCGACGACCAGATGGCCGACGCACACGCGGTGCTGCGCATCCTGGTCGGGCCGTTCTTCCACAGCGAGGGCACGCACTACGCCCGGTTCCTCGAGGTGGTGCGCATCCGGCTGAACCGCGAACCGCAAAGCCCGGAGGAGTCGGCCTGGCCGCGCATCCTCGACGCGCTGGCCCGGCTGGTCCCGCTCAAGGAACGCAGCGCCCGGGAGGGCCGGGTCGGCGCCGTCGCAACCGCGATGTTCGCGCTGCTGGCCGACCACGAACGGCAGGTCGAGTCCGGCGGCGCCGACGACGACTCCGAGGACAGCCTCGAGGAGATCGTGACGATGCTGGCCGCGATGCTGACCGCCGCTCCGGTGGCCGCCGCGGCGACGCGCTGAACGCGGTAGTTCCCGTCGGTGCGGTGGGTATCCGGATAGAACTGTGAGCACTGGCTGACGACGGAAGGCGGGTCCGTGCGGATCGTGGTGATGGTGGCCCTGGCCGGGCTGGTCGCGCTTCTGGTGGCGATCCTGACCGACAGCACCTTCGTCGCGGTGGGTGTGATCGCGCTGGCCGCCCTCGGCATCCTGCTGCTGGTGCGGGATTGGCGCTCCGACCGCCGGGTCGTTAAGACCGCCGCCGACACCGACGTGGCCGTTCCGGAGCCGGTCGACCCCTCGATGAGCCCGGAGATGTTCGCACCGGACATCTCCGCCGACGGCCGCGGTCCGTCGTCGGACGCCCGCGCCGACTGACGGGGCAGCGCCGCCCGCCGACCCGCCGAACTGTCGTACCCCCGACCTAGCGTGAGCCCATGACGTACTGGATCAATACCGTCAGCGCCGATCACGTGCAGCGTGGCGTCGCCGGCGGCTTCACGCAGGCCAATCACGGCAAGCCGCACCTGCTGCGCACGATGCAGCGTGGCGACTGGATCGTCTTCTACTCACCGAAAACCGCGCTCGAGCACGGCGAACCGCTGCAGGCGTTCACCGCACTCGGACGGATCGTCGATGACGAGCCCTACCAGGACCAGCCCGACGGCCCGTGGCGGCGGGCGATGGAGTTCCTGCCCTGCACGGCGACGCCGATCCGGCCGCTGCTGGACCAGCTGGACTTCATCGTCGACACCAAGCGCTGGGGCTACAAGTTCCGATTCGGGGTGTTCCGGATCGAGGAGCCCGACTTCGCGCTGATCCGCTCGGCGATGACCCGGCCGCTCGCAGCCTGAGCCGGCCCGCCGGCGAGTACGCTCGCAGTGGTGAGCAACCTCGACACCGCTCCACGTGAAGTACCCTGCGC
>JAEZKH010000182.1 GCA_023415515.1 Actinomycetes bacterium
TCGGAGTTCTCCACCTCGACCATCAGGTGCACGATGCCGGTCGGGTTGGGCATCGGCATGAAGGCCAGCGCGTGGTGACGCGGATTGCAGCCGTAGAACCGCAGCCACACCGGATCGCCGTCGGCGGGGCGGCCGGCGATCTGCGGCGGCAGGCTCATCGAGTCGCGCAGCCGGAAGCCCAGCACGTCCTGGTAGAACGCCTGCGCGGCGGCGTCGTCATCGCAGGTGAGTACGACGTGACCGAGGCCCTGTTCGCCGGTGACGAACTTGTGGCCGTACGGGCTGACGAACCGGCGGCCCAGGTACTGCGCGCCGTGGAACGCCTCGAGGACGTTGCCGGCGGGATCGGAGAACCGGATCAGCCCCTCGACCCGTCGTTCGGACTTCTCCTCGCGGGTGCCCTCGGCGAAGTCGACGCCCGCCTTGGCCAGCGTCTCGCGCAGGCTCTGCAGGCCCGCCGCGTCGGCGACCTCCCAGCCCGACACCAGCAACCGGTCCCGGTCGCCGGGCACGATTACCAAGCGCGCGGCGAATTCGTCCATCCGTAGGTAGAGCGCGTCGGGGATGGCCCCGTCGCCTTCCACCATGCCCAGCACCTTGGTGCCGAACTCCCGCCAGGCCGCCACGTCGGTGGCCTCAATTCGCATGTAGCCGAGCGCCTTGAGCGTCATGCCCCACCTCCGAGGAAATCGACAGTCAGTTTGTTGAACTCGTCGAACTTCTCCAACTGAGCCCAATGTCCACATTGCCCGAAAACGTGCAGCTGCACGCGCGGGATCTGCTTGAGCGCCACCAGTGCGCCGTCCAACGGGTTGACCCGGTCCTCGCGGCCCCAGATCAACAGCACGCGCTGACGCAGCTTGTACACGTCGCGCCACATCATGCCGAGCTCGAAATCGGCTCCGGCGAACGACTTCCCCATCGCCCGCGCCGCGGCCAGCGACTCGGGTGTGCTCGCGATCGCGAAGCGTTCCTCGACCAGCTCCTGGGTGATCAGCTTCTGGTCGTAGACCATGATGCGCAGGAATTTCTCCATGTTCTCGCGCGTCGGGTCGGCGGTGAAGCGGCCGAGCAGCTTCACCCCCTCGGTGGGGTCGGGCGCGAACAGGTTCACCGAAAGCCCGCCCGGCCCCATCAACACCAGCCGGCCGGCCCGCTCGGGGTTGTCCAGCGCGAAGCGGACCGCGGTGCCGCCGCCGAGCGAATTACCAACCAGGGCAGCGCGTTCGATCTTGAGATGATCGAACAGGTTGAGCAAAGCCGTTGCGCTGTAACGGTTGTACTGCTCATGCTCGGCGTGCTTGTCGGAGTGGCCGTAGCCGGGCTGGTCGACGGCGAGCACGTGAAAGTGCCGCGCCAGCACCCCGATGTTGCGGGAGAAGTTCGACCAACTCGACGCGCCCGGCCCACCGCCGTGCAGCAGCACGACGGTCTGCGGATTCCCGACGCCCGCCTCGTGAAAGTGCAGGCGCATGTCGTCGCGGACCTGCGCGTAGCGGGAAGTGGATTCGAAGGTCAGCTCGCGCTGCGACTCCACTTCCTGAATGAAGGACGTCATCGGCCGGCCAGTTACACCATCGTGTCGCCGAGCGGCAGCCCGAACTCCTGGTTGCCGAACATCACGTAGGCCCGCTCGGCGTCGTTGGCGGCGTGCACCCGGCCGGCGTGGGCGTCGCGCCAGAACCGCTGCAGCGCGGTGTCGGTGCCCAGGGCGGTGGCGCCGGCGCTCTCGAAGAGCCGGTCGATGGACGCGATCGCGCGCTGGGTGGCGCGCACCTGGTCGCGGCGGGCCTTGGCGCGCAGCTCCAGCGGGATGTCCTCCCCGGCCAGCAGCAGCGCGTACTCGGCCGCCAGGTTGCCCGACAGCTGCGTCCAGGCGGCGTCGATGTCGCTGGCCGCTTCGGCGATCCGGACCTTGGCGAACGGATCGTCCTTGGCCTTCTCGCCGGCGTAGGCCGCGCGCACGCGCTTGCCCTGGTGCTCGACGTGGGCGTCGTAGGCGCCGTAGGCCATGCCCACGATCGGGGTCGCGATGGTGCTGGGATGAATTGTGCCCCAGGGCATCTTGTAGACCGGTGCGGCGTTCTGCTCGAGACCCGGGCTCTGCCCCATCGACATGGTGCGCATGCTCAGCATGCGGTGACGGGGGACGAAGACGTCCTTGACGTCGATGGTGTTGGAGCCGGTGCCGCGCAGACCGACGACGTTCCAGACGTCCTTGATCGTGTAGTCCTCGCGCGGGATCAGGAAGCTGACGAAGTCGACCGGCTTGCCGTTCTTGATGACCGGTCCACCGACGAACACCCAGTCGGCGGTGTCGCAACCCGACGACCAGGCCCACGAACCGTTGACCTTGTAGCCGCCGTCGACGACCTCACCCATGCCCATCGGCGCATACGACGACGAGATGCGGACGTTGGGATCCTTGCCCCAGACATCCTCCTGCGCCTGCTGGTCGAAGAGCGCGAGGTGCCAGTTGTGGATGCCGATGATGCCCGACACCCAACCCGTCGACCCGCAGGCCGAGGCGATGCGCCGCACGGCCTCGTAGAACGTCACCGGATCGACCTGGTATCCACCCCACTGCTCGGGCTGCATCAGTTTGAAGAAGCCGGCCGTCTCGAGGCTGGACACGGTCTCCTCGGGGATCCGGCGCAGGTCCTCGGTGGCCTGCGCCCGCTGCTCGATCTCCGGGAGCAGCGCGTTGATCTTCTCCAGGACCTGCTCGGCGGCTTCGCTCCGTTGTGCTGGCATCTCGCCTGCTCCTACCTGTCTCTACCTCGGCCGGACAGCGCCGGCCGCTTACTCATCGAGTTCGAGATTAGAACACGTTCTCATTTCTGTCGAGCACCGGGACTCTATGCCCATGTACAGCACTGATCCGCGATCTGGGCGGCGATCCACCCACAGGATTTGAAACGTGTTCTAGTATTGGTGGCAAGGTTCGACGCGACACCAGCCACAGACAGGAGAGGGCACATGTCACCAGCACCCGGCACGATGACCCCGAACACCCCCGGTTCGTCCGACGACGCCGAGGTGGGTATCCGGGAGATCGACACCGGCGCACCGCCCACCCGGTTCGCCCGCGGGTGGCATTGCCTGGGTCTGTTCAGCGTGTTCGACGACGGCACGCCGCACTCCGTTCAGGTCTTCGGCACCAAGCTCGTCGTCTGGGTCGACACCAAGGGCGAGCTGAACATCCTCGACGCCTACTGCCGGCACATGGGCGGCGACCTGTCCCAGGGCAAGCTGTCCGGCGACAACGTCGCCTGCCCGTTCCACGGCTGGCTGTGGAAGGGCAACGGCCGCTGTGCCGGCGTCCCGTACGCCAAGCGCAACCCCAAGCTCGCCAAGACCCGCTCGTGGCCGTCCATGGTCCGCAACGGCCAGGTCTTCGTCTACAACGACCCCGAGGGCAACCCGCCGCCGGATGAGGTCATCATCCCGGAACTCGCCGAGGTCGGGTCCGAGGAGTGGACCGACTGGACCTGGAACCGGATCGTGATCGAGGGCTCGAACTGCCGCGAGATCATCGACAATGTCGTCGACATGGCGCATTTCTTCTACGTGCTCTTCGCCCTGCCGGACTACTTCAAGAATGTCTTCGAGGGCGAGATCGCCGCCCAGTACATGAATTCGCACGGGCGCCCCGACGTCAGGCTGGGTACCAATTACGGCGACAGCCGACTCGAATCGATCGCCGCTTATTACGGTCC
>JAEZKH010000242.1 GCA_023415515.1 Actinomycetes bacterium
GATGTCGCCGGCCGGGCGGCTCCGGACCCTGATGTCGCCGGCCGGGCGGCTCCGGACCCTGATGTCGCCGGCCGGGCGGCTCCGGACCCTGATGTCGCCGGCCGGGCGGCTCCGGAAGCCGACCTCACCGGATGGACCGCAGAGCCGTTCACGGCCGCGGGCTACACACACGACGTCTATCGCAAGGGCGAAGGTCCCGGCGTCGTGCTGATCCCCGAAATGCCCGGCATCAGCCCGAACGTGCTCGCCCTGGGGAATCATCTCGTGGACAACGGCTTCACCGTCGCGTGCCCGTCGCTGTATGGCACACCCGGCGCGGCGGCGATGCGGCCGGGCGCGATCCCGGTGATGCTGCGAGGTTGTGTGGCAAAGGAATTCGCTGCGTTCGCGACGAACGCCGACCGGCCCGTTGCACACTATCTTCGTGCGCTGGCCCGCGATCTCAACGAGCAGACGCCGGGCGAGGGCGTCGGAGTGATCGGCGAGTGCTGGAGCGGCGGGTTCGCCCTCGCCGCGGCGGTGGACGACAGCGTCATCGCTCCGGTGCTGAGCCAACCGTCGCTGCCACTGGGGTTGACGGCGAGACACCGTCGCGATCCCGGGCTCTCGGAGGCGGAATTGAAGGTCGTCGAGAAACGGGCCGCCGAAGAAGGTCTGTGTGCTCTCGGGCTGCGCTTCAGCGAGGATCCGGTGTCACCGGCTGCGAGGTTCAAGACGCTCAAGGACCGCTTGGGCGATGCGTTCGAGGTCATCGAGATCGATTCGAAGAAGGGCAACGAGTATGGCTTCTCGAAGAGGGCGCACTCGGTGCTGACGCTCGAGGTCCGGGAGCGCGACGGCCATCCCGCCTACGAGGCCCGCAAGCGCGTCGTCGAATTCCTCAGGGAGCGTTTGGTTTAGCGGCTTCCTGCTCGTCTTCGTCCGGGCTGACAGCCGTGTCGTCGGTGGTTTGCGGCGCTTCGGCGTCGGATTTCCTGGCCCGCCGGGCCAGCCATCCCATCCGCCGCTTGTTCTTCTTCGACTTCTCCGTCTCGTCGTCGTCGTGCTGCTCGAGTGGAACGCCCTTGTACACCGCGAGATAGACGCTGATCGTCGTGACGACCACGATCATCAGCACCGGGCCGATCACGATGCCGAACGCCCCGAACATCGTGATGCCCGCGAACACCGACAGCAGCATGAGCGCGGCGTCGAGCCTGGCCTCGCGGGGCACCAGGATGGGGCGTAGGAAGTTGTCGATGTTCGTCACCACGATGACGTGAAACAGAATCACGAAGATGCCGCCGAACACGTTGCCGAACAACATCATTCCAATACCGAAAGGGATCGTGATGACACCGCTGCCGAGCGGGATGACCGACAGTGCGGTCAACAGTATTGCGAAGATGAAGAACCCGTTGTGGAAGCCGCCGATGTAGATGGAGATCGCGCCCGCGACACCCTGAAAGACAGCGATGATGAATTGCCCACGGACGGTGCCGTTGACCATCGCGCCCATCTTGGCCAGGTACAGGTCGGTGACCTCCTCGCCTAGCGGGTTGAGCTGGCCGAGCAATCGCCTGACGGCGGCGGCGTTGGTCAGCAGCGAAATGAACACGTAGAGAAAGAGAATGGCGCCGGTGATCGCGCCCACCAGCCCGCCCGCGGCGCCCTGAAGCGTGTGCAGCAGCCACTGGCCGCCGCTCTGCGCGACGGTCGTCACGCCCTTCCTGAGCATCTCCGGGGTCACCGTGACGTCGACGAACGGCGCCCGTGCGAGCAGTTCGTTGACGACCTTGAGCGTCTTGTCGCCGAGCGTCGAAAGGTCGGTCTTCGCAACCCAGTCGGCGACGCTTCGCACCATCTCGGTGATCTGCACGACGGCGATCAGCACGATCAACCCGACGGGCACGATCACGCTCGCGAACGCGGCCAACAGCGTCAGCGTCGCCGACAACCCGGTGCCCATCCGCTTGTTGAGCCGGTTGTACAGCGGGCTGAACAGGTAGGCGACCACGGCCGCGACGACGATCAGAACGAAATACTGCCGCAGGAAGTACGCGGCGAACAGGATCGCGATGACGGTCGCGACCGCCAGCGCACGCCTCTGGGTCAGCGTGAACTCGGTCTTCATTGCGGCCACTGGCCTACCGTAGCCAGGTTGTCCGCCCGCCCGCCCGATTTGCTCTACGGCGTCTGGGTGCGGGCCCGGGCCTGGTGAGATCGTTGGCCGGCGATGAACTGGATGGACGCCCGCTGCATCAACCCGGGCGCGAGCCGCGCGAAGAGCCACTGGGCGTGCGCGCTGCGAGGCCTGACCAGCAGCGCCTTGTTGCGTTCCACCGCCTTCAGCGTGTCGCGCGCCAGCCGGTCGGCGGGATAGGCCGCCTTCGAACGCCCGCCCTGCAAGAAGTAATTGCGACCGTCGAAGCCGCCGATCGCACCCTTGTCGAGGAGCGGCGTCTCGATGGCCGAGGGGCAGACGGCCAGCACACCGATGCCGTGGGCCGCCGCCTCCGACCGCAGCGCCAGGGACAGCCCGACGATCGCATGTTTGGTCATCACGTAGCTGGTGATCTGTCCCGCTGCGGTGAGCCCGGCCATCGATGCGGTGTTGACGATGTGGCCGGCGCCCTGGCTGATCATCTGGGGATAGGCCGCCCGCACGCCGTGTACGACACCACGGACGTTCACGTCGATGATCGCGTTCCACTGGTCGAGGGTCAGCAGCTCGGTGTCACCGCCCCACACGATGCCCGCATTGTTGAACATCAGATCCAGCCTGCCGCCGCGATCGACGACGTCGTCCACTGCTGTCTGCACCGCCTCGGCGTCGGTGACGTCGAGGCGGGCGTGGCGGGCGCGACCGCCGAGCGACGATGCGGTGCGCTCGGCGGCGTCGCCGTCGATGTCGGTGCACACGACGTCGGCTCCCGCGGCGACGAGCGCACGGCACAGCGCGGCGCCGATGCCGGATCCTGCGCCGGTGACGAGCGCATGCTTGCCGGTGAACCCGGTCACTGCGCCGTGAGCTTCATGACGTGGCCGAGCACATCGGGATAGCGCTTGAGGTGCGCCCCGCCGTTGAGGTCGAGCACCTCGCCGGTCAGCCACCCGGACTTGGGCGAGCACAGGAACACCACTGCGTCGGCGACTTCCTCCGGCTGCCCGATGCGTCCGAGCGCGCTGTTCTCGGCGTAGTCCTCGACGAGACCGGGGATCAGCGCGGACCCTTCGGTCAACGGGGTCTCGACGAATCCGGGCGAGACGGCGTTGACGCGAATGCCCTTGCGTCCGAGCTCGAGTGCGGCGACCTGGGTGAGCATCGACACGCCCGCCTTGGCCGCGCAGTACGCGCTCATCCCGATCGCGGGCTGGCGCCCGTTGAGCGAGCTGATCGTCACCAGCGAGCCGCCTTCGCGCAAATTCTGGCCTGCGTACTTGGCGACGATGAACGAACCGGTGAGACAGACGTCGACGACCGAGCGGAACTCGTCGACCGCCAGGTCGGTGATGAGCCCGAGGCTGCCGAAACCCGCGCAGTTCACCACGACGTCGACGGGACCGATCCGGTCGAAGAGCCTGCGCACCGCCGCCTCGTCGGTGACGTCGACCTCTGCGGCGGTGTGCGGATCGCCGAGCTCGTCCGCTCTGGCGTGGGCGCCGTCGCCATTGCGATCGGCCAGCGTAACCCGGCAGCCGTCGGCGGCCAGCGCGCGTGCGGTCGCCCAGCCGATCCCGGACGCGGCGCCGATCACGACGGCGAACCGGTCACTGCCGTTGCTCATCCAGTTGACCTTTCGACGGCGGTGGAACGTGTTCCAACTTAGCGCTCTGCCACACTCGGTCTGTGACAGATCTGAAGATGTCGGAGTCGGTTCATGTCGCGGCGGCACCCGAGGCGTTGTATGCGCTGGTGTCCGACGTGACGCGGATGGGCGAGTGGAGCCCGATCTGCAAGGCGTGTTGGTGGGACGAGGGTGACGGCCCGCGCGTCGGCGCGTGGTTCACCGGCCGCAACGAGACACCGGAGCGGACGTGGGAGACGCGGAGTCGGATCGTCGCCGCCGACCCCGGCCGCAGGTTCGCCTGGCAGGTCAACAAAGGGTGGGTGCATTGGCAGTACGACTTCGAGCCGGACGGCGACGGCACCAGGCTCACCGAGTCGTGGGAGTTCCTGCCCGCGGGCATCGCGGGGTTTCATGAACGCTTCGGCGCCGACGCGGAGGCCCAGATCCGGCAACGCACCGAGGCGGCGCGTACCGGGATACCGGCCACGCTCGCGGCGATCAAGAAGGCTGCCGAAGCCTGACCTGACTCCCGCGAACGTTCCGTACCGGTCGAAATTTCGCCCGATTCTGGATGGGTAAGGAACGTTCGCGGCTAGGGGTGGGCGGGTGAGGACGCCCGGAAGACCTCGACCTCCTCGCCGATGCCCTTGAGCACCTCGTCGGCGTCTGCCAGCGCACCGATGCGCGCCCCGGCGCGGATGCGAATTCCTCTGGCCGCCAAGGCGGGAACCATGTCGAGCCCGCAGCGGGCCGTCTTCGTGGGACCGTCGAACAATGCGAACAGGCCGTCGTCCTTCACGGCTTCATCTTTGCAGGCGCTGACCGGGTGATGCAGCGAAAGCCGATATGGCTCATGCCGGTGTCGATCATCTGCGGTCGCCGGGCGGCGGGTCGATACCTCAGGCAATAGGTGTCCGCGCACAGAAACGAGCCGCCCTTGATGACCTTGCGTGGCACCCGGAACTGCGGCTGCCGCGCGTCGTAACTGGCCGCCTCGCAACATGGGTCGCCGGCCCTCGTGTCGGCGTACCAGTCCGCGGTCCACTCCCAGACGTTGCCCGCCATGTCGAACAGGCCGTAGCCGTTGGCCGGGAAGCTCCCGACGGGCGCGGTGCGGCCGTACCCGGGTTCGGGGCGCCACGGGAAGTCGCCGTGCCAGTAGTTGGCCAGCCGCTGGTCCGGCTGCTCGGGGTCGTCGCCCCAGGTGTATGTCGCCGACGTCAGGCCGCCGCGCGCCGCGACCTCCCACTCCGCCTCCGTCGGCAACGTCAGACCCGCCCACTGGGCGTACGCCTCGGCGTCCTCGTAGGCGACGTGCACCACCGGGTGGCCGGCGCGCTTGTCGATGGACGAATGCGGTCCTACCGGATGTCGCCACGACGCGCCGGGCGTCCACGCCCACCACTGGCTGAGATGGCGCAGATCGACGGGACCCTGCGTGCGGGTGAACACCATCGAGCCTGGCTGCAGGTTCTCCGCCGGCGCATCGGGATAGTCCGCCGGGTTCAGCGGTCGCTCGGCGACGGTGACATAGCCTGTGGCGTCGACGAATTCGGCGAATCGCATATTGGTCACCGCGGTGCGTTGGATCAGGAACTCGTCGATGCTGACGGTGCGCGCGGGGCGCTCCTCGGGGTAATGGTCATCGGATCCCACGACTGCGGTTTGCGCGGGAACGCGGACCAACTCCGCGCCGAGATTGACGTTCTGGCGGGCTTCACTCGTACTTTCGCGCCCAAATGTTGGTTTGGGCGTGGGGGGCTCAGTCATGGAAGACGGTGGTCCAGTCGTTCCTCATGCTGACGACGGTCCAACCGCTCGACTTCGCCTCGTCGAGCGACTTCTCCGCGCCTGCGACGTAGGCGAATTCACGGTCTGCGTCGTCGTGCAGCACAAGCATGCACATCGACGGGCCGGGTCCCGCCGCGGTGTGTTCGAGCATCTGGATGTCGCCGTTGGAATTGCCCGCCGCGAAGATCGGCCGCCGCCCGGTGCGGCCCCAGATCCGCACCGGCTTGACCGGTCCGTCGTCGAGGAATTCCGGCTTCGCCGTGGTGCGCAGGTGTCCGTCGACGTAGTCCAGGCCCACCGAACTGCCGATCACCCGCTCCGGCGGGATGCCGTACATCTGCATCGTGACGGGCCGCATGAAGTCCCGCCCGCCGCCCGAGGCGATGTAGGTGGTGAAGTCATTGGACTCCAGATAGCGCAGGAGTTCGACCATCGGTGCATACCCGCACGCGGTGTACGGCCTGCCGAGGGTTGGATGCAAACCGTCTGAGAA
The DNA here is from genome assembly GCA_023415515.1 of Actinomycetes bacterium. GTDB lineage: Bacteria > Actinomycetota > Actinomycetes > Mycobacteriales > Mycobacteriaceae > Mycobacterium. The sequence goes on from JAEZKH010000242.1 coordinate 6,055, forward strand.
GAACGCCTTCACACGGTCCGCATGTTCCTCGACCGTCAGGCCGGCGTAGGCCGAGAGTATGCCGCCGGCAAGCACTTCCACTGCGGAGTCGTCGCCGTTGTAATGCGCGGTGACAGCGTCACCGAACCACCCCAGGTCGCCTTCGACCGCGGCCTTGTATGGCTGCCTGTCCTTGCGCGACGGGTCGGCAGCGGCCTGCTCGGCAAGCCTGCGGACCAGGAAGTCCAGCTGAATGTAGGCAGGCTTCTCACACCACAGTGTGCCGTCGTTGTCGAAGACCGCGACGCGTTCTTCCGGGGGAACCTCGGCGCTGACACGACCGACGAAGTCGACGATGCCTGCCTTCGTCGGCCCGTCGTTCCATGAGGGAAGGTCGGCCACACTCAGCCGCCCCGCGAGGCCAGGAATTTGTTCAGCTCCTCGACCGCGTGGTCGATGGTGAACGAGGCCGGCTCCTGCCGCGGTGGGAACTCCTTGAAGGTCTCGAGGAACTGCGTGGCGATGGCCGAGCCGTAGAGCATCAGGTACAAACGGTCAATCGTCCAGTCCCAGTATGTGTTCGACGTGATGTCCGCTCTTTCGAGTGGATCCGTGCGGAGATTGAACAGCTTGGGCGCCCGCAGCGGGACGAACGGCTCGAACCAGACCTGCAACGTGCCGGGGCAGCGTTGCTCCATGAAGACGATCTTCCAGTTCTCCGCCCGGATGCCGAGGACGTCCCCGTCGTCGGAGAAGTAGATCATTCCTCGCCGCGGGCTCTTGTCGACTTCGCCGGTCAGGTAGGGCAGCAGGTTGTATCCGTCGATGTGCACCTTGTACGTCGTGGCACCGTCGGCACCGGCCTCATGACCCTGCTTGAGCCTGTCCACGATATCCGGCACGCCGGCCGCGGCCAGGAACGTCGGCAGCCAGTCGTGGTGTTGGATGATTTCGTTGGAAACGCTGCGGGGCTTGATCTTTCCAGGCCAGCGGATCATCTCCGGTATCCGGAACGCGCCTTCCCAGTTGGTGGCCTTCTCGCTGCGGAACGGGGTCGTCGCACCGTCGGGCCAACTGTTGGCGTGGGGGCCGTTGTCCGTGGAATAGACCACGATGGTGTCCTCGGCGATCCCCAGTTCGTCGACCAGATCCAGCAGGGTGCCGACATTGCGGTCGTGGTCGATCATCGTGTCGTGATAAGGCGACAGCCACCGGCCCGCCTGA
>JAEZKH010000283.1 GCA_023415515.1 Actinomycetes bacterium
GGCCTTTTCTCGTGCACGCGCCGCGCGTAGAGCAGTTATCCCCGCAGCTAGACCGGTAGACTCTGGGCGGAAGAAGGGTGGCCTATGAACGATCTGGTCGACACCACCGAGATGTACCTGCGGACCATTTACGACCTCGAAGAAGAGGGCGTGGTGCCTCTTCGTGCGCGCATTGCCGAGCGTCTCGAACAGAGCGGCCCGACGGTGAGTCAGACCGTCTCCCGGATGGAGCGCGACGGTCTGCTGCACGTGGCGGGCGACCGGCACCTGGAACTCACTGACAAGGGCCGCGGGCTGGCCATCGCCGTGATGCGCAAGCACCGGCTGGCCGAGCGGCTGCTGGTCGACGTGATCGGCCTGCCGTGGGAGGAAGTCCACGCCGAGGCGTGCCGGTGGGAGCACGTGATGAGCGAGGATGTCGAACGCCGGCTGGTGCAGGTGCTCGACAACCCAACCGTCTCCCCGTTCGGCAACCCGATCCCCGGCCTGTCCGAGCTGGGTGTCGGCGAATCCATCGGCGCCGAGGACCGCAACCTCGTGCGGCTCACCGAGCTGCCCGCAGGCTTCCCGGTGGCCGTTGTGGTGCGCCAACTGACCGAGCATGTCCAGGGAGACGTCAACCTCATCGCCCGTCTCAAGGACGCAGGCGTCGTCCCCAACGCTCGCGTGACCGTCGAGACCGGTCCCAACGGCGGGGTGATGATCGTGATCCCGGGCCACGAACAGGTCGAGCTGCCCCACGCGATGGCCCACGCCGTGAAGGTCGAAAAGGTCTGACCCGCTCGATCATCCTGCGCGCCTGCCGAAGTCGCGCGGCCGCGGTAATTTCAGACCGAGTTGTCCTGCGAGTCGATATCCCGTCGCGGCGAGGTCGCGGATCTGTTCTGGGCGCAGTCCCGATTGCAGCGCGGTGTCCAACATGCCCGCCATCCGGTGCGTGGCGTCGCAGCGCAGCGCCGCCTCCAGCGACACCCCGGCCAGCGGCCCGTCGCCGCGCGCATAGGCCGAGAAGGCCAACAACACCAGGGCTTCGACTCGCCACGGCGGAGGCAGCGTGCGGGACAGCAGCGCCCACAGCGACTCGGCGTTGGCCGCCTCGTCACCGACCGCCAGCGCGTAGAGCACGTCACGGATCTGCGGATCGAGCAACGCGCGCGCCAGCTTGGCCGTCACGGCCTCCGACAGCGGCTCCCCCGCTGCCACCCGCGCCGCCGATGCCATCGCTTCCCTGATGTCGCGAACCGGGTCGGTGCGGCCGTCGTCGCCGGCGTCGATCACCTCGGCCAACGCCGCGCTGGCGTCCGCATCAACGACCTCAATGACCTCGAGGAGTTCTTCGCGCCTGGCGTAGAGCCGCCGGCCGTCCAGCACCGCGGCCACGGCCAGCGGTGAGGCCGCCGGATCGTCGACGCTGCCCCAGCGGCCGTCCGGACAGTGCCATCGTCCGCCGGGGCCGACCACGTCGACGATGTGGAAATCGATCAGCTCGATCGAGTAGTCGTCCAACGAGTCCGACAGAGCACGACGAACGGCCTCGTACTCGTCGTTGCACAATCGGCAGCCCGCCCCTTCGGCGTCGACGATGATGCCGATCGCCGCGTCGGGCCGCGCCGCGGCGGCGACCTCCGCGACATGGCCGACGGTGTCGAAAAGATCGGGCGAAAGGTCAACGCGCATAATGCAGCCCAACTCGCCGCGGTCGATCGTCACCAGAACGAGCGATTTCTCTGGTACGAAGCCGAGCACGGCGGGCAGGGCGGCGATCAGCGTGCCGGGTCGGTTGAGTCGAAAGTCGGAATCCGATGTCGTCATCCCTCGACGATCGAGGACCTCACCGACTCGTCGGCGGCGTGCCGGGCGCCGAGCGGCACAACTGTGGATCAAGATGCGACTGGGGATGACTGACGGCCGAGCCAGTCCCGGAACGACTGCAGGTCGGGATTGATCTCGCGTACCTTCGCGAGGTCGCGGTCGCCGACGAAGCGGGCGGAGTTCTCGGCGTAGTACTGGAACATGTTGCCCATCTCAACCGCGCCGGGAAATCCCTGCGAGCGGAACGCATCCCAGGTCAGAGGTTGGTAGACGACGGGCTCGCCGTACGCGTCGCTCAGCGCGTCGGCGTACTGCTCGCCGGTGAGATGGTCACCCGCGATGCTGAGCGTCGTACCGAGGAACTCGCTGTCGCGCTTGAAGATCTGCAGCGCCGTCCTCCCGATGTCGACGACGGCTATGCCCGACATCGGTTGATCGGCGATCGGCACAGTGAGTCTCAGCGTGCCGTCGTCGCCTCGTGACGGTGCCAGTGCACCGGTGAATCCCTCGAAGAACAAGGTGGTGCGCAGGAACGTCGTCGGCACGTCGTATTCGCGCAGCACGCCATCGGCTTCGGCCTTGGCGTCGAAGTGCGGCACCTTGTAGTGCCCGTCGACGGTGGGCACCCGCTCGTCGCTGCCGAAGAAATCGCGCGTGTCCTCCAGCGTGGACCAGATCACGTGAGACACCCCGGCCTGCCTGGCGGCCAGCGCCGCGGTGTCGACCTGCTCGAGTTCCCGCCCGGCGCGGGTCCTTCTGGCCTCTTCCTCGGCAGAGAGTTCGGCCCAGTAGTTGGTGACCAGGAACACCCCGTGGGCGCCGTCGAACGCCCGACGCAAGCTGGAGCCGTCGTCGAGGTCGGCCTCGACGATCTCGGCACCCGCCGCGACAAGCTCGCGGGCACCGGCGGACTGTGCGCTGCGGGTCAACGCGCGCACGCTGAACTGCTGGTCCGGATCGGCCAGGATCGCCCGCACGAGGCCTCCACCCTGTGATCCGGTCGCTCCCACCACGGAAATCAGTTTTCTCGACGCTGCCATCAGGCGGCCTCCTTCGATACGAGTTGATCCGTCAACTCTCTTCACGGTAGTCGACTGAGTTGATATGTCAACCCGATCGGCTAGACTCGGTGGATGGCCGACGTGCTAAATGACGACGAACTGCGGGCGTGGCGGAGCTTCGTCGATATGCACCACCTGCTCGAACGACACCTGATCAGCCAGTTGCAAAGCGAGTTCGGGCTGTCGGGCTCCGATTTCGAGATCCTCGTCAACCTGTCGGAGGCACCGGGTGGCCGGATGCGCGCCTACGAACTCGGCCGCGCGACGCTGTGGGAGAAGAGCAGGCTCTCACACCACCTGCGCCGCATGGAGAGCCGCGGGCTCGTCACGCGCGAGACCACCGAAGGCACAGACGTGCGCTATCCCCACATCGTCCTCACCGATGCGGGCGCCGCCGCCATCGCGTCCGCGGCGCCGGCCAACGCCGCCCGGGTCCGCCGACTGTTCGTCGACGTCCTCGGGGCGGAGCGCCTCGCCGTCTTCCGCGAAGCCTCCGACGACGTCATCGCCGCGGTCGAAAGCGATCGTCGCTAGCGCGGGATCGCCCGACGCACCTTGAGCACCGCGTCGCTGAACAGCATGTCGAGTGACTGCGTGTCCGGTGCGGCGTCCGACGACCCGCTCTGCTGCCAACACGCCGTCACCTGGACATCGTCGATCAACGCCACGAGGGTCAACGTCTTCGTCTGGCCGTTACCAGACCGCGACGTGACCGTCTGGTCGACCGCATAGCTGTCGTCGGCATCCACCGGCGGGGCGGGCATCAGGTCGACAGTCACCTTGACCACCTCGCCCGCCGCCGCGCTGGTGAACGACGAACAGTCTTCGAGCTGGGCGACCCTGGTACGCACCGAAGGGACCGGGCGCACGACGGCGACGATCAGCCGGCTACCGCCCTCGTCGTCGGTGCCCTGCACCGCCGCCTTCTGCTCCGCCAGCACGGGCAGCGGTGCGCACTCGGGCGGCGTCACGTCGGATCCGGCTGCCACCCCGTCGATTTCGTTCAGCGCGCGTTCGACGTCTTTGGCGGGCACCATGGCCGCAGGGTATCGGGCGGGGAAACGCGCCGGTTCGATCAGCAGGTCGGTCACCGAGATCGGTTGGGCCGGACGGCTCGCGACGTCGCCGGGCAAAGGGGTCCCGGTGACGGTATGAGCACAACCGCCGATCAACATCGCCACCGCCGACATGACGAGACAGCCAACGCAGCGCCTGCAACCACACGGAACCCGACCCGAGCCGATCATCGCCGTCATCGTCTCACCAGCCGGTGCGGTCCGCTCTCGAACGCGCTGGAGTCGGCCGCGCGATCCATCGACGACGATTTGTTCATCGGTTATTGACCGCGTCGGCATGCGAGATTGCCGCGATCGGCGTACACCTTCACATATGGCTTCGGTGCTGGAGTACGACCTCGTCGTCATCGGTTCAGGCCCCGGCGGGCAGAAAGCCGCCATCGCCGCGGCAAAGCTCGGCAAGTCCGTGGCCGTCATCGAGCGCGGCAGGATGCTCGGTGGCGTCTGCGTGAACACGGGGACCATCCCCTCCAAGACGCTGCGCGAGGCGGTGGTTTACCTGACCGGGATGAGCCAGCGCGAGCTCTACGGCGCCAGCTACCGCGTCAAGGAGAAGATCACGCCTGCCGACCTGCTGGCCCGCACCTCACACGTCATCACCAAAGAGCAGGACGTGGTACGCAGCCAACTGATGCGCAACCGCATCGATCTGTTCACCGGCCACGGACGCTTCCTCGACGAGCACACCGTGTGCGTCGACGACCAGGCGCGCGGCGAAAGGACCACTGTCCGAGGCGAATACATCGTCATCGCCACCGGCACCAAACCTGCGCGCCCTGCGGGGGTCGAGTTCGACGAGAGCCGGGTGCTCGACTCCGACGGGATTCTGGACCTGAAACATCTCCCCCAGTCGATGGTGGTGGTGGGCGCGGGTGTGATCGGCATCGAGTACGCGTCGATGTTCGCCGCACTCGGCACCAAGGTCACCGTGGTGGAGAAGCGCGACAGCATGCTGGACTTCTGCGACCCGGAAGTCGTCGAGGCCCTGAAGTTCCACCTGCGCGACCTGGCGGTGACGTTCCGTTTCGGCGAGGAGGTGACGGCCGTCGACGTCGGAGCGGCGGGCACGGTGACGACATTGGCCAGCGGCAAGCAGATCCCCGCCGAGACGGTGATGTACTCGGCGGGCCGACAGGGTCAGACCGAACATCTCGACGTCGAGAATGCCGGTCTCGAGATCGACAGCCGCGGACGCATCTTCGTCGACGACCAGTTCCAGACCAAGGTCGACCACATCTACGCCGTCGGGGATGTGATCGGCTTCCCCGCGCTGGCCGCCACCTCGATGGACCAGGGCAGGTTGGCGGCCTACCACGCGTTCGGCGAGCCGGCCAAGGGAATGACCGAACTGCAGCCGATCGGCATCTACTCCATCCCGGAGGTGTCGTACGTCGGCGCAACGGAAGTCGACCTGACCCGCGACGCCGTCCCATATGAGGTCGGTGTGTCGCGCTACCGCGAGCTGGCCCGCGGACAGATCGCAGGTGACTCCTACGGCATGCTGAAACTGCTTGTCTCAACCGAGGATCTGCGACTGCTGGGGGTCCACATCTTCGGTTCGAACGCCACCGAGTTGGTCCACATCGGTCAGGCCGTGATGGGGTGCGGCGGCACCGTCGAGTATCTGGTGGATGCGGTCTTCAACTATCCGACGTTCTCGGAGGCGTACAAGGTCGCAGCGCTGGACGTGATGAACAAGCTGCGTGCGTTGAGCCAGTTCCGCACCTGATCTAGCAGTCGTCGTCGAACACCGCAGGCGCCGTGTCGGCGGGGCCGCCGGCTTCCGCGCGCGTCAACAGCGCGAGGATGCCGTCATCGAACGGTGGTGAGTAGGAGATGTTTTCGTCGCATCCGCCGCCGTCGAGTCCACCGACCAGTCCGATGATGGTCGGTCCTGTCGTCCACGGCGAGCCGCTGGTGCCGGCAACCAAACCACCACATGGAAGCGAAGGGAAGCCACCAGGTGCCATCTCGGTCGGGCCCTTGCAGCCGATCGGCCCCCCGCCGACGCCGAGCCCGTACCCGGTCACGTTGACCTCGGTGCCGGGTTTCGGCGCGGAGCCGATCGTCAAGCCGCCGCCCGACTCGGCTTCGATGCTTCCGCCGCCGTCACGCACGACTCGCAGAATCGCGAAGTCCGCCGCGGGATCCTGGTTCTGCACCCACCTCTGGTCGAGGTAGACCGCGTCGACCCGCCAGACGTCGGCGGGGGCCGCGGAGTCTTTGAAGCCTGCGACGAACGTGGTGTCGACGTCCTGCGCGACGCAGTGCGCTGCGGTGACGATGAGGTCGCCGCCCGCGGAGTCCAGCACTGCTGCGGTGCAGGTGTGCAGTTCCCCGGCGCCGAGGAACAGCGCGCCGACGCGCGCGTCCGGCGGCACCGGTGCAGCCGACTTCCTCGTGGGTGCGGGCGGCCTGCTGCTCGTGTGGTGTTCCTGCGGCGGTGCGGTTGTGCCGCAGGCGGCAGTCACCGCCAGCACGCCGACCGCAAGCACCGCAGATACGCGCATGAAAACCGATCTTGCCCGATGTGCGGCCCCAACGCCCTCCCCTGTGGATACCGGGCGCGCAGCGGCAAATGCGACACTGGACGTCGGGGCGTTCAGGAGGTGAGACCGATCAGCGAAGAGCACGACGAGCGTTACGTGCCTGACCAGAGCGGAATGTACGAACTGGAGTTCCCGGTTCCCCAGCTGTCGGCGCCCGACGGGCGCGGCCCGGTGCTGATCCATGCGCTGGAGGGGTTCTCCGACGCCGGGCACGCCATCCGGTTGGCCGCCCAGCATCTGAAGAACTCGCTGGACACCGAACTGGTCGCGTCGTTCGCCATCGACGAACTGCTCGACTATCGATCGCGGCGGCCGCTGATGACGTTCAAGACCGACCACTTCACCAGCTACGAGGAACCCGAACTCAGTCTCTATGCCCTGCATGACAGCGTCGGGACGCCGTTTCTTCTGCTCGCGGGTCTCGAGCCCGACCTGCGCTGGGAGCGTTTCATCACCGCCGTGCGGCTGCTCGCCGAGCGGCTCGACGTGCGGCAGACGATCGGCCTCGGCAGCATCCCGATGGCAGTGCCGCACACCCGGCCGATGACTTTGACCGCACACGCGAGTAACAAGGAGCTGATCGCCGACCACACGCCGTGGGTCGGCGAGGTGCAGGTCCCGGGCAGCGTGTCGAATCTGCTGGAGTACCGGATGGCCCAGCACGGACACGACGCCGTCGGTTTCACCGTGCACGTGCCGCACTACCTCGCCCAAACCGACTATCCGGCCGCCGCCGAGGCGCTGCTCACCCAGGTGGCCAAGTCCGGCTCACTGCAGCTGCCACTGGCCGCGCTCGCCGAGGCCGCCGCGGTGGTGCACGCGAAAGTGACCGAACAGGTCAGTTCGAGCACCGAGGTCGCTCAGGTGGTGGACGCACTGGAGCGCCAGTACGATGCCTTCATCGCAGCCCAGGAGAACCAATCGCTGCTGGCCCGCGACGAGGATCTGCCCAGCGGTGACGAGCTCGGGGCCGAGTTCGAACGCTTTCTCGCACAGCAGGCCCGCGACAAGAAGAGCAAAGAAGGCTTCCAAGACGGGGACGGCGGTCGCTAGACCGCAACCCGGCCCAGACAACGAGGTTGGCCCTATGACGGCGAAGAAGTCTCGAAAAGCCAATCTTCGGCCCGTGCGTGAAGTCACGCCCACGCTGGAGTTCCGCACCATCCACGGTTATCGGCGCGCGTACCGGATCGCCGGGTCCGGGCCGGCGATCCTGCTGATCCACGGAATCGGCGACAACTCCACCACGTGGAGCGGCGTGCAATCGACGCTCGCACAGCGGTTCACGGTCATCGCGCCAGACCTGCTCGGCCACGGGAAGTCCGACAAGCCGCGGGCCGACTACTCCGTTGCGGCATACGCGAACGGGATGCGGGACCTGCTCAGCGTGCTGGACATCGACCGGGTTACCGTGATCGGACACTCGCTCGGCGGCGGCGTGGCGATGCAGTTCGCCTACCAGTTCCCCCAACTCGTGGACCGGCTCATTCTGGTCGGCGCAGGCGGGGTGACCAAGGACGTCAACTTCGCGCTGCGCATCGCCTCCATGCCTATGGGCACCGAGGCGCTGGCGGTGCTGCGGCTGCCACTGGTCCTGCCCGCCGTGCAGGCCGCCGGAAAGGTAGCCGGGCTTGCGCTCGGCAAGACGACACTGGGCCGCGACCTGCCCGAGATGCTGCGCATCCTCAAGGATCTGCCCGAACCAACCGCATCCTCTGCGTTTGCGCGCACCCTGCGCGCGGTGGTCGACTGGCGCGGCCAGGTGGTCACCATGCTGGACCGATGTTATTTGACGGAATCCGTTCCTGTGCAGTTGATTTGGGGATCCCACGATTCGGTGATCCCGGTCAGCCATGCCCGACTGGCCCATGCCGCGATGCCCGGCTCCCGGCTCGAGATCTTCGACGGCTCCGGCCACTTCCCCTTTCACGACGACCCCGACCGCTTCGTGGAGATCGTCGAGCGGTTCATCGATACGACCGAGCCGGCCACCCACGATCAGGAACTGCTGCGCGGGCTGTTGCGCAACGGTCTCAGCGAGCAGACCATCAGCGGATCGATGGGTACCCGCGTGGCGGTGCTCGATGCGATGGGCAGCGACGAACGCAGCGCCACCTGAACTGCGGCGCCGCGGCACGTCGTAGCATCGGGCGCATGGCCATCGACGTGACCGTGCTCCGCGTTTTCACGGATGCGTACGGCAGGTTCGGCAATCCTCTCGGCGTGGTCGACGCGAGCACTGTGGAGCCCACCGACCGCCAGCGGATCGCCACCGAATTGGGTTACAGCGAAACGATATTCGTCGATGTACCGGACGCAGGCGCGAACACCGCGCACGCCAGGATCTTCACGCCCACCACCGAACTGCCCTTCGCCGGTCATCCGACGGTCGGAGCGTCGTGGTGGCTGCGCGACGTCGGTCGGCCCATCCACACGCTGCAGGTGCCCGCCGGCGTCGTGCAGGTGGCCTACGAAGGCGATAAGACCGTGGTGCGGGCCCGATCGGAGTGGGCCCCGGACTTCGCGATCTACGACCTGCAGTCCACCGACGAACTGTTCGCCGCCGACCCCGCCGACTACCCCGACGACGTCGAGAACTACCTGTGGGCGTGGACCGACCGGGACAACGGCGTCGTGCGCTCGCGGATGTTCGCCGTGGGTCTCGGCGTCCCCGAGGACGAGGCAACCGGCGCGGCCGCGGTGCGGATCACCGACCGCCTGAGCCGCGACCTGACCATCGTGCAGGGCAAGGGTTCGGTCATTCAGACGCAGTGGAGCGACGACGGCTGGGTGCGGGTGACCGGACGGGTCGTCAACGACGGAAGCAGGCAGATCGACTGACGCTCGGCGGTCAGCCCGTCGTCGGGACCTGGCGGTGTGCCCGCAGCGCCTCGATCTCGCGTTCGAAGTCGTCTGCCGAGGAGAACGACCGGTACACCGAGGCGAACCGCAGGTAGGCGACCTCGTCGAGGTCGCGCAGCGGGCCGAGGATGGCCAGCCCGACCTCGTTACTGGGAACTTCGGGCGATCCCGCCGCGCGGACGGTGTCCTCGACCTGCTGTGCCAGCAGCATCAGCGCGTCGTCGTCGACATCCCGGCCCTGGCAGGCGCGCCGCACGCCCTTGATCACCTTGTCGCGGCTGAACGGCTCGGTGGCGCCGCTGCGTTTGACCACCGCGAGCACCGCCGTCTCCACTGTGGTGAACCGGCGGCCGCACTCCGGGCATGAGCGGCGGCGCCTGATCGCCTGGCCCTCGTCGGCCTCCCGCGAATCGACGACCCTGGAATCGGGGTGCCGGCAGAACGGACAGTGCATGCCTGCTCCTTCAGCGCGCCGACAAACCTTCGGATCGAACCCTTCCGAGCCTACCTTTGCACTCCGATCGGAACCCAGGGTCCGCCCGCTTGGGGCCGGTCGCACCCACAGCGGCACCATGGCCGTTGTGCGGCATCGCGATTCACCGCGCATGGCGCGGGTCAGCCGATCGGCGCGATGAGGGTCTGACCCGCATCCAGCGACGACGACTCCAGTTGGTTGAGTTCCCGGATCCGATCGACGACGTGGGCGACGGGAGCGTCAGGGGCGACCCGATGGGCGACGTGGGCGAGCGTCTCTCCCGCCTGCACCTGCACGACCGAGATGGTGTCGGGCACCGGCGCCGACGAGCCCGTCTCACCGACCACGCCACCGAACTGGGCGACCACGCCGAGCCACACCGTGATGAGGGCGGCGAGCAGCGCAAGCCCGACGGTCTTGGCCGGCGTGATCGGCCGCCTGCGGTTCGACGCCCGCGACATCACCACACCGGGACCGCGGTAGCGCATCGGGGCCCCGCCGGGCCGCCGCCTGCTCTGGGCGGGGCGATGCGTCCGTCGCGCCACCGAAGGCCGCTTCGGCCCCCGCACGACCGGTCCTGCCAGGGTTTCCCGTGTGTCAAGAACTGTCATCGCCTCGCCTTTCACTCCGCTCGTTCGCTCTTGTGTTCGAACCTTACTCGATCAGGTGTTCGATTAATAGAACATGTGATCGAACTGTTGCAGAACGATAGAACAGGGCACCGACATTGATTCCGTTAAGCAGGTTCGGGTGAGGATGGTCTTGCTCGTTCGCCGCCGGTGATGACTCAGTGTCTGACTGACGCCCTGCTGGGTTGTCTTCCAATTGATTTGTCTCACCGGCGACGTGCGGGCAAGTACCACGACAGCCCTGGTAGGGCGGACATGACTTAATCAGGAGCCTGTCCGCTGCCTCATCAATGTCTTGTCTGCCCGCCCTACCGGGTTGTCGCCCACCGCACGGTTCATTGCCACGGAGAGGACACCACCCTCGTGACATCCCCACGTCGGGTCGTCATCGGCGTCGACACCCATCTCGACAC
>JAEZKH010000245.1 GCA_023415515.1 Actinomycetes bacterium
ACCAGTATCTGCCGCTGAAGGTCATCAAGGCGCAACTCGACGCCCAACCCGACGGTGAGTTGCCCCAGACGGGATCCGCTTACGGCGTACCGCGTTTGGTGCCGGTCTCGGGGGATTCCGCGGAAACCACCGTCGCGCCCACCCAGGCGCGGCTGAGCCGCGAAGACCTCCTCGCGCGTTCTGGGGTCGACGACAGGATGCTGACCTCGCTCGTGAAGGAGGGCGTGATCACGACGGGGCCCGCCGGGTTCTTCGACGAGCACTCGGTGGTGATCGCCCAGTGCGCGCGTGCGCTCGCCGACTACGGGGTGGAACCGCGTCACCTGCGCGCTTTCCGGTCGGCCGCCGACCGACAGTCCGATCTGATCGCGCAGATCGCCGGCCCGGTCGTCAAGGCAGGCAAGGCAGGTGCCCGCGACCGGGCCGACGACCTGGCGCGCGAGGTGGCCGCACTGGCGATCACGTTGCACACCTCGTTGATCAAGTCAGCCGTGCGCGACGTTCTCGACAGGTGAGGATTAGACTCATAACGAGAGGCTTCAGCGGTGCGGAGGGCAGACACATATGGGTGAGGTTCGTGTGGTCGGCATTCGCGTGGAGCAACCGCAGAACCAGCCAGTTCTGTTGCTGCGCGAGTCCAACGGTGACCGCTATCTGCCGATCTGGATCGGTCAGTCGGAGGCCGCGGCGATCGCCCTCGAGCAGCAGGGTGTCGAGCCCGCGCGGCCGCTGACCCACGATCTGATCCGAGATCTCATTGCCGCGCTTGGCCATTCACTCAAAGAGGTGCGCATCGTCGACCTCCAGGAGGGCACTTTCTACGCCGACCTGATCTTCGATCGCGACATCAAGGTGTCCGCGCGGCCATCGGACTCGGTGGCGATCGCGTTGCGGGTGGGCGTGCCGATATATGTCGAAGAGGCGGTGCTCGCCGAGGCGGGCCTGCTGATTCCCGACGAGAACGACGACGAGGCCACCGGCGCCGTCCGCGAGGACGAGGTGGAGAAGTTCAAGGAGTTCCTGGACAGCGTGTCACCCGACGACTTCAAGGCCACCTGACGCGAGGAAGTTGTCCGCGAACATCACGGATGCGTCTCAACTGGCCGTCGCGGGTCGACACGCGGCGCGGGTTTCGCGGGAACGAGGTCCGGGCAGCCATACTTTGATGGACTCGACGGGCAGTGACGGTTCGTCGAAAAGCGTATGCTCGACACACTCGGGCTTGGCAAACGTGTCGCGGTGCAGGTCACAGACGCGAGTTCGATCGGCGAGAGGATTCGAGAGTGGAAGACACGCCACGTCAAGAGCAGCTGGATCTTTCCTCGACTGACGACGCACCGCAGCCGTCCGCCACGCCGTCCAGCGAACCGGTCCAGGCCGGGCTCTTCCCGGACGACTCGGTGCCGGACGAACTCGTGGGCTACCGCGGGCCGAGCGCCTGCCAGATCGCCGGGATTACGTACCGCCAGCTGGATTACTGGGCGCGGACATCCCTGGTCGTCCCGTCGATCCGCAGCGCTGCCGGCTCGGGCAGCCAGCGGCTGTACTCGTTCAAAGACATCCTGGTCCTGAAAATCGTCAAGCGGCTGCTCGACACCGGCATCTCGCTGCACAACATCCGGGTCGCCGTCGACCACCTCCGGCAGCGCGGCGTTCGCGATCTGGCCAACATCACGTTGTTCTCCGACGGCACCACCGTCTACGAGTGCACCTCGGCCGAGGAAGTCGTCGACCTTCTGCAGGGGGGCCAGGGTGTGTTCGGTATCGCAGTCTCCGGCGCGATGCGCGAGCTGACCGGCGCCATCGCCGATTTCCCAGGTGAACGGGCCGACGGCGGGGAGTCCATCAGCGCGCCCGAGGACGAGCTGGCGACCAGGCGGAAACACCGGGATCGCAAGATCGGCTGATCGAGCGTCGGCCGCGGGGTGCCGGTAGAATCGCCCCTGCATCGCCCCTGTGCGGGAGAGATCCGTGGCGGCCAGTCACGGACGCCGAAGGAGCAATACCTCTCCGTCAAACTCTCAGGCACCCGGACCGCGCAGGGCCCCGAATGCCTCTGAAGCGCCCACGTCGGGTCGACGACTGAGGGAGAGGAAACCTAGCGGGTTTCCTGCTCACGACCTCAGGAGAGGGATGTTCTCCCACGATCAACCGAATTTCGCCGACCGGCACATCGGACCGGACGCTGATGCGGTCGCCGTCATGCTCAAGACGATCGGTGTCGGTTCACTCGACGAACTCGCCGAGAAGGCGCTTCCCGCAGGCATCATCGATGCGCTGTCCGCCGACGGCGTCGCCCCCGGACTCGACCGCCTTCCGCAGGCCGCGACCGAAGAGCAGGCGCTGGCCGAGCTGCGCGCGCTCGCCGACGCCAACACCGTCGCAGTCTCGATGATCGGCCAGGGCTACTACGACACGCTGACCCCACCGGTGTTGCGGCGCAGCATCCTGGAGAACCCCGCCTGGTACACGGCCTACACCCCGTATCAACCCGAGATCAGCCAGGGCAGGCTCGAGGCGCTGCTCAACTTCCAGACCATGATCGCCGACTTGACCGGGCTCGAGGTGGCCAACGCGTCGATGCTCGACGAGGGGACCGCCGCCGCGGAGGCGATGACACTGATGCATCGCGCCGTGCGGGGCAGCGCAGCCGTGAATCGACTGGCCGTCGACGCCGACCTCTACGCGCAGACCGCCGCGGTGATCGCCACGAGGGCAGAGCCGCTCGGCATCGAAGTCGTCACCGCGGATCTGCGCCACGGCCTGCCCGATGGCGAGTTCTTCGGAGTGATCGCCCAGTTGCCCGGCGCGAGCGGGGAAGTGGTCGACTGGTCTGAGCTGGTGAACCAGGCTCACGAGCGTGGCGCCCTGGTGGCCATCGGGGCCGACCTGTTGGCGCTGACGCTCGTCACCCCGCCGGGCGAGATCGGTGCGGATGTGGCCTTCGGCACCTCGCAACGCTTCGGCGTGCCAATGGGTTTCGGTGGACCGCACGCCGGCTACCTGGCCGTACACGCAAAGCACGCACGCCAGTTACCGGGCCGGCTGGTGGGGGTGTCGGTGGACGCCGACGGTTCACCTGCCTACCGCCTGTCGCTGCAGACCCGCGAGCAGCACATCCGCCGCGACAAGGCGACCTCGAACATCTGCACCGCTCAGGTGCTGCTCGCTGTCATGGCCGCGATGTACGCCAGCTACCACGGGGCCGAGGGCCTGGTGGCGATCGCACGCCGCGTGCACGGTCATGCCGAAGCGATCGCGGCCGGCCTCGGAGATGCGTTGGTGCACGACGAGTTCTTCGACACCGTGCTCGCGCATGTTCCCGGGCGGGCCGACGAGGTGATCGCGGCCGCGAAGGCCCACGGCATCAACCTGTGGCGGGTCGACGCCGACCATGTGTCGGTGGCCTGTGACGAGGCGACCACCGACGCCCACGTCGCCGCGGTGCTGGCCGCCTTCGGGGTGTCCGCCGCCGAACCGCGCTGCGCGGGTGTCGTCACCCGCACCTCGGCGTTCCTGACGCACCCGGCGTTCACCAGCCACCGCACTGAGACCGCGATGATGCGCTACCTGCGGGCGTTGTCCGACAAGGACATCGCGCTGGACCGCAGCATGATCCCGCTGGGTTCGTGCACCATGAAGCTCAACGCGGCCGCCGAGATGGAGTCCATCACCTGGCCCGAGTTCGCCCGCCAGCACCCGTTCGCGCCGGCCTCGGACACGCCCGGCCTGCGCCGCCTGATCGCCGACCTGGAGTCGTGGCTGACGGGCATCACGGGATACGACGCGATCTCCCTGCAGCCGAATGCCGGGTCGCAGGGGGAGTACGCCGGGCTGCTGGCCATCGCCGACTACCACCGCGCGCGCGGCCAGGTCCACCGCGATGTCTGTCTGATCCCGTCGAGCGCACACGGCACCAATGCGGCGTCGGCCGCGCTGGCCGGCATGCGTGTCGTGGTCGTGGCCTGCCGCGAGAACGGCGACGT
>JAEZKH010000078.1 GCA_023415515.1 Actinomycetes bacterium
CGTCGGCGCCCGGTATCAGTTCAGCAGCAGCCCCGCGGTCGTTCCTGCTCAGCTCGATAAGCGTAGTCGTCCGCGTCCATCTGTTGACGGATCTGGTTGACGCGTTCGGCACGCTCGGGGTCGGCCAAGATTCGTTCGAGGCGGACGCTACCGCGGTCTTCCAAATTCATGATGGGTTGCCCTTCCCCAGTCATCGCCCATTATCAGGGCGGCGACCAATGAGCGATGGCAGCGAACATGCCAAAAGTATCGTCTCTCCATGGCGCCCACTCCGCAAGCCCTCGCTCTGGCATCGGAACGGCGGCGCGGTCCACAACCTGCTCGTCGCCAGACCGCCTTACATGAAATGGGAAGGTGTGCACATGACAGACTCACCAGTCGAGCGCACTCCCGGAGTATCAGAGAGCGACACACGGACGCAGTCTGACGTTGACTGCCGACCTGTGCATTCGCTGACCATCGAGGATTTGGACAGGGCTGCGGCGGCTGCAGTCGATCTCGACGATCCGGACGTCACCGACGGCGCCTGGCGCTAGCAGTTGCGTACGTGACGGCCGCATGCGAGAGCCCTCCACTGGGTACGCGACACGCCGAAGTTAAGGCCGAATTCTAAAGTTAAGCAGTTTCTTTAGCGCGCTACAGTTCGGAGCTCTGAAGTTTTAGCGCCGCTACAGTTCCACGAAGCGCCGAGCACGAGCGGCATTGCGTGTATGGCCAAGCATGGCAGGCACGAATTATGTTGTATAGCAGCATAGTTGGGCTTCGAGCGCGAAGCGCAGCCGGGGCGTGACGCGCCGGAACGTGCTTTCTGCGGATGCTTTGTATCGAGCTAGCTGAAGCTGCGCACCCTACGAAGTGGGCATTGTGGTCGGCTAACGGCGCTGTTCCACCACGCTATATTTCCCGGTGAGTGCCGGTACGAGCCGAACGCGCAGATTCGGGGAGCTGTCGATGCCAAGACCAATGATGGAGCGACGCAGTCGCGTCAGGGTGGAGTTCGGGTTATCACCGTCGCTGGCCGACCGTCTCTATGCGTACGCCAAATGCGAAGGGCTGACGTTATCTCAGACCGGTGAGCGGCTATTGACCCGCGCTCTATCTGGTGAGGTCCAGCATCCGCCGGTCGAGCCCGATCCAGGGCAACGTCCCGCGCAAGGCGAAGGAGTCCCGAATAGGTAGCTGCTGAACGGTTCTCGCGCTACAACGCGAACTTCTCATCATGCTCGGCTGTGCCGAGCCCACAAATGCCAAAAGCCGTGCGCAAACACGGCTTCGGCGTTCATCAAGAGTTCTCACGCTCTCTAACCCCAAGGAGGGGATAGGTGTATTTCACCGTGCCCACATGTCTATGTCAACCGGCCACGCCGCATCAATCTCGGATAGTCCGCTCGCACCTGCGGCCTGAGGGGTGGCGCGTCTGATGGCGCGATTCAGCAAGATGGCCACCGCGGCGACCCCTTCAACGCCACTACCCGCAGAGCGGCCGACAGTCAACGCAGAATGTGATGAACGCACCGCGGAGGTAGCACGCGATGCGGTACGGCCGACGCCGCCGTTCGCGATCACTCAGTCCGAGCGGCTGCAGGCGTTGCAGCGGGTCACCATCCGCGCCGACAGCCGCGAACTCGCCGCCGCGGCGGTGCGCGAGGCCGCGCGGCTGCGGTGCCTCAAGAACGGTAACGGTGGCGAAGATGACCGCAAAGCGACCGGCCTGATCGCCCGGTTCCTGATGTGGTCGTCATTTGGTGATGTGATCGACCCCGCCCGAGCATTCACCCGCGCCAACGTCGACGAGTACTTGATCTGGACAAAGATCAACAGTGAACGCTCGCTGCGGCAACGCCGCTACATCCTGTACGGGATCGGACGTGAACTGCACCCCCAACAGTTCCCGCGCTCCCACGCCGTGCCAGCACCACGGCGCAAACGTCTACCGGCGGCGAGCATGGCCGAAGTCGCTCGTCTGGAACATCTCATCCCCAGGTTGCCGGCCAGACTGGCCCAGCGTGCACAGGCATTGTTCGACCTGTCCTACGGGGCTGGCGCCAGGGCAGGGGACTTCAGGTCACTACGCGGGACATCGATCACTTCAATTTCCGTCGATGGCAGGGCGATCGCAGTGGTGGCGCTGCCCAACCGACTTGGCGGGGTCCGGCAAGTCCCCGTCGTCAACCCAGCGATCGCCGCCCGGCTGCTGAGCCTGTCGGTCGCCGTGGGCAGCGGACTGGTCTTGTCCCCGAAAACCGAACAGCCCGAACGCAACATCGTTAATCGCACCAATGGCGATCTGCGACGCCACGGCCACGCCGGCATGAATCACCTCGGGCTTCGCAACCGCTGGATCCTCGATCTAGCCGCCACCGTCCCAGCCGCACTGCTTCTCCAACTGGCCGATGTCAGTGATCTGCGCGTGCTGGTCGATCAACGCCCGCTGCTGCCCACCTACACGATTCGCCACGCCATCACTACCCTGCAGGAGAACCAACGATGATCCGAGACCGCGAACCCCTCTGCACCTTCTCAGATTCCGTCTTCACCACCGCCCTGAACGTGATCGCCAAATCGTCTGCTGCACAACAGATCGACGACCACTACCAGCACAGCGTGCACCCCGGTGGTCGACGATCTGGCATCCGCTACACGAGCAGCGCGGTGCTCGTCGCGCTCCTGGTGCGGTTCTTGGCGGGGCTGCCCTACAGCCTGCGCGGCGCGATGGACACCATCGGCGCCTTCACACCCCAACAGCTGTCCGCGGTGGGCATGGCCGACCAGGACTGCGCCGCGATCCACAGTAACGCTGCCCGCGAGTACAAACGCTTCCACCGATTCTGGGCTCTGCGCATGCAGCCGCTGGACCCGGACTGGGACCTGCCGTCGCGACGGATGACCAACGCCGAATTCAAGGCACTCCTGCGCAAGCGGTCCGAACAGGATCGCCACCGCTGCGCGGCCGCCGATGAACGTCTCACCCGCCTCGTCAACGACCTGCTGTACGGATCCGTCGACAATCAGCGGCCCAACGATTGCGACGGCGACGCCGTTGTCGACGAAACCATCATCAACACCGCAGGTCCCGGTGGCACCCTAGGCGTCAAAGACGTCCGCTACCGCGGAGCCTCCGCGATCGCCAAGTACTGGGTACGCGAGAAAGACCGCACCCTGCATAACACCGAAAGCACCGCCGGACCCGCCGGGCCGCGGGAAATCAAAGCCAGCGGCTTCGGCGTCGGCGCCACCTTCCTCACCCGCGTGGCCCGCCGCGACGCCCTGCACGCCGAACCCCCGGTATTCATCGGAATGGACGTGCACGCACCCACCGGCGCCAGCATCCAAGGCCTGGCCACCGCGCTGGCCCATGCCCACCGCACCGGCCTGGACGCCCGCCGAGAAGGCCGTACCCGGTGGCCTCTGCTGACCGCCGACATGGGCTACAACAACAAAACCGGGTTCGGAGAGCTCATGCTCACCACCCGCTATTCACCGGTGGTGCGCTACCCCAGCCCTTGGTCGGTGAGCTTCCCCAGCGCCAACCCGCCCGGTGCACCCGTCGGGCCACCCCCGGGGCCCATCCACTACGCCGGAGCGTTCTACTGCCCCGCCGTCGCCGACCGTATTCACGGGCACCGCACCCCGAAGACCGAAGAACTGCTCAAGCACGACAACTTCCGCACCCACGACCGCCGCCTGCGCGCCATCTACCCCTTCCTGATGGGCCACCACACCCGGCCCACCCTCGCCGCCGTCCGGCGCGGCCGACCACGCCTGGGCCAGGACGCACCCATCGCCGCAAAGGTTCGCCTGGTCTGCCCTGCTGCACTTGGCACCGTCAAATGCCCGCTGAAACCGGAATCGCTGAACGCCGACACCGTTGGGATACCGCTGGCCCAACCCGACTGGTCAGCCCACGATCTAGCGTGCTGCGCAAAATCGAGCACCACCGTCACCCTCACCGCCGATCAGCTGCGACTGGCGCAGTGGGATCTCGTCCCCGGGTCCTGGGAGCACACCCTCTACTTCGAAGCCGCCCGAGCACTCACCGAGCAACGCTTCAGCCAACTCAAATCGAAGTATGTCGCCGGCCTCGACGAGCTGACCACCGGACCCCGGCGCACGCCGATGATCAAGATCGCCATCGCCTTGGCGGCCGTCACCGCCAACATCCGCGCACAACAGGACCACCACCGCTGCGTCGCCCGGCGCCAGGAGTCGATCGACATCAGAATGCGCCAACTCACCGCCGACCTCGGCCACCCACCGGCGCGGATCCCACCGCGCAGCTGACACCCCATCCGACGCGGGCCAGGCTCAACATCTGGCCCGCGTCGTGCTGTCTGCAGCCAGCGAAAACCCTGTGGAATTACGGGCGCTAAATCAGAAGTCCACGTCCCTAGGGGATTCTGCACGCTTCGCCCTTGGCGGCACCGGTTCTTCTCGCTTCGGCATCACGAGAGCCCACCGCTGAGCCTCAGGCCCCGCGACTGCCCAGCGCCGCAGTCGCCTGTCCGACGAAAAGACTGTGGAAAAACTCTAGGAAAGCCGTGGAACCGACCGTCATTTTGCTGCGTCAACCAGCGCAACTGAACTGCTCACCAATCGAACTGAGCCGACGAAGGTCGGCGTCAGGACGGCGTCCCGGTCTCGGTCACGCCGCGGTACTGCGGGAGGCCGCGTTCCCGGAACCGGCGGCCGGTCATCTTCTCGGTCCGGATCCGCACGAAGTGGTCGCGCTGACCCTCGACCCACGGCGCCACGAACGTGCCGGACAGTTCGACGAGCTCGTCGATGTCGGTGACCGGTTCCGCGTGCCCGACGACGGTCACGCTCCAGCCGTCGCGAAGCTCGGCGTCCAGCTCGTCGGCTTCGAACGCCACCACCTGGTTGGCGGCGGCGGCGGCCAGTTTCGGCCCGCCCGCGACCCGGATCGCGAGGTCGTCGCGCCACAGCCGGAAATTGACCGGCTGCACGGTGGGTTGCCCGCCTTCGTTGAACACCAGGCGGCCCACCCGGACGGTGTCGAGCAGATCCAGGCACTGCCTGCGGTTGAGCTCTTCGAGCTGTCGGCCTTTGACCATGATCATCCCCCTTGTACGAGTGCGAGCGTACCCACGGGTGTGCAGCGCCAATGGCCGGCGGCCAAGGCTGCCAACCGGGCGAGCGCCCGCTCGATGCCGGCTGCGATCTCGTCGACGTCGGGGGCCGCGTCGTAGTCGCCGATGACCCCGAACGACAGGTGGTCGGCGTAGCTCAGGATTGTGATCCCGGTGCGAAGCCGCAACGCCAGTGGCGGAATCGGCAACAGCCGAACGACCTCCCGTCCCATCACGTGCATCCGCGTGCGCGGTCCCGGCACGTTCGTCACCACTGTGACGACGCCGCGCTGCGGGAGCCGGGTCAGCGCGCGCACGGTCCACGCGGTCAACGGGAAGGGCACCGCGTCGGCCGCCGCGAGCACGGCGTTGCCCGCCTGCCGCTGCCCGCTGCCCTTCGCCTTCGACATGCGGGCATGGACCGTGCGCAGCTGATCGATCGGGTCGGCCCGGTCGACGGGTAGGTAGGGCAGCATGGCCGACACCCGGTTGTGGGTCTTGTCTGCGGCATCGCCGGACCGCACCGACACCGGTATGAGTGTGCGCAGCGAGGTGGGCCGCGGATGCTCGCCCCGCCGCAGCAGCATCGTCCGGAAGCCGTCGGTAATGGCCGCCAGCGCAACGTCATTGACGGTGACATCGAACCGGTCGCAGATCCGCGCGACATCGGCGAGCGAGGCTTCGACGGCCGCGAAGCGGCGCCTGTCGGTCACCGGCCCGGTCAACGACGACGCGGCGGGGGGCCGCAGCAGGCCCTCTGCGAGATCCACCGCCCCGCGCACCACCTGGGTGGCGGCGGACGTCACCGCCCGCGACGTGTGCCACGCCGCACTCAGCCAGTCGACGGGGTCGGCGGTGACCGCGGGAAGCCGCACGGCAGACCTCGCGGGCGGAGCGCCCGCGCCGATGTCGAACGTCTCGCCGCCGCGGTCGTCACACAACTGAGCGAGCAGCCGTGTCGCGGCCGCTCCGTCGGCGATGCAGTGGTGGATCTTCATCACAATCGCCCACCGGTTGTGCGCCAGGCCGTCGACGATCCAGCACTCCCACAGGGGGCGATCGCGGTCCAGGCGCCGCTTCATCACCTCGGCGGCCCACCGGAACAGCGTCGCGTCGTCACCCGGCCGCGGAAGTCCCGCCCGATGCAGATGGTGGGACATGTCGACGTCGACGTCCGTCCACCGCGGAGCGGCGAGGTCGAACGGCTGGGTGCGCAGCACCTGGCACAGGCGGGGCACGGTACGGATGCGGTCGGCCAACTCGAGCGACAGCGAGTCGAAGTCGGGCATCGGCCCGGCCAGCACGGCGACGGCGCCGATGGCCAGGCTCACGTGCGGATCGGAGTCCTCCGCCTGCAGGAATCCGGCGTCCAGCGTCGTCAGCTGCTGCATACCTCCACTGTCGGCCGCCGACGCCCGCGCGGGTAGAGACATAGGTCCCTTGACTTCTCGGCTGCGGCAGGCGAGGTGTGGACGACTGTCCTCAGGTCTGCGCGAAGACGTACGAGGCGGCGGTGATCGCCTTGTCGCCGTTGCCCTCGTCGTGCAGCACCGCCCGCGCGGCGACGGTTCCGTCGGCGCCGACGATCGGCCGGGCCTCGACGCGGAAGGGCCCGACCTTGCCGCGGGCCAGGAACATCACGTGCCCGGAGGTGCCCTGCAGGCGGTCGGTGCCAACCGCACCGCAGGCGACGTCGAACGCGGCGGTTTCGAGGATCACGAACTGCGGGCCGATGTGGAGCGCGGCGTCCGGCGAGGCCACCTCCGCCGACAGCTTCGGCAGCACCCAGTGGCCGTCCGGTCGGCAGGCGCCGCCGAACGCCCGCCACAGCGGGGGGAGATCGGGGGAGTCGACGATCTCGAGCGGGACATGCTCCATCTTCTGCAATCCGTGCGGCGGGACGCCGATGCTGACGCCCTGCCCTTCGGTCAGCGCGAGCACGCGGGCCGGGTTGTCGGCGTCGACGATCTGCGAACGGCTGTAGGCCATCTGCCTGCCCTGCTTGAGCACCTCGGTCCTGACCTCGAACCGCTTGACGTCGCGGCCGGGGTCGAGCACCTGGCCCGACCAGATGACCGGATTGGGCACCGCCTCGAGGTCGGAGACGCCGCCGCTGTCGGGCGATGCGATGCCCAGCACGGAAAGCAGCAGGCCGCCGGTCGGATTGCGCATGTCGCGGCGCATCGTGACGGTCTCGTCGGGTTCGCCGTTGTCCATCGAGGCGTGGAAGCGGCCGATGTAGCGGTAGCTCAGCAGCCCGCCCCAACGCCTGGACAATTCGGCGGCGTACGCCTCGGGGTCGTCGGCCAGTTCTCGAATGTCTCGCAGAATCTTGGGGCTCCTCTCGTCCGCGAGCTACCCGCTCAGCACACCCTGTGATGCGAGATCGGTCAACTCCTTCCCCGCGCCGGTGTCCGCGAAATAGCATTCCTGGTCGTGGACAAGCCGTTGGCGGCGCCGGGCGAGGACGGCCGCCACCTCTACACATGCCCGTTGTGTGAAGCCATGTGCGGCCTGGAGATTCAGGTCGAAGGCGGCAGGGTCGCGAGCATCCGCGGCAACCGCGACGACACCTGGAGCCGTGGCCACATCTGCCCCAAGGGCGCGACGCTCGGACACGTGCACGAGGACCCCGACCGGATCCGGCACCCGATGATCAAGGTCGACGGCCAGTGGCGGGAAGTCAGCTGGGATGACGCGTTTCGCCGCTGCACCGAACTGCTGGCGCCGGTCATCGCCGAACACGGCATCGGCGCGGTGACCTGCTACACGGGCAATCCGCTGGCGCACTCGTTCTCACTCGGCCGCTACACCGGTGTGCTGCTCGGCATGTCGGGCATCCCGCTGAGCTACTCGCCGGGCACCGTCGACCAGTGGCCGAAGAATCTGTCGTCGCACCTGATGTACGGCGGTTGGTGGAGTTTCCCGGTGCCCGACATCGAGCGCACCGACCTCCTGGTCGTGATGGGTGCGAACCCGGCGGCATCGCAGGGGTCACTGCTCGCCGCGCCGGACGTGATGGGCATCGTCGATGGAATTCGCAAGCGCGGCAAGGTCATTGTGATCGACCCCGTCCGCACCGCGACCGCCGCGCGAGCCACCGAATGGCTGCCGATCACCCCGGGCACCGACGCCGCGCTGCTGCTGGCCGTCGCGCACACCTTGTTCGACGAGGGCCTCGTCGACGTCGGCCGCCTGCAGCCCCATCTCGACGGACTGGACCGGATGCGCGACGTCGCCGCGCAATGGCCACCCGAGCGGGTCTCGGCCGTCACCACCATCGACGCCGAGCGGATCCGCGAACTGGCCCGCGAGCTGGCCCTCACGCCTCGCGCGGTGGTGTACGGCCGCATCGGCACCTGCAACCAGGAGTTCGGCAGCCTGGCGAGCTGGCTCGTCGATGTGGTCAACATCATGTCAGGCCACTTCGACGTCGAGGGCGGCGCCATGTTCCCCCGCGCGGCCGCCTGGTCGGTGACCGTGCAGCCGATACCGGGACTCGAGGACGGGGCGGCGGAGTTCGGCCGGTACCGCACCAGGGTTCGCGGCGCCAAAGAGGTGTTGGGGCAGGTGCCGGTGTCCTGTCTGGCCGAGGAGATCGCCACGCCGGGCGAGGGTCAGATCAGGGCGCTGATCACCGTCGCGGGCAACCCCGTGCTGTCCACTCCCGCGGGCCACAAACTCGACGAGGCGCTGCCGACGCTTGACGCGATGATCGCCGTCGACCTGTGGCTCAACGAGACCACGCGGCACGCCGACGTGATCCTGCCCGGCGCGTCGCCGCTGGAGCAGCCGCACCACGATGACCTGATCCTCAACTTCGCGATCAACAGCGTCGCCAACTACTCGCCGCCGGTGTTCGCCCGACCCGACCCGGATGCGCCGGAGGAGTGGGAGATCCTGATCCGGCTCACCGGCCTGTGCACCGGCACGCCCGCCGAGGACGTCGACGTGACCGCGATCGACGACGGTTTCTTCGACTACATGGCCTTCACGAAAGGCCTCGACGGCGCCGAGATCCGCAAGCTCTACGAACGCGGCGGCCCCGAGCGAATACTCGACTTGACCTTGCGCACAGGGCCTTTCGGCGACGGCTACGGCACCAACCCGGACGGGCTGACACTGGACAAGCTGAAGACCGAACCCAACGGCATCAACTTCGGCCCGATGATCCCGCAGGTGCCCGAGGTGCTCGGGACGTCGGACCGCAAGATCCGGCTGGCGCCGCAGTACCTGCTCGACGACCTGCCGCGGCTTGCGGCGCGCCTGGAGCGCGACCCCGAAGAACTCGTTCTGGTGAGCAGGCGGCATCTGCGGTCGAACAATTCCTGGCTGCACAACGTGGGCCCGCTGATGAAGGGCAGCGACAGGTGCACGCTGCTGATGCACGGCGACGACGCGAAGGTCCGCGAGATAGGTGACGGCGACCTGGTGACGGTGACGTCGGCGGGCGGCCGCGTCCGGGTGCCGGTCGAGGTGACCGACGCGATCATGCCCGGGGTGGTGTCGATGCCGCACGGCTGGGGCCACGGCAAGGACGGCACCAGGATGTCGATCGCGAACGGATCGCCCGGGGTGAACACCAACGTGCTGTCGCCTCCGACGTTCATCGACGAGCCGTCGGGCAACGGGGCGCTCAACGGCATCCCGGTGACCGTCACCCTGGTGAGTACCTGAAAGTATCTTCTCCGTGGGCAAGAACGAACGGGCGAAGATCGTCATGTCCGACGAGGAGATCGCCGAATTCATCGAGCGCAGTCGCACGGCCACCATGGCCACCCTGCTGCCGAACGGGCGGCCGCACCTGGTCGCGATGTGGTACGCCGTCGTCGACGGCGAGATCTGGTTCGAGACCAAGGCGAAGTCGCAGAAGGCGGTCAACCTGCGCCGCGACCCGACCATCACGGTGATGATCGAGGACGGGCACAGCTACGACACGCTGCGCGGGGTGTCGATCGACGGGACGGCCGAGATCGTCGACGACCCCGAGACCAACCTCCGCGTCGGGAAGAGCGTGTGGGAGCGCTACACCGGCCCCTACACCGACGAGATGAAGCCGTTCGTCGAGCAGATGATGCACAACCGCATCTGCGTGCGCGTGGTGCCGGGCCGGCTGCGCAGCTGGGACCACCGCAAGCTGGGTATGGACCCGATTCCGATCGGCGGCAGCACCGCCGCCTACCTGGGTTGACGGCATGGACGCCGACAAGAAACCCAAACAGCTCAATGCGCCGTTCGTGAAGACGGGGATGCGGTACGCGGGCCGCGCGCACGCCTGGGTGTACCGCAAGAGCGGCGGCAGGATCGGCGGCAACTGGCGCATCGGCGCAGGCGCCAGAAAACCGGTACCGACGCTGCTGCTGGAGCACCGCGGCCGCAAATCGGGCAAGCTGTTCGCCTCGCCGCTGGTGTACATCACCGAGGGTGACAACGTCATCATCGTGGCGTCGATGGGCGGTCGCGACGAGAACCCGCAGTGGTACTACAACCTGGTCGCCGACCCCGACGTGCACATCGAGATCGGCCGCGACCGGCGGGCGGTGCGCGCAGTGCTGGCCGATCCGCAGGAGAAGGAACGGCTCTGGCCCAAGCTGGTCGAGGCCTACGCCGACTTCGACGCCTACAAGTCCTGGACCGACCGCGACATCCCGGTGTTCATCCTCCAACCCCGCTGAGCCGCGCGGGGCGGCCGGAAGCCCGCCGACGTAGGTGCCGCTGATCGTCGCGCCCCACGGGCCGCCGGCCAGCGCGCCCGGCACCAACTCGTCCCCGTCGGCGGTGAAGAATGCCTGGTCATGACCTGTCTTCGACCAAGACGATAGCGGGTCTAATCGTCGACGATGTCGGCGTACTCGTCGTGCTTCTTCAGATAGCCGGCGACCATTTCGCACTGCGCCCTGATCCGAAGGCCCGCGTCGCGGGTGTGCTTCAGCGCCTCACCGATGAGGATCGTCGCCAGACCGCGGCCTTCGTATTCCTTGTCGACCTCGGTGTGGGTGAAGACCCGCCGCTCCCCGCGGTCAAGGAACTCGGCCCTGCCGACTTCCTTACCGTCGACGGCGATCGTGAACTGTTCTTCGTCGGCGGCGACCGTGGTCGGTGCGCCGGTCTTGTCTGTTGTCATTGCCTCGACTCCTGTTCGCTCCGGTCCTCGCTCGTGCCTCGCTGCGATCCTCACTCGCACTCGTATTCGGGTGCGCTCATGGGGTTCCCTTCGGGTTGGGCCGCGGCCGCAGCGTGGCGTTGGGCAGCGGCGGTGCGGGCAGTCGGGTGACAGCTCCCTGATACCCGTCGACCGCGCCGAACCGGCCGTCATGGTCTCGCCACAGCCTGCGGTAGGCGGCGATGTCGTCGTGGCTGCGCCCGACGAAGTTCCACCACATGACGAGTTCCTCGCCGAACGGCGGGCCGCCGAGCAGGATCGCGCGTGCCGGCCCGTCGCCGGTGTTGCGGAGGATCAGCGCGTCGCATCCGACGGGTTGATAGGCGAGATCGGCGACGTCGAGCGGGATACCGGCCGCCGCGAGGTTGCCCTGGTCGAGAAGCACGCCGTGCTCGAAGGCCGGATCGATGTCGAGGACCGCGGTCGCGCCGGGGTCGACGTCGATCTGGGCTCCCAGCAGCGGCGTAAAGGTGTGCACGGGGGACCGACTACCCGCGAGAGCGCCAAGGAACACCCGCAGCACCGCGCCGGGGATCTCGAGCGGCTCGGGAGCGTAGTGGGCGAAGTCGCGTCCGGTGTCGCGGTCGGAGTCCGGCAGCGCCACCCACAACTGCACGCCGTGCAGCACGGTCGTCGCGGCCGTGGACACCTCCGAGTGGCAGATGCCCGCGCCCGCGGTCATCAGGTTCAGCTCAGCGGGGCGCACGAAGGCGTGCACGCCCGCGCTGTCGCGGTGCTCGACCTCGCCCTCGAAGAGCCAGCTGACGGTCTGCAGGCCGGTGTGCGGGTGCGGCGGCACGTCCATGCCGACGCCGTCGGCGACGGTGTGCGGGCCGTAGTGGTCGGCGAAACACCATGCGCCGATCAGCGAGCGCTCGCGCTGCGGCAGGGTCCGTCGTACCCTGATGGCCCTCGGGCCGCCGAGCGGAACCTCCCGCGGGTGCAGAACGCCGGTGAATCCCGATGCCGCGCATACCACTTCGGCGGGCGCGGCATCGGTATTGCTCACCTGGTCAGGCTACCGCCCGGTGGTGCCTCGGTAAGCGCGATCAGGGTGCGCTTGGCGCAGTCTTGTCGCTCGTCTGGTTGTCACCCGCCACGTGGTTCGTGATGCCGTCGCCGGTCGAGGAGACCTGGTTCTCATTGCCGAACGCTCCACTCAGGATCCGGTTGCCCTGAGCGCGCAGCTTGTTCAGCGATCCGACGATGGTGGTCACGTTGTTGTTGCCCCGGATGCCGCCCGTCTTGCCGTTGGCGAGCGTGGCGGGACTGACCTTGTTGCCATCACCGATGACGTTGGTGATGTTGCGATAGCCGCTATCGACCAATGGGTTCTTGCCCGTGGTGACGATCTCATTGTCATCGCCCTGGACCGTGGTCACATTCCCATTGCCGTGAGTGGTGACGGTATTGCGGTCACCGAATAGCACCGCCTGGAAGTTGGCGTTGGGCTGGATCGCAGCCGGTACGTTCGGGTTCTCCGCAGCGCCGGGGATCAGAGTGTTGTGGTTCTGATTCCCGAACGTATTCGCGAGCTGGACGTTGCCCAGCGCCGCGACGGTGTTCTTGTCGCCTACGGTGAGCGTCTCCGCGCCGAGACCGGCAAGCACGGTGGTGTTGCCGTTGCCGAACGTGAAGGCATTCGCCAGCACGCCGCCGAGTGGGTTCAGGGTGACGTTGCCGTCACCGACGTTGTAGTTCCCGTTGGAGAACCCGGCGTTGACGACGTTCACGTTGCCGTTGCCGAGATTCAGCGCGGTGTTGTTGCCGACGCTGAACAGGAACGTCTCCAGGTCCACAACGGGCGGGTCCGCACTCGTCGCGGTGGCGGTGTTGCCGTTGCCGTAGTTGAGCGCCCGGTTGAACCAGCCACTCGACAACGCCGCAGATCCCGGATTCTCAGAATTGGCAACGTCCTGGGCCAACGATCCGACGCCGACGGCGGTGGCGTGAGTCTTCGCCCCGGAAGCCAGCGCCGCCGTGAAGATCCCGCCGCTGAGCGCTTCGCCGCCGCCGACCGAGATGGCCCCGCCGATGCCGACCGCCGTGGCCTTGCCGGTGTCATGGGTGGCGATGGCGAAGCCGCCGACCTCACTGTGGCACTGGCCGTCGTTGCCCACTCCCCAGAACGAGGCGCACGCCGCTTCCGCTGCCGAGGCCCCAAGCAGACCGGCGAATGCGGCGGCGACTGCCGCCGCCAGCGCAGCCGGTGCTGCAACCTTGCGAATTGACATGTTTTTCCTATCGATATCGCCCTGGCACCATGCCCGAACGGACCTGACCCTCGTTGGTCAGGTGGTCTGCGGCGTCTCTGCCCTCCTGAGACGCGAGGGGCCGCAGCCCCTCTGGGGAATCCGCAGCTGTGCGGAATGGAGTTTCGTGTCAGGAAGAGGGTGGGTGCCCGGGGT
>JAEZKH010000230.1 GCA_023415515.1 Actinomycetes bacterium
ATGCCCGTCGGCGAAGGTGAACTCGTCGACCTGCGGCTTGATGTTGATCCGCGTGACCTCCGGCGAACGCTCCAGCGTCGCCATGTCGATCTCGTTGTCGAAGTGGCCGATGTTGCCCAGGATCGCCTGATGCTTCATCTGCTTCATGTGCTCGAAGGAGATGATGTCCTTGTTGCCGGACGCGGTGATGACGATGTCGGCCTGGCCGATGAACTCCTCGACGGTCTTGACCTCGAACCCGTCCATCATGGCCTGCAGCGCGTTGATCGGGTCGATCTCGGTGACCGTGACGCGGGCGCCCTGGCCGCGCAGTGCCTCGGCGCAGCCCTTGCCGACGTCGCCGTACCCGCACACCAGCGCGGCCTTGCCGCCGATGAGCACGTCGGTACCGCGGTTGATGCCGTCGAGCAGCGAGTGGCGGGTGCCGTACTTGTTGTCGAACTTGCTCTTGGTCACCGAGTCGTTGACGTTGATCGCCGGGAAGGCCAGGGTGCCTGCCGCCGCGAACTGGGTCAGCCGCAGCACGCCGGTCGTGGTCTCCTCGGTCACGCCCTTGACCGACGCGGCGATCTTCGTCCACTTGTCCTTCTCGGTTTCGAAGCGCTTGCGCACCAGCGCGAGGAAGACCTTCCATTCGGCCGGGTCGTCGTCCTCGGTCGGAGGCACGACACCGGCCTTCTCGAACTCGGCGCCGCGCAGCACGAGCATGGTCGCGTCTCCGCCGTCGTCGAGGATCATGTTCACCGGCTCACCCGGCCACGTCAGCATCTGCTCGGCGGCCCACCAGTACTCCTCGAGCGTCTCGCCCATCCAAGCGAACACCGGCACGCCCTTGGGCTCTTCCGGTGTGCCGTGCGGCCCGACGACGACCGCCGCCGCGGCGTGGTCCTGAGTGGAGAAGATGTTGCACGACGCCCAGCGGACCTCGGCGCCCAGCGAGACGAGCGTCTCGATCAGCACGGCGGTCTGCACGGTCATGTGCAGCGACCCGGAGATGCGGGCGCCCTTGAGCGGCTGCACGTCGGCGTACTCGCGGCGCAGCGCCATCAGGCCCGGCATCTCGTGTTCGGCGAGCCGGATCTCTTTCCGGCCGAAATCGGCCAGCGACAGGTCCGCCACCTTGAAGTCGATGCCGTTGCGGACATCTGCGGTCAGCCGATTTTCAGTCGTCGTCATGGTCGTCCTTCATCTCCACGCAATTAGTTAGCTTTGTTATATATTAGCCCCGCGCGCCCCGCCCTCCCGAGCCGCGACTAATCCGATTCGATGACACCGTACCGTTCGGCGAATGGCGTCATGAGACGTGCCAGGTCTCTGGCGACGTCGTAGTCGGCTTCCGGCGGCATCGAGACGTAGCTCATCGCCAGCCGGACGATCGCGCGGGCCAGCACGCCGGAGTCCTCCTCGCTTGCGCGCACCCAGCTGTCCATGAAGGTCGACGTCAACCGCGCCGAGCAGTGGGTGATGATCGGTCCGCTGTCGGTCGTGATGAGCTGCAGCAGATCGGGCTTGGTGTCGCCGGACAGGAGCGAGATGACCAGCGGATCGGCGGCGGACTCGGTGAAGAAGTCTCTGAAGCCCTCGAGAAACGCCGCGTAGATGTCGCCGACATTGCCGGTGATCGCCTTGTCGACGGCATCGACGAGGCGGTCGGCCAGCCGCATCGCATAGCCCTGGGCCAAGCCCTGTCGGGAACCGAACTCGTTGTAGATGGTCTGGCGGCTGATGCCGGCCGCGGTCGCGACGTGGGTCAGCGTGATCGACGACCAGTCCCTCGTGGTGAGCAGGTCGCGCATGCCGTCGAGTATCGAATCGCGCAGCAGCGCCCGCGACGCCTCGGCGTACGGGACGCGCTGCGCGCTTCGCGATTCGATTCGCTGTACCCCTGCCCTCCGGGCGGGAGATGCCCCCACGCCGTCGCGGTCGCTCACAGTCGCAACGGTAGCGCTCACGACCGCGCGACTTCGACCATCTCGAAGTCCGATTTCGCCGCGCCGCAGTCCGGGCAGCTCCAGTCGTCGGGGATGTCGTCCCATCGCGTGCCTGCGGCGATCCCGTCCTCAGGCCAGCCCTCGGCTTCGTCGTAGGTGAATCCGCACTGCACGCAGACGAACAGCTTGTAGTCGTTCACAGGTTCACTCTCCAATCTCTTCGAAATCGACCTTCTCGCGGACTGCACAGTCCGGGCAGCACCAGTCCTCGGGGATGTCGGCGAAGGCGGTGCCCGCGGCAAACCCTTCCCGCGGAGCGCCTTTCGACTCGTCGTAGATGTAGTCGCAGCCGGGGCACCGGTAGGCGGTCATGCCGTCGCCCCATAGGTCGCGAGCACCTTGTCGCGTACCCGCGGGTGGATGTTCACGCGGCTGATGTCGCCGTCGTAGTGGTCGAGCACGCGGTGGTCCATCACCCTGCGCCACAGCGGCGGGACATACGTCAACGCGATCATCGACGCATAGCCGCTGGGCAGGTTCGGCGCACCGTCCATGCTGCGCAGCGTCTGATAGCGCCGCGTCGGGTTGGCGTGGTGATCGCTGTGCCGTTGCAGGTGGTACAGGAACAAGTTGGTGACGATGTGGTCGGAGTTCCAGCTGTGCACCGGCGCGCAGCGCTCGTAACGGCCGCTGGCGGTCTTCTGCCGCAGCAGGCCGTAATGCTCCAAATAGTTGACGGTCTCCAGCAGCGTGAAGCCGAACACCGCGGAGATGACGATGTACGGGATGAGGCCAATGCCGAACACCGCGATCAGCGCGCCGTAGAGGACGGCCGACATCGCCCATGCGTTGAGCACGTCGTTGGACCAGTGCCACGTGGGTTTACCCGCCCGCTCGAGCCGCTTGGCCTCGAGGTTCCACGAGGACTTGAGGCTGCCCCAGACGCTGCGCGGCAGGAACTCCCAGAAGGTCTCTCCGAAGCGCGCCGATGCGGGGTCCTCGGGGGTGGCGACTCGGACGTGGTGGCCGCGATTGTGCTCGATGTAGAAGTGGCCGTAGCACGTCTGGGCGAGGGTGACCTTGGACAGCCAGCGTTCGAGCGCATCCTTTTTGTGGCCCATCTCGTGCGCGGTGTTGATGCCCACCCCGCCAAGAACCCCCACCGACAGCGCGAGACCGATCTTCGCGGGCCAGCCCAAACCACCGTCGAAGCCCAGCCAGCCGAGATCGGGCGCGGTGAAAAGGTAGGCACCGAAGACGACGCTGGCGTACTGGAACGGGATGTAGATGTAGGTGCAGTAGCGGTAGTACTTGTCGTTCTCGAGCCGCTCCATCACCTCGTCGGGTGGGTTCTGCCCGTCAGGCCCGAATTTCAGGTCGAGTGCGGGCAGCAGCACGTACAACAGGATCGGGCCGATCCAGAACGGCACCTGCGCCGCGGCGTGCCAGCCCCAGTGGTTGAACGCCCATACCAGCGGCAGCATCACGAAAAGGGCGGTCGGAGCGATCAGCCCCATCAGCCACAGGTACCGCTTCTTGTCGCGCCACTGCTCGATGTCGAGTTCGCAAAGTGCCCCATTGCTCTCGTTCATGAGCTTGACTATAAGCACACATTTGTCGTCTGTCTAGACATTTACAGCGCCCTTGTAAACCACCCCGTTGCGATTTCGGCGCACATCGTTGCGCTGAGCGCGACCAACTACGCCGAAATCGCTGATCGGATGACCGCCAACACCCGATCCGGGTACTCGGCGAGGTCCAGCCAGGTGAAGCGAAGGACCTGCCAGCCCAGTAGGGCGATGGTGTTCTGACGTTCCCGGTCGATCTGGAACTCGACGGGCCCACTGTGGAAGGCGAACCCATCGGCTTCGATCGCCACCTTCGGGCCGGGAAAGCCAACGTCGACCTTGTAACCGCCGACCGGGTAGTTCGTTTTCCAGCCCGTGATGCCCGCCTCACGCAGGATCTTCACCAGCAGCCGTTCAGCTGCCGAGCGCGCTCCGTCGGACGCGGCCCGCAGACGCAGACGCGACGCCGGTGACCCGTACCTGCCCTTGTTCCGCAGATGAGCCGCCCACAACTGGCGCAATTCCACATGGCGCTGCAATGCCGTGTCCATGATCTTGGCCCCATCGCGGGTGCGGACCGCCGCTTCGACGACAGTCAGCGGCAGTGCCGTCACACGCAACCCCTTCCGCTCAGCGATGTCAGCGGCGGCAAGGTCCCTCCGGCGCACGCGTGAACCGGCACGCTTGCGGCCACTGCTGTCCCGAGGGACCGTCACCTCGACGACCTCCGGCGCGAACCTCGTCAGGTCGAGCCAAAACGCCGCGGCGAGTCCGCTGGCTGCTGCACGCCTGCCGTATCCCCACACGGCGGCGCGAACCCGGGCTGCGTCGGTGAAGGGGCGATCGTCGACGAAATACACGCCGCGCGAACAACGAAGCCACTGTCCCGCGCGAACCCGCCTGTTGACCGCATGCCTGTCGAGTCCGCAGAGCCGGGCGTGCTCGAGTGTGATGACTCCGTCATGGCGGCGCAGGTAATCGTTCAGCACCCAACATGAGATGTGCGGCGCGCCCGAAAGGTTCCGCGTCCTGTGGTTTCGGCGTAGTCGGTTGCGCTCAGCGCGACCAACTACGCCGAATTCGCAAGTTCGCGCTGGCCGAGCACTGAATGACGACGCCCGTAGGCGAAGTAGATGGCGACGCCGACGGCCATCCAGATCAGGAAGCGGATCCACGTCAACGCGGTGAGGTTCAACATCAGCCAGACGCACGCCACGATCGCCGCGATGGGCAGCACCGGCACCAATGGCACACGGAATCCTCGCTTCAGATCCGGCCGCGACCGGCGCAGCACGATCACCCCCGCCGACACCAGGACGAAGGCGAACAGCGTTCCGATGTTCACCATCTCCTCGAGCTTGCCCATCGGGAACACCGACGCCGCGACCGCGACGAGGACGCCGACGAACACCGTGATGCGCACCGGTGTGCCGTGACGCCCGGTCTTGGCCATCGTCCGCGGCAGCAGGCCGTCGCGGCACATCGCGAACAGCACCCGCGTCTGGCCGAGGACGAGAACGATGACGACGGTGGTCAGCCCCGCCAGTGCGCCGATCGAGATGACCTTGGCCGCCCATTGCACGCCGTTCTCGGAGAACGCCGTGGCGAGATTCGCTTCCTCGCCCTTGAGTTCGGTGTAGCGCACCATGCCGGTCAGCACGACCGCGACCGCGACGTAGAGCACGGTGACGATGGCCAGTGAGCCCAGGATGCCGCGGGGAATGTCGCGCTGCGGGTCCTTGGTCTCCTCGGCGGTGGTGGCCACGATGTCGAATCCGATGAACGCGAAGAACACGATCGACGCGCCCGCCAGCAGTCCATACCAGCCGTAGGTACTGCCCTCGGCGCCGGTGATGAGCGACAGCAGCGACTGCTCGGCGCCGCCCTCTCCCCCGGACTCGGCGGGCGGGATGAACGGCGAATAGTTCGACGCCTTGATGTAGAACGCCCCGACGGCCACCACGAGCAGCACCACCGCCACCTTGATGACGGTGATGACCAGGCTCACCTCGGCGGAGAGCTTGGTGCCCAACGCGAGGATCGTCGTGACGAAGGCGATGATGAGCAGCGCACCCCAGTCGAGTTCGAAACCGCCGAGTTGCATTGTGCCGCCGCCGAATCCGAAAACCGTGCCGAGATAGCTGGACCAGCCCTTGGCGACGACGGCCGATGCCACCGCGAATTCGAGAATCAGATCCCAGCCGATGATCCACGCGACGAACTCGCCGAAGGTGGCGTAGGAGAAGGTGTAGGCGCTGCCCGCCACCGGCACCGTGGAGGCGAACTCCGCGTAACACAGGGCCGCGAGGCCGCACGCGACCGCGGCGATGACGAACGACACCGCGATGGCCGGCCCGGTGATGTTGCCGGCGGTGGACGCGGTGATGGTGAAGATGCCTGCGCCGATCACCACCGATACGCCGAAGACCGTCAGGTCCCACCAGTTCAGATCTTTGTGTAATCGTGTCGACGGTTCGTCGGTATCCGCGATCGACTGCTCGACTGACTTGGTCCGCCAGGCCATCGGCCATCCTTCCCTGGTCTGCTGACCGGAATCTAACGGATACCCCGAGTCTGGATGAGGCAAAAGCCATCGCGGGTACTGTCGGATCTCAATGGGGCGGAACGGGCAGCACGCTGCCGTCATCGGGGCCAGCATCGCGGGGTTGTGCGCCGCGCGGGTGCTCTCCGACTGCTATGACCAGGTCACACTCTTCGACCGGGACGAACTTCCCAGCTGTCCCGCCAACCGCGCGGCGGTGCCCCAGGGCAGGCACGTCCACCTGCTGATGGCGCGCGGCGCCGCAGAACTCGACACCCAGTTTCCCGGGCTGCTCGACGACATGGTCGCGGCGGGCGTGCCGATCCTGGAGAACCGGCCCGACGCCATCCACTTCGGGGCCGCAGGCCACGTGCTGGGCACGTCGCGGGAACTGCGCGACGAATTCACCGCCTACGTGCCCAGCCGTGCGCATCTGGAATGGCAGATCCGGCGCCGTGTGGCGGCGATACACAACGTCGAGATCGTGCGCGCCGTCGTCACCGAGCCGACCTTCGATGCGGTGCGGCAGCGGGTGACCGGGCTGCGGCTCGGTACCGGCGACGAAGTGTCTGCCGACCTGGTGGTAGATACTGCAGGCCGGGGCACCCGGTTGCCGGTCTGGTTGCAGCAGTGGGGGTTTGACCGCCCGCCCGAGGCCACCGTCGACGTCGGCATCAGCTACGCATCTCATCAGCTGCGCATTCCTGAAGGCCTGATCGTGGAGAAGGTCGTCGTCGCGGGGGCGCACCGGGAACAGCCGTGCGGGCTGGGAATGCTGTGCTACGAAGACGGCACCTGGACGCTCACGACGTTCGGCGTGGCCGGGGTGCAACCACCACACGACTTCACCCACATGTGCGAACTCGCCGATGAGATCGTGCCACCACATCTCGCCGGGGCGATCCGCGAGGCCGAACCGATCGGCGATGTCGCCTTTCACAAGTACCCCGCCAGCCGGTGGCGGCGCTACCACAAGCTGGACCGCTTCCCCGCGGGCATCCTGCCGTTCGGTGACGCCGTGGCCAGTTACAACCCGACCTTCGGCCAGGGGATGACGATGGTGTCGCTGCAGGCGGGTCACCTGCGCCGCGCGCTGGAAGCGACGGACACCGACCTCGCCGCCACGTTCCACACGGCGACCGCGAAGTCGACGTACCCGGTGTGGACGATGAACGCGATCGGCGACCTGGTCATGCACCGCGCTACCGGAGCGATGCCTTGGTGGTATCGCCCCGTCGGCGGGCTGTTCGACCAGTTCCTCGGGGCAGCTGAGACGGATCCCGTTCTCGCCGAATGGTTTCTACGCCGATTCAGCCTTCTCGACAGCCTCTACATGGTGCCGTCGGCGAGATTGGTTGGCCGGACGATCAAACACAACATGGGGCTCTTCCTCGCGCAGAAGCGCTCGGCTAGGACCTCGGCGTCCGGTCGAGATCTGGTTCCAGGTAAATGACTTCCGCGGCGGGTACCGCCGCGCGGATCGCCGCCTCTGCCGCATCGATCGTGGCGGCCACGGTGGCCAGTGCGGTCGCAGGCGGAAGGGCGATCTTGGCGCCCACGAGCATCTCCTCCGGGCCGAGGTACTGGGTGCGAAGGTGAATCACCCTGTCGATGTGGTCGGTCTTCTCGAGCGCAGACCGAATTGCCCGTTCCTCGTCCCGCGTGGCGCCCTCACCGATGAGCAGGCTGTGCATCTCGACCATCAGAACCACCGCGATCACCCCCAGCAGGACACCGATGCCTATCGTCCCGACGCCGTCCCACACCGGGTCGCCGGTGAGCACGGTGAGCCCGACGCCGACCAATGCGAACGCGAGGCCGACGAGAGCACCCGAGTCCTCCAGCAGCACCACCGGCAACTCCGGATTGCGCGACGTCCGAATGAAGCGCCACCACCCACCCGACCCCTTCAACGGCTGCGACTCCTTCACCGCCGTACGAAAACTGTAGCCCTCCAAGCATATTGCGACGACGAGAATCACGATCGCCACGATCGGCGAAGTCAGCTCCTCCGGATGCGTGATTTTGTGATAGCCCTCGTAGAGCGCGAACACCGAACCGAGCGAGAACAGCACCAGCGCGACCACGAACGCGTAGAAGAAACGGCTGCGGCCGTATCCGAACTGGTGCAGCGGATCGGCCTGCCTGCGGGACTCGCGCTGCCCGAGCAGAAGCAGACCCTGATTGCTGGTGTCGGCCACAGAATGTACGGACTCCGCCAGCATCGACGAACTACCGGTGATCAGGAACCCGACGAACTTCGCGACCGCGATGCCCGCGTTCGCGAGCAGGGCCGCGAGGATGGCTCTCGTGCTGCCCTCGGCGGACAATTCAGATTCCCACGGTCGCGCGGAAAAGCTTCGTCGGACGCTGGGCGACCAGCCGAATGGGGCCGTCGTCGGCCGACACCCATGCCGCCCCGCCCCGCTCCAAAGTCACAACGCTCGACTTCGCGTGCACGGCGATAGACCCCTCTGTGCACAAGAGGATCTGGGGCCCCTCGTGGCGGGACGGCGCGTCGATCTCGTGGCCGAGATGGTCTCCGTCGATGCCGAGCACCGACACCGAGAACTCCGGCGCTGGTGTCTGGTACACCGTTTCCATCCCGTCCGACCACGTGGCCGGGCGCAACGCCTCCTCGCTGGCGGGGGTGAAGTCGAGTACCCGCAGCAGCTCTGGCACGTCGACGTGCTTGGGGGTCAGGCCACCGCGAAGAACGTTGTCGGAGTTGGCCATCACTTCGATGCCGACACCGTGGAGATAGGCGTGCAGGTTCCCCGCGGGAAGGTAGATCCCCTCGCCCGGGTCGAGTGTGAAGCGATTCAGCAGCAGCGACGCAAGGACTCCCGCGTCACCGGGATAGCGCTCGCCCAGTTCCAGCACCGTCTTCGCCTCGGCCGCGAACTGCTTGTTCCCCGTACGCACATAGTTGATCGCGCCGTCGATCACGGCGGGAACGAGCACGTCGAGGTCGGGTTGCGGTGCGGTGATCCATGTGGTGAACAGCGCGCGCAGACCGCCGGCGTCGGGCTGGCCCGCCAGCAGGTTGATGTACGGATCGAGATCGGACACCTCAAGAGCTTTCAGCAGCTCCACCGATTGGGACGCGGGTCGGAAGCCTGCCAGCGCTTCGAATCTGTCCAAGGCGACGAGCAGTTCCGGCTTGTGGCTGCGGTCGCGGTAGTTACGGATCGGCGAGGACACCGGAATACCGACTCGCTCCTCGCGCGCGAAGCCCTCCTCGGCCTGCTCGGCACTCGGGTGCGCCTGCAACGACAGCGGTTCCTCTGCGGCCAGCACCTTCATCAGGAAGGGCAGCGCGTCACCGAACCGATCGCGCACCGCGACACCGAGTTGGCCCTCCGGGTCGTCGCGAACAGCGTCCAGCAACGACTCCTCGCCGTGATCGGTCGCCAACCAAGCCGGGTCGCCCGGATGCGCACCGAACCACAGCTCTGCTTCGGGATGCGCTGTGGGACTTGGCCTTCCGGTGAATTCGGCAATGGCTGTGCGCGAACCCCAAGCATAGGTCCGCAGCGCTCCTCGTAGAAGGTTCACCCGGTTATCCCCGAACCAGTCGCAGGTAGGTCGCCGCCATTTCGAGCCGGACAGCCAGCATCGCCAGTTGTTGTTCCGGACGCCCCGACTGTACCGGTGACTCGCCGGCGTCCGGCACGTCCTCGGCGCCGATGACGTCGACATCGTCGAGCCCGGCAACTCGTGCTGTCACCACCGCTCGTTCGGCGGCCAACGTCAACGCGATCGTTCGCGTCCGCTCTGGCAACGGCCCGTCGATGTCGTCGTCATGGAAGAGCGCAGCCTCACGATCGGCGTCGGAGGGCGCGCCGAAACCGGTGCGCAGTGCCACGATGGCGTCGGCGAGCCCGACCGATGCCACCGCCTGATGGCCGATGCGCAGCATGGCCGCGCCGGCGTGGCGCGCCAGCGCCAGCGTCGCCGCATTGTCTCCTGCGAGCACGACCGCGCGCCCGGACATCCGGTCGGCAAGCGTCTTGGCCGGATTCGTGAACAGCTCGCGGGCCGCGCTGTTGCGGAGCGCTTCGGCGTCGAGTTCGTCGGCAAGCGAGGCGAGGTCGGTGTGCGGTTCCTGATCGATGACGTGCTGAACCGCCAAGCCGGCGGCGAGATATCTGGACAGGCTGAACTCGTCGGGCACCCACAGCCGTGGCTCCAGCACGGCGGCGCGCCCCGCGGTCGCGTCCCGCAACGGTCCCTCGAACGGGGCGACGACCACCACCCTCGCGCCGCGCCGCACCGCGGTCGCCGCGGCGGCGACGAGCGCAGGATCACCGGGATCGTCGCCCGCGACGACGAGCACGTCGAGCGCGCCGATCCAGGGTGGCGCGTCGGCAGAGACGACCATCGGTGAGGCAGCCGAACCGCCAACGGCCGCAGCGAGAATCGTGCCCGCTGTTTCGGCGTTCCCGCGACCCGCGACCCAGATGAATGTGCGCGGCGAATCGCCGGCAACGGACTCCAGCGCGCCCTCGTCCAACGCGGCGGCGGTGGCGCGGACCTGGGCACCTGCCATCGACGCTCCGCGAAGCAGTCCGCCACGGTCGGCGGCCAGCAGACCATCGGAGTCGTCGAAGTCGATCGCGGCCGGGGTGATCATGTCGATTTTTCGGAGTGCGAAGCGATGACGTCGCCGACGAGACCGACGACGGCGTCGACGTCCTCGACGGTGCGGGCCTCGACGTTGAGCCTGAGCAACGGCTCGGTGTTGGAGGTGCGCAGATTGAACCAGGTGCCGTCGCCCAGATCGACGGTGACGCCGTCGAGGTGGTCGATGGACTTGATGCGGTCGCCCAGCGACCTCAGCACCGCGTCCACGCATGCCTGCGCGTCCTCGACGGTGTAGTTGATCTCCCCGGACGCCTCGTAGCGTTGGTAGTCGGCCATCAGATCCGACAGTGGCCTGCGCTGCTCGCCGAGTGCGGCGAGCACATGAAGCGCGGCGAGCATTCCCGAGTCCGCGCCCCAGAAGTCACGGAAGTAGTAATGCGCCGAGTGCTCACCGCCGAAGATCGCGCCGGTTTCGGCCATCATCGCCTTGATGTAGGAGTGACCGACGCGGGAGCGCACCGGTGTGCCACCGCGTTCGACCACCAGTTCGGGCACCGCCCGTGAGGTGATCAGATTGTGGATCACCGTTGCGCCGATCTCCCTGTTCAACTCGCGCGCGGCGACCAGGGCGGTCACCGCTGACGGCGATACGGGATGCCCTGATTCATCGACCACGAAACACCGGTCGGCGTCACCGTCGAAGGCCAGCCCGATGTCGGCGCCGGTGGCGATCACGTACTTCTGCAGATCGACGAGGTTCTCCGGATCCAGGGGGTTGGCCTCGTGGTTGGGAAAAGTGCCGTCGAGTTCGAAGTACAGCGGCAGCACTTCGATGGCGGGGATGGGGTCCAACACCGCGGGCGTCGTATGGCCGGCCATCCCGTTACCGGCGTCGACGGCCACCCGCAGCGGACGCCAGTCCGCCACATCGACCAGCGAACGCAGGAACTCGCCGTATTCGGTCAGCACGTCGCGGTCGGTGGTCGTTCCCGTCGGACCGTCGTAGTCGGGGACGCCCGCGATCACTTCGTCGCTGACCGTCGCCAACCCGGTGTCCTTGCCGACGGGCTTGGCACCGGCCCGGCACAGTTTGATGCCGTTGTAGGCCGACGGGTTGTGGCTGGCGGTGAACATCGCCCCCGGGCAGTCCAGCAGGCCCGATGCGAAGTACAGCTGATCGGTCGAGGCCAACCCGATCCGCACGACGTCGAGTCCCTGGGAGGTGACTCCGTCGGCGAAGGCCGACGCCAGCGACGGCGAACTGGCGCGCATGTCGTGTCCGACCACCACCGTGCGCGCGCCCTCGCCGCGCATCAACCGCGCGAAAGCCGCGCCGACGTCGGCGACGAACCC
>JAEZKH010000269.1 GCA_023415515.1 Actinomycetes bacterium
CTGGTGGGCGCCGCCCGGCGGCTCGGCGTCAGCGCGAAGGCGCGCGAGGTGCGCGGCGCCGACCGGGTCGTCGTGCGTGACGGGGAGGCGATCGGCGCGTTGCTGACGCGCATGGGAGCCCAGGACACCCGTTTGACGTGGGAGGAGCGGCGGATGCGGCGCGAGGTGCGCGCGACGGCCAACCGCCTCGCCAACTTCGACGACGCCAACCTGCGAAGGTCCGCCAGGGCGGCCGTGGCGGCCGCCGCGAGGGTCGAGCGGGCCCTGGAGATCCTCGGCGATTCGGTACCCGACCATCTGGCCGCCGCAGGCAAGTTGCGCGTCGAGCACCGGCAGGCATCGCTGGAGGAACTCGGTCGCCTTGCCGATCCCGTGATGACGAAAGACGCTGTTGCAGGCCGTATTCGGCGCCTGCTGTCGATGGCGGACCGGAAGGCCAAGCAGGAGGGCATTCCCGACACCGAATCCGCCGTCACCCCGGATCTGCTCGACGACGCCTGATCTCGCTCCGCAGGCGCGGAAGTGTGGGATCCTGCGAGCGTGCCGGCGCCAACCGGGGTCGTGACGTTCCTGTTCACCGATATCGAGGGCTCGACCCGGCGATGGGAATCCGACGCGGACGCGATGCGTGACGCGTTGGCCGTACACGATCACGTGCTGCGAACCGCCATCGAGGCGCACGACGGCTTTCTGTTCAAGCACACAGGTGACGGCGTTGTCGCCGCGTTCGCCTCGCCCAGAGGCGCCGTGGAGGCGGCCGTCGAAGCACAGCGCGGACTGGATCTGCCGGTGCGGATGGGGATCGCCACCGGCGAGTCCGCGCACCAGGACGGGGACTACTTCGGCGCGGTTCTGAACCGGGCCGCGCGGGTGATGGCGGCCGGGCACGGTGGTCAGATCCTGATCGCCGACTCGACGGCGGCGTTGATCAGCGGTCTCGACCTCGTCGACCTCGGTCCGCGGCGACTGCGCGACGTGCCCAACCCGGTGACGCTGTTTCAGGTGCGCGCGGCCGGGTTGGGCGAGGGCTTCCCGCCGTTGCGGGCCCTCGACACCAACCCCGGCAACCTGCAACCTGCGGGTACTCCGATGATCGGACGCGGGTCGGATGTCGCCGAAGTCGAAGCTGCGGTGCGCGCACATCGCCTCGTCACCTTGACCGGCGTCGGCGGCGTCGGCAAAACCCGGCTGGCGATGGAAACCGCACGACGGATTCGCGACGAATTCCCGGACGGCGTTTGGCTTTTCGAATTGGCCGCCGTAGCCGATCCGGTAGCGGTCACCGACGCCGTCGCGGCAGTGCTCGGCATCACGCGGCAGCCGGGCAAGACCCAGGCGGAGTCGGTTGCCGCCGCGCTCGACGGACGGGTCCGGCTGCTGGTGTTCGACAACTGCGAACACGTGCTCGACGCCGCAGCGGAGCTCATCGAGATGATGCTCCGGCATACGGAGACCGTCAAAG
The DNA here is from genome assembly GCA_023415515.1 of Actinomycetes bacterium. Taxonomy (GTDB): domain Bacteria; phylum Actinomycetota; class Actinomycetes; order Mycobacteriales; family Mycobacteriaceae; genus Mycobacterium. The sequence continues at coordinate 1,463 of JAEZKH010000269.1, forward strand.
TCCTTGCCACCAGCCGAGAGACGCTCGGAGTCGCCGATGAGCAGGTATGGCGGGTACGTTCGCTGAACCTCGAGGAGGCGACCGACCTGTTCGTCGCACGCGCGCGCAGCGTCACACAGGGATTTTCCGAGGCCGAGACCGACGTGATCGGCGAGATCTGCGCTCGGCTGGACGGGATTCCGTTGGCCGTCGAACTTGCCGCGTCGCGGATGGCAGCCATGACCGCGACCGAAGTCCGCGACCACCTCGACGATCGCTTCCGGCTGCTGGTTGGCGCGCGCCGCGGCCTCGAGCGTCATCAGACGTTGCGGCACGCCGTGCAATGGTCGTACGACCTTCTCGACGAGGAGGAGAGAAAGCTCTTGGCGCGCTGTTCGGTGTTCGCGGGTGGGTTCGACATCGAAAGCGCCTGCGCCATAGCGGGTTCAGACGACATCTTCGCCACCATCGACCTGCTCGATGCGCTGGTGCGCAAGTCGTTGGTCACCGCCGACCGGTCCTCGGGTCGTACCCGGTACGGCATGCTGGAGACGATTCGGCAGTACGCCGAGGAACGACTTGCCGACAGCGGCGCCGCCGCCGAGGCGAGAACCGCCCACGCGCGATACTTCGCCGGTCTTTGCGACCCGATCATCGAACGGTGGGACGGCCCGCGCGATCTCGACACGGCTGCGGTGATGGCGACCACCGGTGGCTGGCTGGGTGGGCTGGTGGAGAATTACGAGCCGGTGATGTGGGCCGAGGAGCTCGTCGCGCCGGCCCGTGACGTCGGCCATCCGCGGCTTGCGTCGTTGTGTGGGATCGCGTCGTTGTGTTTCCTGTCCGGGCGCGTCGACGAAGCGCTCGAATACAGCCGTATCGGTCAGGTCGCGTTGGATGCAGACCCGCGTCAAGTGCACTGTGCCGCTAAACATTACTGGCTCGGTGCGGTGTATTCGGCCATGCCGATCTCTGATCGCTACGTCGCGTTCTTTCACGAGCGGCGCGAGCGCGACGACGACCGACTCGGCCTTGCCGATGCGTTCCTGTCGGTCGCGCTCACATGGAGTGGCCGCACCGACGACGCGCTTTCCATCGCGTCCGGCCTGCCGGCGCTCGCCGAGGCCAGTGACAACCCCTTCATCGCGTCCTACGCATTGCTGTGTTACGGGATGGCATGCAGTGCGCATGAACCTCTGCTGGCACTGGACGCCCTCAGGCGGGCCCTGCTCGACCACATGTCGTCGGCCGTCGGCAACTTCTACGACTCGGGCAACATCACCCAACTGCGTGCCTCGTTCGGCCTGCTTGCGACGTTTCTCGGGCGCCGGGGTGAGGCGGAGCAGGCGGCAACGCTCGCCGGTTTCGCCGGTGTGCTGCCGACGGCGGCGCCGGCGGTGCCCGAGTTCAGGGCCACCGTCGGCGAGCTCCGGGCGGTACTCGGGGATCAGGCCTACGAGTCGCGAGCCCGGACGGGCGCGGCGATGACGATGGCTTCGGCAGTGGCCTACGCCTATGACCAGATCGATCGCGCCCGCGCCGGACTCGACGCACTACCGTGAACCCATGGCGACATTGAGGGTCGGTGCGGCCTATCCCGATCCGCCGTTCAACGGGATGCCCGACGGCGGCGGCCTCGACATCGACCTGATGGCCGCCATCGCGGACAGGCTGGGCCGAAGCGTCGATTTCGTTCCGTACGAGGGCGCCGATTTCAACGGCATCTTCGACGCGATGAACGACGGCCTGTTCGACTGCGTGGCCGCGGGTACCACTGTCACTGCCGACCGGGAGGCGAAGGCCGCCTTCGCCCCGCCGTACCTGATCTCCGGGCAGTCGCTCGCCGTCGACACCCGACGGCTGCCGGATGTGCACTCGGTCGACGACCTCGAGGGCCTCACCATCGGGGTCCAGCAGGGCAACACGAGCCTGCCCGTCGCCCGGCAACTCGTCTCCGACGGCAAGGCGGCCGCGGTCAGGGTGTACGACTACGGCAGCATCCGCACCGCGCTGGACGACCTGCACACCGGCGGATGCGATGCGTTCATCAAACTCGCGCCCGTGCTCACCGAACTCGTCAAGGCCGTCCCCGACGTCGAGGTGGTGCAGAAGGGGCTGACCACCGAGGACATCGCCGTCGCGGTTCGCCTCGGCGACCAGGAACTACTCGCGCGGATCACCGTCGCGCAGGCCGAGTTGGAGGAGGACGGCACACTCCAGCGAATCCGCCGCAAATGGCTGGGCAATCCCTACACCGACCAGGCGCTGGGCGTGCTCTGACCGGCCTGCACGTGACGGCACTCACACCACTAGGCTGGTTGGAAGAAACAAGGCAGAAAAAGGGAGATTCACGTGACCATCCGGGTAGGCGTTAACGGCTTCGGCCGCATCGGGCGCAATTTCTTCCGGGCCCTCGCGGCGCAGAAGGCCGAGGGCAAGAGCAGTGACATCGAGGTCATCGCGGTCAACGACCTCACCGACAACGCCAGCCTGGCGCACCTGCTGAAGTTCGACTCGATTCTGGGCCGCTTCCCCGAGGAGATCAGCCTCGAGGGCGAGGACACCATCGTCGTCGGCAGCACCAAGATCAAGGCGCTCGAGGTCAAGGAAGGACCGTCGGCGCTGCCGTGGGGTGACCTCGGCGTCGACGTCGTCGTGGAGTCCACGGGCATCTTCACCAACGCGGCCAAGGCAAAGGGCCACCTGGACGCGGGCGCCAAGAAGGTCGTCATCTCAGCGCCTGCCACCGACGAGGACATCACCATCGTGCTGGGTGTCAACGACGACAAGTACGACGGCAGCCAGAACATCATCTCCAACGCGTCGTGCACCACGAACTGCCTCGGCCCGCTGGCCAAGGTGATCAACGACGAGTTCGGCATCGTCAAGGGTCTGATGACCACGATCCACGCCTATACCCAGGACCAGAACCTGCAGGACGGCCCGCACAAGGATCTGCGCCGCGCCCGCGCCGCCGCGCTGAACATCGTGCCGACCTCGACCGGCGCCGCGAAGGCGATCGGCCTGGTGCTGCCGCAGCTCAAGGGCAAGCTCGACGGCTACGCGCTGCGGGTCCCGATCCCGACCGGCTCGGCCACCGACCTCACGATCGTGACCAGCCGCGAGACCACGGTGGACGAGGTCAACGGGGCGATGAAGGCGGCGGCCGAGGGCGCCCTCAAGGGCATCCTGACCTACACCGAGGACGAGATCGTCTCCTCCGACATCGTGACCGACCCGGCGTCGTGCATCTTCGACGCGGGCCTGACCAAGGTCACCGGCAACCAGGTGAAGGTCGTCGGCTGGTACGACAACGAGTGGGGCTACTCGAACCGCCTCGTGGACCTGGTCACGTTCGTGGGCGCCTCCCTGTGAGCGGGAGCCTCGAGGACCTGCTGGCCGAAGGCGTCGCGGGTCACCGGGTGATCGTTCGGGCCGAACTGAACGTGCCGTTCTCGAAGACCGAACCC
>JAEZKH010000330.1 GCA_023415515.1 Actinomycetes bacterium
CAAAACCCATCCCGCGCCTTAAGGCGCTCGACGGCGCGGCCCCGTCCTAGTGCGGGGCGGGCGGCCTGTAATCCCGTTGGGAAGCAAGCTCCCCGCTGGGCCCGCAGCCGACGTCCCGGGACCGCGAACTCCGGTGCTCGCAGGCGCAGGCGCCGCTCCTCCCCCGCATGGCCGGCCGGTCCGGACACGCCTCCCTGTCGGAGAAGGACCTTTGGAGGAGAGCATGAGGGAGGCGAGATGTCAAGGATTTTATACCTACCGGCACCCTTTTTGTGTCGCGTGAATTGCTAAAGAGCCGCGCTCTACGCGACCGAAGCGCGTCGAGCCCCAGACGATTATCGTGGCGCTAATGAGCGGCCAGCGCATAATCTGTTCCACAATGAACGACAGAAGGTGATGGTCCCCAATGCCGACGTCGGACGAACCCACTAATCCCTTTCCCGGAACACATCGGGACAATCTGCTTCAATCCCTACTGGACGAGTTATCGCGGCTGTCTGATGCAGAGAGCATCTCGCTCCCGATGGCCTTTTCTCGCTCGGCACTTCGGTGGTTGGGCGAAGACAGCGACGGCATCGAACGCTTCACCGACGGAAGCGCAGATCGAGGCCTCGACGCATACAGGATAAACCCAGACTCTATCGTTGTTTACCAGTTCAAGGGACGCGATTCGATCGATAGAGACGAGGTATTAAAGCCGGCGAATGTAGACGCCTTGGCGGATGTCTCGCGCATCTTAAACCTTATTGCCGGCCGTCAAGCTGTCGAAAACGCAAACCCTTCTATAAAGCGGCTTATGGGCCACTTAAGATCGTATCTGCGAGCCTACAAAGAGGTAGGGGCGCTATCGGATGAAGGCGCCACGACAGCCGCGGCAAATGGCCCGCTCATTACCCTGAAAAGCTCGTCCTTTTCTTCTCCGGTCTAACGAAACAGGCTCGCGAGGAATTTGAACGGTTACGCGACAACGCTTGCTCCACCTCAGTGATGGGGGTCGACACAACGATTGATTTGGACCTCGTCACAGTCAATGACCTCCTCGCACGGCGCTGGAAGGAAACAAACACTCAGTGGCGAGACATCTCCGGCAATAAGAAAGAGACCATAAAACTAAGAGTAGATGGCCCTAAGATTAGTGATAAATCATCTATGATCTTCTATACTAAGGCCATCGATTTAATTCATGCTTTCAATGATTTCGGGTACCAGCTATTTGAGCCGAATGTAAGGTGTCAAATTACAACCTCGCGCGTAAACCGCGAGATTGCAAAGCAAATTGAGACTACTAAGGGGATCGAACAATTTAAAGATCTTAACAATGGCGTCACCCTTGTTTATTCCTCCTTCTCAGAACGCGACAGATACATCTCCCTGAACAGGCCAGGGATTGTGAACGGCCTCCAAACCGTAACGACACTCGCGAGCAAGCACGAGTCCTTGCCTGATGACATTAGAACTTACTTTGACGACCATTGTAACATATTGGTGCGACTCTATAGCAAGTCTAAGGTTAACGTTCCTGTTCTTGTAAAGGCAACCAATAATCAAAATCCAATGGAGCCGCGAAATCTTAGATCAAACGATCCTGAACAAATAATTTTGGAACGGAGATTTGCGGAACTCGGTTGGTTCTACGAGCGAAAGGATTACGCGTGGGAAGCTTTCACGTCGGACGAAAGCTCCTGGCCAACGTTGAGAAATTTCACTCGGCGCTCATTTCACGTGCACACCGGGCAAGGCGGCCGGCCAGCCGTCAAGAGATTAGATAATCAGGACGTTGCTCAATCCTGGCTCGCGTTTACGGGCTACGCAAATGACGCTGTGCAACGTAAAAGAGATTTGTTTATTGACGACAAATTTTACAACCATGCGTTCACTACTAGGCCTACGAAGCACGGCTCTGAGTACGATTTTAGCTTTGCAGAAGGGCAGAAGGACGCAGATCTTTCGCCAGAGGCACCGCTGGCTGAAGCGCTTCTATTGTCCTATCTCTGCAACTACGTCTCTCAAGCCTTGACGCCCAGCGGGCGCAGACATCGGGAAGCGTCGATCGCAAGACTCAACCTAGTCGGCCAGCGAAAGGAAGACCAAGATATCAGACTAAATGACGATGCGAAATACCTCGCCGGACTGATCCGAACTTCTGCATCTATGCTGTTTACCGAGGTTTGCGGGCTCGTCCTTTTCAAGGCCTTCGGTCAATCCTTTTACGAACGCACTCCATTTGTACTTACTCAAACAGATATGTCCAGTGTCTATAGGAACGCAGACATTGAACCTATCCGGATCAATGTTTCTGGAGAGGCTCCGAGTCCGAAGGATGCGGAACTTTTTTCGATTCTATGGCTAACCTACATGTATCTAACCGACTCTATTGCAGAGGATATCAGCTGGAGGAATAGCTTTTTCCAACAATCATCTCGACCAAGATTTCTCTATTCTGTGGATATGCGGCGGCGCTTGATGGCATACATAAACAACTTCGACAGTAGACTCAAGGGCGTTGGCATACCTCTTACTTGGACGAGCCACCTCGAGAGAAGCGGAGGCCTGTTCAGGTATGTTCAACAGTTCAAACAGCGGTAGATTGTCCTCACATCCCCGAGTAATTCGGCCCGCCGCCGCGCTCCGGAGCCACCCAGAGGATATTCTGGTTCGGGTGCTTGATGTCGCACGTCTTGCAGTGGACGCAGTTCTGGGCGTTGATCTGGTACCTGGGCTCAGACCCCTCCTCCAGCCATTCATAGACGCCCGCGGGGCAGTAGCGCTGAGACAGGCCGGCGAAGACGTCGTGCTCGGATGATTTCTGCAGCGCCATGTCCTTCACCCGGAGATGCACCGGCTGGTGCTCCTCGTGATTGGTGTTGGACAGGAACACCGAGGACAGCCGGTCGAAGGAGACCACGGCGTCCGGCTTAGGATAGGCGATGAGCTGGCAGTCCTTGGCGGGCTTGGTGGCGGCGTAGTCCGGCTTGCCGTGCGACAGCGTGCCGAACAGGCGGATTCCGAACTGTTCGGCCCACATCGCGACGCCGCCCAGCATGACGCCGAGGCGGGTGCCGTAGCGCGACCAGAGCGGCTTGACGTTGC
>JAEZKH010000367.1 GCA_023415515.1 Actinomycetes bacterium
GCCCGATACTGCGCATTACGCCGGGCGTGAGGTTCGCGAGGTCTTCGGGAGTCGGCATAAAGTCGACCTTGACGTGGACGCTTGGATCACCGATCACCTCCAGTCGATATCCCTCGTCGGCCGTCCACGGCGGATCCAGCTTCGACGTCGCCGTCCACAGCTGGTTCAGGGCGACCACCTCGATTCCGTCGACCACACCGTGCCACCTGACGTCCATGCCTGCGACGTGGCCGGCCGCGATGGCCACCCCGTCCGCGACGAAATCCTCTGTTGCGTAGGCAAAGTCGACCGAGCAAGTGATGTCGTCGAGCTCGATCCGCATGAGGCGGGCGAAGGCGTCGACCGCTTCGACGAAGACTGCGGTGCCCTTGCGAACGTCGTCGGCATGCCCAGGGTCGCCCTTCGGCCTGCCCCATCCGACGGATTGGAAGTTTGCGTCACCGAGGAACTGCGCGACGTCGACCGATTCAATCACGGCCGCTCGCGTCACGCGCGTGGACATCCCACTGGCGATTGCGGTGAGCATGTGCATGAATCCCGGGTTGATTCCGCTGCCGAAGATCGTCGCGCCGCCGTCGCGGGCAGCGTCGGAAACGGCGGTCCGGTCGGCCTCGGGCAACGTCACGCCCGTGAGGAACTCGGCACTGGTCACGATGTTGACGCCTGCGCGCAGGATCTGTGTGACGGCAGCGACGTCGAAGTGCAACGGCGTGAAGATGACGCAATCGAGTCGACCGCAAAGCAGTTCGTCGACGTCGCCCGTCGCTGCGACGCCGAGTAGCTCGTCGAGGCCACATAGCGTGCCAACGTCGACGCCGACCTTCTCTGGCGAGTGCGCGAAGGCGCCGACGAGTTCGAGATCGGGTCGGGAGAGTACGGCCTTGACGGTCTCACGGGCGACGTTACCCGTCGTCCACTGCGCGATCCGCAGGGGTGCTACGTTTTCGACTGGAGACACGTGCTGCAGCGTACTGCCAAACCGTCGTCGTGAGGACCAATTGCTGCCAATTCGAGCCGGGCGACGTGCGGATCGTGATGTCCCAGCCAATCCACCGGCAACGCCAGGAGTATCGCCTCCGCGTCTGCGGCTCCCATCGCGGAAAGGCACGCCACTCAATCGAAGCGGCGAGACAGCGGCTCGCTGAAAGCGCCGATCCCGTTGCGTGTCAGTTGATCAAGCTCGCGTTCGATGGGAAAGAGACTGCTGAAATTCGTTTGCGTGCAACACTGCAACTACTTGACCGCTGGTCCACCCGAGCCGAACTACGCCTGGCGATCGTGGCTTGGATCGAGCGGACTTGCCACCGACGTCGCCGGCAACGCGCACTCGGCAGGCTCACCCCGATAGAGTTCGAACTACTCCACACACCTGCCGCAACCGCGGCCTGAAATTCAAACCCCGCGAGTCAACTGAACTCGGGGCAGTCCCGAATGGTTGATGGCCACGGTGGCGGGGACCATCGACGACGATCTCCCCGCGCCCTAACGTGATCGGCACGCTGTTCGACGGAATGGAGCCGTCAAGCATCCATCGGTCGACCGGTGCCAGCGCCTCAGAACCAGTCCGGCTGCATGTCCAGGGTCGTCGCGTCCAAGCTGGCGAGCAGATCGAGTTGGGACGAAACCTTGGGAAGTTCGTAGGTGAAGAAATAGCGTGTGGCGACGCGCTTGCCGTCATAGAAACTCCCGCGACGTGCGCCCGTTGCGTTGAGCTGATCGAGCCACATCCACGCGATCACGGTGTGACCGACTGCGTCGAGGTAAATGCTGGAGTTGGCCAACGCCAGCCGGCGGTCATTGAGGCTCACCAGCCGTGTCGTCACCTCCAACACGTTATTCCACACGTTTTTCAGTTGTGCGGCCCAACGCTGCGCATCCGCATTGCCTGCTTGCGCGCGTTGGACCGTCGCGGCGATCCTCGCGGTCAGCACCCGCAATCCAGCGCCGTCGTGCTGTCTCGCCTTGCGGCCGAGTAGGTCAATTCCCTGAATGCCGTTGGTCCCTTCGTGGATCGGGTTGAGCCGATTGTCGCGGTAGTGCTGCTCTACGTCGTAATCACGGGTGTAGCCATACCCGCCGTGTACTTGGATGGCGAGGTCGTTGGCCAACAGGCACCATTGGGACGGCCAGCTCTTGGCGATCGGTGTCAGCACGTCCAGCAGGAGCCCGGCCCCGCGGATCTGCTCGGAATCTGAACAGCTGGCCTGCTCGTCGACCAGCCGGGCGCAGTACAACCCGAGCGCCATGGCGCCCTCGACGTAGGACTTTTGGGCCAGCAACATGCGTCGCACGTCGGCGTGTTCAATGAGTGCTACCGGCGCGACGTTGGGCCCATTGCGGTCTGGTGGACGGCCCTGGGTGCGGGTGCGTGCGTACTCGAGAGACTTGAGGTAACCGACGTAGCCGAGAGCCGTGGCAAGAAAGCCAACACCGATGCGGGCCTCGTTCATCATGTCGAACATGTACGCCAGTCCGTGGTTCTCCTCGCCGACCAGATACCCGACCGCGCCGGGTTGATCTCCGGGAGCGTAGGTTCCGTCGCCGAACGACAGGACGGCGTTGGTCGTCCCGCGGTTGCCCATCTTGTGGTTGAGTCCGCTTAGCACGACATCGTTGCGCACGGCGGTTTGTGGGTCGGCTGAGTCCGCGGTCAGATACTTCGGCACGATAAACAGCGAAATCGACTTGACTCCGGCGCCGCCGCCGGGCGTCTTGGCCAAGACCAGGTGAACGATGTTGTCGCTGAGGTCATGGTCCCCGCCCGAGATCCACATCTTGGTGCCCGTGACGCGGTAAGTACCGTCGGGCTGACGTTCCGCGCGGGTGGTGATGTCGGCCAGTGATGAGCCCGCGTGTGGTTCCGACAGGCACATCGTGCCGAAGTACCGGCCCTCGAGCATGGGCTGGACGTATCGCTCGACTTGCTCATCGGTGCCGTGCGCGACGATGAGATGAGCGTTGGCGATGGTGAGGAACGGGTAGTTTGCCGTGCCGGCATTCGCGGCCTGAAAGAATGCCATCGATGCGCGGGCGACCGTGGTAGGCAACTGCATCCCACCGACGGCGTCGTCGAACTCTCCGGCGATCAAACCCGAGGCGGTATAGGCATCGAGTGCGATTTTGATGTCTTCGATGAGAGCCACCGTGCCATGAGGAAGCATTCGCGGTTCGTGGGCGTCGCTTTTTTTGTTGTGTGTGGCGAAGTAGCGGGTGGCGATGTCGGTACTGAGGTCGAGCACAGCATCGAAGGTCTCTCGAGAATGCTCGACGAAGCGTTCCCGGTCCGTCAAAGACTCGATGTCGAGCCATTCATAGAGCAGAAAGTCGATATCGCGGCGCGAAAGTAGTTCAGACATAGCACTTTCGAGGGTAGAGGGATCAGATCGATAGGCTATTGTCGGCCAGAATGCCTTCGGCCATTCGGATGGTCACGCCGACGATTCCGGCCTTGGCTTTCGCGAAGTTGGCCAGGCCCGATTGCCGCGTAATCCGTTGTGGGAGGTCACATCAATGATCCGTCGCAAGACCTCGGGTATGCGTGACGTTCGCGCTCATGCGTCGACGGCCACATTGGCCGACGAATTCCAGAGTCCGCCTTCCATTTCGGCCACGGGGACGCGGGCGGCAGCAGACCACCCGCCGTCGACGGCAATGGCTTGCCCGGTGACGAATGATGACTCGTCACTCGCAAGCCAGAGTGCAGCATTGGCAAGGTCTTCCGGGTACCCCGCCCTAGGCAGGACGTGCCGGGTCGCGAGGTCCTTTTCGATGTCCTCGACCGCACTGTTGCTACGCTGCCGCTCTAGTCCGCCCCCGAGGACCATCGCCGTCAAGATCGCACCGGGGATGATGCAGTTGGCGCGGACGAAGTGCTTGCCATACTCGACGGCACAAACCCGCGTCAGTGCCTGCACGCCGTTCTTCGCCGCGCCGTATCCGCCTCGATAAAGGATCCCCATGTCCGCCGCGTGCGACGACGTCGTGATGATCGAGCCGCCACCATTTGCGATCAAGTGCGGCAGTGCATATTTCATGCCGAGCCACGGACCCTTGAGGTCGACAGCCAGCAAGCGGTCAAACCTCTCTTCGGCGCAGTCGATTATCGAACCTTCGCCGCCCATCATGCCCGCGTTGTTCACGAGGATGTGCAGCCCACCGAAATGTTCAACCGTTGAGTTCACGAGATTCTCAACGTCAGCCGCGATGGCGACATCAGTGCGAACGAACAGGCAGGCATCACCCAACTCGGTGGCCAACGCGGCTCCTGCATCACCTTGCAGATCACCGATCGCCACTCTCGCACCCTCGGCGACGAACCGCTTGACGATGGCGGCCCCAATACCGGCAGCGCCGCCGGTCACTATTGCAATCTTGCCGGCTAGTCTCGGCACTCCGTCACACCCCTCGTGTACACATCCGCCGCGTGCGTCCTACGACGCTGCGGGCCGTCAACCTCAGTCCTCCGGAGTTATTCCGAGGGTGCCTGTGATGATGCCTCGCCCTCCCTCAAGCGCTCCTCGTCATAGAGGCCATCGGGTTGATTGAGTTCGATGACGTTTCCGGATGGATCAGTGACGAATGCCGCGTAGCCGGCCCCTTTGGCATAAAACCCTGGCCTACAAGTTTCGCCGTTCGCCTCGAGAACCTTGACGACTTCCTCGAGATTGGCGACGTCGAATGCAAAGTGCACCGAAGGAACCTTCTCGGGAACCGGGCGCACCAGCATGTGCACCATCTGGCCGTTCGAGGCTCGCCACCACAATCCGTCTGCAACACCCGGCGGGAACGGGCGAGGAATCTCCTCCAGCCCGAGAAGGCGGTAGAACTCGCGCGTGCGCTCGACGTCGTCGACCTCAAGACCCACATGCTGGATACCGTTTATCAGACTCATTCGCAGCTCCTTCATTTCATTATCATCATTACAGTGGATAATCTACCGGTCAAGGCTAGGCAGACCCCCTCGGCTTTCACTCCACAGACAATGATGGTGCCAGTGCTGTGCGGCATCTCAGCCTCAGCGGTGCAGGCCGCGCAATACCACTGCCGCTCACCGCGCCGAAGTCGCCTCGAGAAATTACTCCTCGCCGGCGCCACCACAAACTCCTTCATCCCGCGCCGAACCGGAGCCACGGAGGGCGGGGCTAATTCGAGCGGCATTGCACGGATCAGCACCAACCCACCAGTCCAGCGCCGAACGGCGCGCATGATTTCTTGACCAAAGCTTCGTGCAGTGCCAGCATGAGGAAAACATCCAATGTAATGATGATCATGGTCTCGTTTCTCGCCTGGGTACCGGGTGAGACGACGAAAGGATGCGTTGTGTCGGTTCCGAGCGCGGCGAACGGGGACGGGTTCGATCAGGCGGTGGACGTTGTCGTAATGGGATCCGGCGCGGCCGGACTGACCGCGGCAACTGTCGCCCACGACGAAGGCGCAGAGGTGCTGCTGCTCGAAAAGGCTCATCTATTCGGCGGTACAACAGCAGTTTCGGGCGGCGTCGTGTGGGCACCTCTCAACCGACACATGAACGCGACGGGCGACCCGGACTCACGCGAGCAGGCGCTGACCTACATCAGACGCCTCACTCTCGGTAAGGAGCCCGATCCCGCACTCGTCGAGGTCTTCGTCGACCGCGTAGGTGAGGCGCTCGCCTACCTCGAGGATCACACGCCGGTTGAGTTCATGATCGCCTCCGTGTGTACTGACTACTACGCAGATCTTCCCGGCGGACGCCCTCAGGGCGGTCGATCGCTCGAACCCAAGCCCTTTGACGCCGCCGCTGAACTGGGCGAATGGGCGTCGAAGCTGCGCACCAGCCCGCACCTGGCGTCGCTCACGATGGCGGAGGGTGGCAAGGTTCTGCTCGGGAAGCCGGTACCTGTCGAACTCGCTGCCGAGCGAGACGCCGCAGGCATTCGAGTCCTCGGACCTGGCCTTATTGCTGCGCTGTTCCGCGGCGTGCTCGACCGGGGCATCGAGCTTCGTCTCGGGACGGCCGCCCGAAGTTTGATCTTCGACGACCAGCACCGCGTCATTGGCGTCGAGGTCGAGAGTGACGGCAGGCGCGAACGCATTGGAGCTCGCAACGGCGTCGTGCTCGCAAGCGGTGGGTTCGAATGGAACAGCAAGATGACGCGAGGGTTCCTCGGTCAAGACGTCAAGCCCCTGACCCCGCCCGCGAACGAAGGGGACGGCCACCGCATGGCCATGCAGGCAGGCGCTCAGATGGCAAGCATGACCAGCTTCTGGGGCCAGCCGTCACTGGTGGATCCGACGGTGGAATACGAGGGCCGCACGCTTGTTCAGATGGGAACGGCACGGACCATCCCCGGTGTCATCGTCGTCAACGAGCAAGGCCGTCGGTTCGTCAACGAAGCCGTCTCCTACCACGACTTTCCCAAGGCAGTTAGCGCCTACGACCCGAGCACGGTCACATACCCGAACCAACGGCACTGGGCGATCTTCGATCACCGCGTCAGGAGTACCGCGACCATCCTGCCTACCCTCACGCCCGACGACCCCACGCCTGACTGGATGGTGCGAGCGGACACCGTCGGTGAACTCGCCGAGATCATCGGCGTTGACCGCAGTGAACTCGAACGCACGGTTGCGCGCTGGAATGAGAACGCCGCCAAGGGTTCCGATCCGGACTTCGGCCGGGCGACGATGTGGTTCGAGGGTTACATGACCGGGGGGGCCAGCCCCGAGTTCCTACAGCCGTTGGCAGAGGGCCCGTTCTACGCGCTGGAGATGCATCACGGACTGCTCGGAACGATGGGCGGGCCGCTCGTTACGCCGGACGGCCAGGTCCGCGATTGGAACGGCGACCCGATTGCAGGCCTGTACGCCGCCGGCAACGCAATGGCATGCCCGTTCGGCGATGCCTATCCGGGTGCGGGCTCGACGATCGCCCCCGCGATCACGTTCGCGTATCTCGCTGGCAAACATATTGCCGCAAGAAGCGTTCAACTCACCCAGGTTGCGCGGTAGTTGTGAGCTGTTATGGCTGAGTAATAGCCTGCGAGTGGACGGGTTTCGGTGAGATGGCGTGAGAGTAGGCGCATCTTCCCGAGGATGATCATCACGGAATCGAGTATTCGGTAGCGGCGAAGACGCCGTCGAGCGCGACGGCGATCATCGGCCCTGCGATGTGTTGACCGCTCCCGATCCCGATTCCGTTGAGCAGTAGCGGTTTTCGTCGGCAACCGAGAACGGGCACGTCTCGGTCCACGCGCTCGAGGCCGACGTGCTGCTTCTCGAACGCCACACAGACATCATCCCACCAAGGTGGATGGGTCAGCCGGAGCCTCTATGCAGAATCGCTGTCGGGCACAGACTCGGGCCATCGCGCGCGGATGCTGGTCCAAGGTGTTGCGAACTGGCCCGGCTCGCCGTGGTACGGCGACCAACGTGCAAGCACCGGTCGAAGCACAGGCCGAAGAACAGGCACCAGCACCTCCAGCGGATAGCGCCAAAGACCGACTCGGCCGCGCATTTCGTCGAGTACGTCACGCCAAGAATGGCTCTGAAACGACAGCGCCTGCTGAGCAGGCTCCGTGTCCATCCAGTCGCACACGAACCATTCGTCGTCGTCGTTCGGGTTCCCCACCCGTCCGCGGGGATAAACGCCTGCGAGCCCAGCCGCCGCGAATAGGGCCGGTCCAAGCTCGTCCTGAATCTGGCGGTGGGAGTGGTCACCGCCGATCAGCAGCGTGCGGCCCACCACATCCGCGGTTGTTGCTGCCGCAAACGCGGATGCGACGTCGCGAACATCAACGGTGTTAAGTCGCCCGTCGGCGGGAAGCACCCCTTCCATGAATACCTGATCCGCGCCGAAGGTCATCGCACGCAGATCGGTAGAGACGATGGCACCCAGTCGGAGGATGACCCACGGCAATGACGAACTGCGCACTGCGGCTTCAGCATCAATCTTTTGCGAGCCATAGCAGTCAGCGGCACGAAGGGGTGTCGAATCGGTGAGTACGTCACTGCCACGATGCGGGTTGCGCGAACCGTAGACGGCGACGCTGGAAGCCAGTAGAAAGCGGGGGCGGGTGCGGAGTTGCTCGGCGGCCGACACCAACGACTTCGTCGCACCGACATTGACCGCCCGTGAGACGCGGGCGTTCTTGTAGCATGCCGGCGGAATCACCGCCGCGAGATGCACGATCGCGCTGGGCCTCACAGCCTCGACGAGCTCGCCGACGGCGACGGCGTCGGTCAGGTCGGCGTAGCGGACATCGACGTCAGCCGCAAACTGTCGAGCGGTTTTGCGGTTCGCCTCAGTATCGATGTCGG
>JAEZKH010000370.1 GCA_023415515.1 Actinomycetes bacterium
AGCGACGAGTGGACCGACTGGCACTGGTACACGACCGTGGTCAACACCAACTGCCGCGAGATCATCGACAACGTCGTCGACATGGCTCACTTCTTCTACATTCACGGCTCGCTGCCGACGCACTTCAAGAACATCTTCGAAGGTCATGTCGCGACCCAGTACATGAACAGCGCCGGCCGTCCGGACATCGGCGAGCCCGGCGAGACGCAGATGCTCGGCACCACGTCGGTGGCGTCCTACTTCGGTCCGTCCTTCATGATCGACGACCTGACCTATCACTACACCGACGTCGACCACCACACCGTGCTGATCAACTGCCACTATCCGATCGATGCGAATTCCTTTGTGCTGCAATACGGCATCATCGTGAAGAAATCCGAGGCACTGCCCGCAGACCTGGCGATGCAGACTGCGATCGAGTTGGGCGACTTCGTCAAGATGGGCTTCGAACAAGACGTCCAGATCTGGAAGAACAAGACTCGCATCGACAACCCGCTGCTGGTCGAAGAGGACGGCCCGGTGTATCAGCTGCGGCGGTGGTACGAGCAGTTCTACACCGACGTCGCCGAGATCGAACCCGACATGGTCGACCGGTTCGAGTTCGAACTCGACACGACGCGGCCGTACGAGGCATGGATGAAGGAAGTCGAGGCGAACCTGCAGGCGCGGTCCGCACGCGATGTGGCGGGGCAGCCGGGATGACGTCGCGCGTCAGGGCGGACAACCGCCTCGACGACGCCCCGATGGTTCCGGTGGACTGCCACACCTGCGGCGCTCGGGTGCTGGCGCGTAAGAGCAGCTGGAATCAGACCAGCGTGCAGTGGACCGCTGACGCGGCGGCCCGTTGTGCCGAGCGTCGAGAAGCCGCGAAGCTGTCGGCGCACAGCGGTAGGGGAGTGTTCCTGGCGTGTGCGGCGCTCACCGAATCGATAATCGACGCGGTGCGGCACGGTGAGTTGTCGATCGTCGACGACGCGTCACCGGCCACTCTCGACAACCTGGTCTAGAAAGTGACGGCGGGTCACGCGTGAGCGCCGCCGTCGATGCGGATCTCGGTACCGGTGATGAAGGCCCCGTCGTCGGAGGCGACCATGGCGATCACTGAAGCCACCGAGCTCGGGTCACCGAGAATCTCGCTGGTCTTGCCGTGCAGCAACGGCGTCTGCTTGGCCCACAGCCCGAGGTCGTAGTTCTCGGGCATCTTGTCGAGAGTGGTATTGGCCAGTGCTGTCGACACACCGCCGGGCTGGATGTTCACCGCACGCAAGCCCTGCTTGGAGTACTCCAGAGCCAGTGCGTGGGTGAAGGCAAGCACGCCACCCTTGCTCGCGGCGTACGCCGCCATGTACGGATGCGCGAAAGACGCTGCGGTGGAGGTGAAGTTGACGACCACGCCGCGGCCGGAATCTATCAGCGCAGGAAGCGCCGCGCGGGTCATCAAGAACGTGCCCGTCAGGTTGACCGCCAGCGTGGCGTTCCAGTCCTGCAGGCTGTGCTCGTGGGTGTGCGCACAGAGCTGAATCGCCGCGGCGTTGACGATGACGTCGAGACCGCCCAGGTCGCTGACGGCGGCGGCCACCGCATCCCCGACGGCTGCCTCGTCGGATATGTCCAGTACCGCCGTGGTCAACCGCTTACCGGCGCCCGCCTCGTCGGCAGCCTTGGCGGTGTCGGCCAACCCTTTCTCGGAGACGTCGTAGGCCACCACCGTGCCGCCCTCGTCCAGTAACCGGGCGACGGTGGCCTGTCCGATTCCCGAACCGGCGCCGGTGACGATGATCCGGCGATCGATGAAACGTTCCATGAGGCGGGTTCTTTCGGGTCAGGCCAATAGGAAAAGGCTCAGCGGTGCTTCTTCAGGATACGTGGAGGGCCGGTCCGAGCACCGACTTCATCTGCTTGGCAACGAAACTCGTCGTCCATGCGGCGGAGATCCGGCTCAGCGCGGTGAGCGCGCGGGCGTCCGAGCCGATGATCACGCGGAACCTGTCCTTGGCGATGCCGTCGACGATCTTCTCGCCGGCCTCCTCCGGTGTGGCGGCGCGGACCTTGCGACCGCCGGCGTCGATCATCTCGACACCGGAGTTGCCGGTCAGGTTGGTGCTGACGTTGCCCGGAAACAGCGTCACCACCGCCACATTGGTGTCACGTAACTCGGCGTACAGCCCCTCGCTGAACTGCTTCACCGCACCCTTGCTGGCGCCGTAGAACGTCTGGCTGGCGAACGGTACCAGCGCCGAAAGACTGGACATGTTCGTCAGGTTCGCCTCCGGACGCTCGAGCAGGACAGGCAGAAATGCGCGGCACATGTTGACCGTCCCGCCGAAGTTCACCGCCATGATCCGGTCGGTTTCGCTTTCCGAGAGCTCGGTGAACGGCGCGAACCGATGGATTATGCCTGCGATGTTGACCACGCCGTCCACTTGGCCGTGCGCGCCGGTCACCGCCGCGGGCAGTGCCGCGACCGCTGACCGGTCGGTGACATCCACCCGATGAGTCGACACCGAACCGGTTGTGGCGGACAGTGTTCGGGTCTCGGCGAGACCGGGTTCGTCGAGGTCGACGGCGGCCACCCGGGCCCCGCAGCGGACAAGGTCGAGCACGACCTGTCGCCCCATCCCGTTGGCCGCTCCGGTGACGACGAAGACGTTGTTCGCGATCCGCATGCCGGCAGGCTCAGGTCAGCTGGAACGCGCTCAGCGGTGCTTCTTCGGGATACGTGGTGGGTCCGCCGATGTCGTAGCCGGCGTTGAGAGCGCCGATGAAGGCCGGATCGTGCAGCGGTTCGGCGGGGATGTCGAGCTTGACGCCCTTGCGGCTCAGGTCGTCGACCATCATGTCGATGGCCTTCTCGGCGGTCAGGTCGTCGCTGCCGTCCATGTTCTTCTTCAGCTCGTCGAAGTCGGTGAACACCTCGGCAGACCAGTGCACCAGGAAGCGCAGCTCATCGGTGTGGTGACGGGCGATGACGTCGTCACCGTTCTTCAACAGCCACTGGTCGCGATCGGCCGGGTCGCCGGTGAAGACGGTGTCGAATGCCAGCCCCGCCGGAATCTGTTGTTCCAGTGGACCGTTCGCCTCACCGCGGTGGACCATCATCTCGTTCTGGACGACGACGCCGCGATTGTTGATGGGCGGCAGGATCCGCCGTGGCGCCTTCAGCGGCCCATCGGGCCAATACGTGAAACCGCTGCCCTCGTCGAGTGAGAACCACGTGATCACCTGGGCCATCTTGATCAGGTAATCGTTGAACAAGCCGGATTTGCCCATCACGCTGCACAGCCACGTCGGCGCGTTCTCGTGGCGGACGCCACGAAAGCTCGGCGAGTCGAGATGACCGGGGTCACGGTTGGCGCACGGCCCGTTGATGTTGAACAGCATCAACTCCGGCTTGGCGTACTGCGCGCCCCAGTAGCTCTTGGCATGGTTGAGGAACTGCTCGTTGTAGAACACATCGTGCAGTTCCGGGTACAGCACCGCGCCGTAGTTGGCGAGGTAGCCGCGGAACGTCGGAGTCAGGAACAGGTCGAGCGACGGCTCGAAGCCCTCCGGGAACATGCCGCTCATCGTCGCCATCAACTCCTCGGCGGAGGCGAAGTGCTGCGCGATGATGAGCTTCCACGGCCCCTGTGTACGGACGACGTCGAGCAGGCGCTCCTTCTGGTCCTCGGTGTACACGTTGTCGATCTCTCTCGGCGGCGCGGCAGGCCGCAGTACGTCGGAAAGCTCCATTCGCCGCTGCTCCGTGAGCATCAGATCCACACTCCTTGTCGACTCTCTGGGTTTGCTCGATTGTGGGTGGCCCCGCACCTCTTCAGGGCCGTGGTGTCCGGTGATCGGGAACCTCGAACCGGATCGGATGGTCGAACTTGGCCCGCAGCAGAGCGCCGATTTCGGCGATGGCCAGCCTGCCGCGCGCGGTGGCATCTGACCGCATCAGAAAGCCGTGGTACATGCCCGGATAGCGGGTCAGCGTGACGTGCACGGATGCCTCCCGCAGCCGCGACGCGTAGCGTTCGCCCCAGTCGCGGATCGGATCGCACTCGGCGGTCACCACGATGGCCTGCGGCAGCCCGGACAGATCGGCGGCGTACGCGGGCACCCGGTACGCGTCGTGCGGGGCGCCCGGGCCTGCGTCGGCCAGGTCGTGCATGAAGGTGATGTCGTCGAGAGTGAGCATGGGCGCGTCGGGCATCGACGTGATCGACGGTGCGGCCATATCGCGATCCAGCCCGGGATAGAGCAGTACCTGGGAGAAGATCCGTGGCCCGTCGTGGTCACGGGCGGCCAACGCGACCGCGGCGGCCAGCGAACCACCCGCGCTGTCGCCGACGACGGTCAGCCGAGTGGCGTCGAAACTGCGTTCCGCGGCGTTGTCGGCGACCCACTCGGTGGCCGAGTAGGCGTCGTCGAACTGGGCGGGAGCAGGCGATTCCGGCGCCAATCGGTAGTCGACAGCGACGACTGTGGCCTGCGCGGCGGCGGCGAGCTCGCGAGCCAGCGGTTCGAACGAGTGATTGGAGCCGAGCACCATCCCGCCGCCGTGGAAGTACACCAGCACCGGTGCGGGACTCGCCGTGGTCGGGCGATATATCCGCAGCGGGATCGGTCCGGCCGGTCCCGGTGCGGTGCACTCCTCGATGGCAGCCATCGCGGGCATGTCTTCGGGCAACGGGGCCGACTCGATCGCCTGGCGGACGGCCGCCAGTCCTCGTTGGCGCATCGGTGGAACGACGCCGAACGACGCGACCCGAGCGGCCGCGTCAGGATCCAGTGGGGGAACCGTCATCGTCAGTGCCGAGCCGGGTCGAATCGTCGTTCGGTGCGCAGCAGCGGAGGGCGTTGTGCGGCAAGCACATTGGCGCGTTCCACCATGGCTGCCCCGACATATTCCGGCTGGGTGAGCAGGTAGAACCGGCCCTCGGCGGCCTGATCGAAAACGGCTTCGGCCGCGGCGATGGGGTCCATGGCCCCGGCTTTGATGTCGAGCATGGCCGACCGCTGTGACTCCGCCGCGGCGACGGCGTCGGCGCCGGCGCCGTCGGTTTCGTCGACCCCGCCCGCCGACTCGAAGATGTTCGACCTCACGGCGCCCGGCAGCACGGCTTGGACGTGGATGTGGTGATCATGTCCTGCGGTCTGGACTTCGAGGTTCAGGCACTCGGTCAACGCGAGCACCGCGTGCTTGCTCATGATGTACGGCGCCTGCAGCGGTACCACCGCAACGCCACCGATCGACGACAGGTTCCACACCCATGCCTGCTCGTCGCCGGCCATCATTCTCGGCAGAAACGCCCTGATGCCGTTGAACACACCGGTGATGTTGATGTCCACCACGCGCTGCCAGTTCTCGACCGGCGTGTCCCACAAGTAGCCGAACTGCTCGACGCCTGCGTTGTTGACCAGTAGCCGCACCGGTCCGACGTCGCGGTAGGTTCGCTCTGCGAGCGCCGCCATCGTCTCGGCATCGCGCACGTCGCAGGCGACGTCGACGGCGGTGATGCCCTTGGTGGCCAACTCGTCACGGAGCGCGGCGACAGCATCGGCGTCGACGTCGACAAGTACCACTGACATCCCGAGGCTCGCGGCGTGTCGCGCCAACCCCGCGCCGATCCCCGCGCCGGCCCCGGTGATGACGGCGACGCCGCCACCGAAGGTGTCGCGAGCGCTCACGGGCCTAGGAGCCTGCAGCGGAATCGGCGGTCGCTTCCGACAGCAGAACCGAGTTCGTCGTGTCGAGAACCACCTCGACGTCGGCGAACTCCAGCCCGTTGGCGCCGCGGCGCACACCGGCAACGACGACGCCGCTGGACACCGCGAACGGCACGAAGTTCGCGATCTGGTTGACGAAGATGTAGAACCGCACACGTGTGACGTCACCGTCGGCGCCGAGCCGGTGGATGTTGGTGGCGTGGTGGCGCAGTGGGTAGGGGCTCTGCTCGCGGTGCTCCTTCATCCACTCCATGAGCGCGTTACGGCCGTGCAACTCCGGTGACATCAGCTCCTCGAAGGGACTGGCTCCCGAATCGCTGCGGGTGAGATACCTGACGTCCTCGGCGTGCGCCGCGGCCATCTCGTCGTAGTCCGCTTCGTCGTAGTGGTACCAGAACTCGCCGATGAAGTCCTGAAGCTCGGCCAGCGTGATCTCATCGCTCATGGCAGTGAGTCAACCGCTGCACTGTGCGCCGGGACACACCTCGGCCCGGTGAGTGGAACACATTGTCAACCGGTGATCAGGGGCCACAACCCCGCCCCGCCGGCCCGCAGCGCCGCGTCGGTCAGGTTGTCATCCCAGTGCCGCACCGAACCGAACTCGGATCGCCACGTCAACGCCGCCCGGGTGAATTCGTGCAACCGGTGCTCGCGCGTCGTCCCGATGGCCCCATGCACCTGATGCGCGTTGCGCACCACCACGGATGCGGCGTGCCCGGCGCACGAGCGCGCCACCGCGATCAGGAACTCGACGCCCGCTGCCGACCAATCACTGGCGACTGCGGCGTTGAGGGCGGCCTCGGTGGCGGCGCGGGCGAGTGCGGCTTCACCCGCCATGTCGGAAATCAGGTTCTGCACGGCCTGGAATTTCGCCAGGGGCCGACCGAACTGAACGCGCGAAGCGGCGTGGTCGATCGACAGGCCAAGGGCTCGATCGTTGGCCGCACAGACTTGAATCGCGCGCACCAATGCCGACCGCAGTCCGAGCTGTGCCACCAGCTCGGGGGCCAGGAGTTCGCCGCGCAGCTTTCCGATGTCTGCGGCCACGACATCGCGCGGCTCACCGATCATGTTGGCACCCGGTGTTATCCGCAACGACCCAGTCTCGACGTCGGCGACGCGGAGACCTTCTTCGTCATGCCAGACGACGACGACCCGGTCTGAAGTCGCGGCCCACGGCACCGCCTTCGCCGTGCCGGTCCCGTCGAGCACGCACACGGTCCGGACCGCGGCATCCGTGGCCAACCCGGTGGCCTCCAGTAGCCAGCAGGCCAGTAAGTCGTGTTCCGCCAACGGAATCCGCACGCCATGTCGGACGGCAGCCGAGAGCAGTTCGGCGGCTTCGTGCCAGCCCGCGCCGCTACCGCCTGCCGCTTCGGCGCCGGTGAGACGCACCAGACCGAGTTGGTCTAGCGTCTCCCAGAGTTGCGGGTCGCGCTCAACGGTGTTCGAAGGCGGATGCGCGTCGCGGTATTCGGCGAAGACCGATTCCATCATGTCGACGACGGCCGCCTCCACGGCGGTTGCTGAGATCGTCATCGCATCCCCAGCCCGCGCGCTATGACACCGCGCAACACCTCGTTGGTCCCGCCGCGCAGTGTGAAACCGGGGCGCTGGTCTGCCGCGGCGCCCACCATTCGGGAGAACGAGGAGTCGGTATCGCCGTCGGTGCACAAATCGGCGAAGTCGGCGATGTCGCCTTCGGTGGTGGTGCCCAGCACCTTGACCACCGCGGCAGGCACATCGGCTGGTTCGTGGCGTCCCAGCGCACCCGCGACCGCCATCGACATCTGGTGCAGCCCGGCGACGCGCGCAAGCAGCCGGCCCAGGTCATGGCTGCGCGGGATGTTCCCGGCTGCCATCAGTTCAGTAGTTCCGCCGAGCAGGCCGAACGTGGAGAGGAATCGCTCCGGCCCGCTTCGCTCGAAGCTCAGCTCCGAGGTCACCTGTCGCCAGCCCTGGCCGATCTCGCCGAACACCATCGCGTCGGGCACGAAGGCCTCGCCGAGAATCACCTCGTTGAAATGGTGTGCACCGTTCATCGACACGATCGGGCGGATCTCCACGCCCGGCCCGCGGAGGTCCACGATGAACTGGCTGAGACCCGCGTGCCGATTGTCGGGGTCGACCGATTCGGTGCGGGCCAAACATATGAACGCGTGCGCGACGTGCGCGCCCGACGTCCAGACCTTGGTGCCGGACAACGTCCAGCCGCCGTCGACACGGACTGCACGGGTGCGCACGCTGGCCAGATCGGATCCGGAGTCGGGTTCGCTCATGCCGATGCCGAAGAAACATTCGCCGCGCACGATTCGCGGCAGAAACTGTCGCTTCTGCGCCTCGGTGCCGTATTTGAGCAGCGACGGCACGATCTGCCTGTCAGCGATCCAGTGCGCCGCAACAGGCGCACCCGCCGCCAACAACTCCTCGGTGACGACGAACCGCTCGAGAAACGAGCGTCCGTGTCCGCCATAGGCTTTCGGGACCGTCATGCCGAGCCATCCGCGTGCTGCGAGCGCATGGGTGAACGCCTCATCCCACCCCGTCAACCAGGCGTCGACAGATGGCGTGAACGCGCCTGCGGCCAGTTGCTCGGCCAGAAACTCGCGGACCTCGGCGCGCAGGCCGTCGGTTGCCCGCGAATCGGCTGATGCGGGAGGCACCAGCCTGGGGATTGCCGATGCGGTCACTGGGTCCTCCATTTGGCGATTCGCCGATCGTGTTCGGTGTCGCGGTGTGCCAGCGGCTGCATGGCCGCCGCCATCGCCAGCGTGGATTCCAGCGACCCGGTGCGTGATTCCTGCAGCAGCCGCTTGGCCATCCGCAGCGCATGCGGCGGGTTGGCGGCGATGCGCTCCGCGAGCTCGTGCGCGGTCACCAGGAGATCCTCGTGCGGTACCACGCGACTGACCATGCCCCAGGCGAGTGCGGTGTCAGCCCCGATCCGCTCGCCGGTAAACGTCATCTCGGCGGCGCGGGCGTATCCGATGGCTCGCGGAAGGAACCAGGTGCCTCCGTCACCGGGGATGAGGCCGAGCGTCACGAAGCTCTCGGCGAACGACGCCCGCTCTGAGGCGATGCGCAGATCGCACATCATCGACAGGTCGCAGCCGGCCCCGATGGCCGCGCCGTTGACCGCTGCGATCAGTGGAACCTCGAGCCGCCCGAGGGCTCTGGGGATACGTTGAATGCCGTCGACGTAGGCCGACCGCTGTTCGAGTGGATCCAACCCGAACATCCCGTCCCGGTCGGCCATCTCTTTGACGTTGCCGCCTGCGGAGAAGATCTTGCCCGCGCCCGTCAGGACCACGGCGCGGATCCGGGTGTCGGCGTTGGCGGCATCGACGGCGGCTTCGAACGCCGCGATGAAGTCCGTCCCGGTGATCGCGTTCCCGACCTCGGGCAGGTCGATGGTCCAGACCTGAGTCGGCGCGGCGGCCGAGACGATGAGTGGCGCGCTCATGGCAGCTGCAGCGATTTCGTCTGGAGGTACTCTTCGAAGCCGGCCCGGCCCAGTTCCCGGCCGATGCCGGAGCGCTTGTAGCCGCCGAACGGCGCGATCGGGTTATAGGCACCGCCGTTGATGTCGAGTTGGCCGGTCTGCACGCCGCGGGCGAATTCGATGGCGGCCTCTTTGTCGGCGGCCCACACCGCTCCGGAGAGCCCGTAGGGGGTGGCGTTGGCGATGCGCAGGGCATCCCCGTCATCGGTGTAAGGGATGACCGCGAGCACAGGGCCGAACACCTCCTCCTGGCCCAGCTCTGAGTACGGATCCACGTCGGCGAACACCGTCGGAGCAACGAAATAGCCGACTTCGCTGACCTTTTCGTCACCCCCGACCAGCAGCCGCGCACCGTCGCGGACAGCGCGTTGGATGTATCCGCGCACCGTCTCGTACTGTGAGGCCGACGCGGACGGGCCGATGCGGGTGGCCGGATCCCACGGGTCGCCGACGGTGTACTTGGCGACCGCAGCTTCGATGAGTTCAAGGGCCTCGTGGTAGCCCGACTGCGGGACCAGCATCCGGGTCCACGCCATACACGTCTGCCCGCCATTGAGAAACGCGTTGCCGACACCCACCTTCACCGCGGTCGGCAGGTCGGCGCCCTCGAGGATGACGTTGGCCGATTTGCCCCCGAGCTCGAGCGCGACCTTCTTGACTGTCCGGCCCGCGATCTCGCCGACGCGCGCCCCGACACCGGTGGAACCGGTGAACGACACGAAATCGACCTCGGGATGTTCGGCAAGGCGTTCCCCGATGACCCGACCCGGCCCCGACACCAGGTTCACCACTCCCGCAGGCAATCCGGCGTCTTCGAGGGCCTCGACGAATTCGAACACCGACAGCGGCGCCTCGTTGCTCGGCTTGAGCACCACTGTGCAGCCGGCCGCGATTGCCGGCAGCACCTTGGCAACGACCTGATAGAGCGGGTAGTTCCACGGGGTTATCGCTCCGACCACGCCGTACGGCTCACGCAGTACAAGCGAATTGTCCACTTGCTCTTCGAATTCGAAGTCCTCGAGCACACGGGCGAATCCGCGTGCGACCGCCAGTGGCACCTGGGTCTGCACTGACTGCGCGATGCGAACCGGCGCGCCCATTTCGGCGGTGATCGTCTCGGCGATGTCGGGCAGGCGCTTTTCCATCGCGTCGATCACCGCAGCCAGGCGGTCGCGGCGCTCGGCGACCGTGATCAGCGGATCGAAAGCCTGGCGCGCGGACGCCACCGCGGCGTCGACGTCGGCTCGCGAGCCGTTGGGCACGGTGCCGATGACCTGTTCGGTGGCGGGGTCGACGACCTCGATGAGCCCGTCACCGTCGGGTTCGGCCCACTGACCGTCGATGAACAGCGTTGTGCGGTGATAGTTGTGCATGATCTGCTTTCGGTGTCAGGGCACGATGCTGGCGCGGACGTCGCGCTTGGCGTCGGCTGCGGCGAATGCCTCGTTGATGTCGTCGAGCGAGTATTGGGCTGCCGCAAGCCGTTCCAACGGCAGTGTGTCGCGGTGCTGTGCGAGGAACGCCAGCGCCCGCGAGAGCAGCGCGGGGTCGTAGAGCGACACGCCGACCATGGACTTGTTGGCGAAGACGAATCGCGACGGGTCGAATACGAAGGTCTTACCGATGTTGATGTTGCCGATCTCGACGTAGCGGCCGAACTGCCCGAGCATCTTGAGGCCCTCGTCGATCGCCGACGGATGACCGACCACCTCGACCACCACATCGGCGCCCTGACCATCGGTCAACCGGCGCACCATCTTGGCGCGGTCTGATTCCTCGGGCACCTCGGTGATGTCGATGACCGCGTCGGCGCCGAACGCGCTCGCAAGCTCGAGCCGCTCGCCCACCCCGTCGATCGCGATGACGGTCGATGCTCCGCGTGCCTTGGCCACAGCGACGGCGTAGAGACCGAGCGCGCCTGCGCCCTGCACCACGACGGTCTCACCGAGCTGCTGGTCCACCCGCTCCAAGCCGTACATCACCTGCGACAGAGCGCAATTGGCGCCCGCGGCGATCTCATCGGGTACCGAGTCGGGGACCTGGTAGACCACCGCGCCCGCGGGAAGCAGGAAGTAGTCGCCGTAGCCGCCGACGAAATAAGGTGGCTCGTCTGCGCGGCCGAGCATCGCCATCTTCAGATTCAGACAGGCGTTGCGCCGTCCCGCCAGACAGTTGCGGCACTGATGGCAGCAGAAGAAGTACGGGAACACCACTCGGGCTCCGATCGCCAGTGGTTTGCCATCGGAGTCAGCGGTCACCCCGTCGCCGAGCGCCTCGACCGCGCCGACCATTTCGTGACCGAGCACCGTCGGCAGTTGGCCGCCCAGCCCCCTTGTCGCGAACGTGCCGTGCCAGGCATGCAGATCTGAGCCGCAGATATTGGCGCGGGTGACCCTGATCAGGATCTCGCCGGGCCCGACCTCGGCCAGGCCGACGGTGTCGATTTCGAACGGCTTGCCGGGCGCGTCGAACCGCGCGATGCGGCCTTTGTACACGAACGTATCTCCCTTTAGTTGCAGATGGTTTCGCGACTGAACCGGTCGCGCAACAGGCGCTTGAGCAGCTTGCCGCTCGGGTTCTTCGGCAGGGATTCGACGAAGAAGACCTGTTTGGGCGTCTTGAATCCGGCCAGATGCTCTCGGCAGTGGGCCATGACATCGCCCTCGGACAGAACGACACCGGTACGGGGCACGACGGCGGCCACCACAGCCTCGACCCAGGTCGGGTGGGGCAGACCGAATACGGCGACTTCCTGAACACCGCTGTGCCGGTAGATGACCTCTTCGACCTCACGGCTGGCGACGTTCTCGCCGCCGGACTTGATCATGTCCTTCTTGCGGTCCACGACGTGCAGCAGGCCGAAGTCGTCGTAGTAGCCGAGGTCGCCGGAGTGGAACCAGCCGCCGCGGAACGCCTCGGCGGTGCGCTGCGGGTCGTCGAGGTAGCCCAACATCAGATGGGGGCTTCGATGGGCGATCTCACCGACGGTTCCGGCGGCTACCGGCTGGTCGTGTTCGTCGAGGATCACAGTCTCGACATTGATGGCCGGACGTCCGGCCGACC
>JAEZKH010000429.1 GCA_023415515.1 Actinomycetes bacterium
GGGGCCTCCCACCACTGTCGGATAGACCGGGCAGGCGACTCCCTACTCGGTAACCCACGAACATGGGTGAGTGGGGCCCCGGCCCGCAACCCCCGGCTCAACGCCAGCGATCACCCATACCGTCTAGTGCGCCAACGCGAGGCCGCCGAGCGCGATGATCCAGCTGGCGAAGCTCCCGACGAGAAAGTACTCGGTGACGTCGTCGATGCCGATGGTCCCGTTCTCGCGGGCCTTCGCGGCGTTGATCTCGGGGAACCGGATGATGCTCTTGGCCGCGACGACGGCGGTGGCGGCGGCGAGTTGGCCTGCCAGCCCGAGGCCGAGGATCAGGATGCGTTCCATCGGCCCAAGCAGGCGGCCGCCCTTGAGCCGGTCCGAGGGCTGCGGCTGACCCTCGGGTTTCACGGCGCCGACGGTTCCGAGCACAAGGCGCACCAGTTGGTTGCCCGTGACGAACTGCAGCAGAACGGTGCCGACCACGATGAGCAGTTTGTCCGGGCCGATCTCGGCGATAGCAGGCAGATCGACCCACGTCACCCAGCGCTTCACGAGCCCGCCGGCGTCAGAACCCCAGCCTGACAAGACAATCAGCGCCGCGAGCGCCCCGAAGAACACCGCCAGCGGCGCGCCCTGGTGCGCACCGGTTCGCTCAGCGCGGCCGCACAGGATCACCCATCCCACGGCAGCGCCTGCGGCGATGATCAGCAGCGCCACGTCACCGGGATGCCACAGGCCGCTCGCGGCCGCGCACACCACGACGACAGCAAGGGCGACGAGCGGAGCCGCCCACGGCGAGCGCGTGGCGCGCCGGACCGCATCGGCGATGCCGATCGCGATGAGCATCACTGCCAGAGCACTCACGGTGCGCTCCGAAGTAAGTCCGACGCCACCACGATCAGGTCGAGACCGTCGCGACCCGCGCGCTGTGACACCGCCGACGGGCTGATGCCCTCCTCGGCGGCGATGTCTTTCTTGGAGCGGTTGTTCAACAGTGCCTTCACAATCCGTGTCGATCGGTCGTCCAACGATCCAAGCAGGTGGTCCCGACATATCAGCGCGGCGTTGATGGCGTCGACGTCGGAGCGCGTCTCACCTGAGGCCCGAAACGACGTCCGTACCAGCGCGAGCCCTGGCCGGCGCTGCGCAGCGGCCGTCCACTGGATCGCCTCCCGAGCGGCCCACCAACCGGGGCCGTCCTGGATGCCCGCCGCCTCGTCGAGCATGGTCACCGCACCCCAGCCGAGACCGAACCGCACATCGATCTCCGGCGCGACGGCAAGCCGCACTGACAGCGCAGCGTCGATGGCGAGACCGACTGTGGCGAACGCACCCTGGAACTCGTCGCCGACGGTGAACGCGGGCGGGTCGATCGCAGTCCCGGCGACGTCGCGCAGCGCAGCGCGCAGAAGTCGGTGCGCACCGGCGCGGTCGGCGACCGTTCGCGATCCGACGACGTCGCCGATCAGGGTCGCGCGTGATGAAGTAAAGAGCTTCATCCTAGCCATATGAAGATTATAGCTTAATCAGTCGCGTTTGAAGCTCACAGCTTCATGACGTGACTTCCAGGGCCGCTTCGGATCGCCGGGGAGAGGTCGAACTAGTCGACGACGCACCCCGCGGCGGCGCGCAGATGTTCGACGGCATCGCCGACGATCGCGGCGATCAACTCGGCGCAGGAGGGCAGATCCTCGAGAATGCCCGCCACTTGGCCCGACGCCAGTACGCCCGCGTCCGTGTTGCCTTCGACGAGGCCCGCCTTCAGCAGCATGGGCGTGTTGGCGGCCATCACGACCTGCGACCAGGTGAGGTCCTTGCCGTGGCGCATTTCGAGACCGTCGCTGATCATCGACCGCCACGTCATCTTCGACATCTTCTTGAACTTCTGTGCATTGCGGACGGCGGCGCCGAAACCGCGCAGCCGCGAACCGCTTTCGAGCTTCTCGACGAGGCCGGTGCGCAGCACGCGATGCGGCATTCCGTCGACGCGGGTGGACACCACGGTGCCGTCGAGGCCCGCCTCCAGGTATCGCCGTTTGACGGCATCGGGCACGGTCGAGTCCGACGTCAGTAGGAATCGCGTACCCATGGCCACACCTGCGGCCCCATAGGAGAGGGCGGCCGCCAGGCCGCGGCCGTCGAAGAACCCGCCCGCGGCGACCACGGGAATGTCGACCGCGTCGAGCACGGAGGGCAACAGCAGCGTGGTGGCGATCGGGCCGGTGTGGCCACCGCCCTCGCCGCCCGGCTCGATGACCGCGTCGGCGCCCCAACCCGCCACCTTCTTGGCATGCTTGGCCAGTCCGACCGACGGAATCACCACCACGCCCGCGTCTTTCAGCTTTGCGATGAGATCCGGTTTGGGCGCCAACGCAAACGACGCCACCTTGACGCCTTCGCGGATCAGCAGGTCGATGCGTTCGTTCGCGTCACCCGCGTCGGCGCGGATGTTGATGCCGAACGGCTTGTCGGTGGCCGCCTTGACCTTGGTGACCGCGGTCTGCAGTTCGTCCAGGGTCATCGTCGCCGACGCCAGGATGCCGAGGCCGCCTGCGTTCGAGGTCGCCGCCACCAGTCGTGCCCCGGCCACCCAGCCCATGCCGGTCTGGACGACGGGATGCTCGATACCGACCAGTTCGGTCAGCGGTGTTCGAAGTCGTGCCGTCACGACCGGATCTCCCTGTCGCGCAGCGACTTCGGATCGATCACCTCGCGGAGAAGTCTGAGCTCGTCGTCGGTGGCAAGGCGGGTCTCCTGCGCTTCGTCGAGTCCGTGCACCTCGAATGAGGTGTTCTCCCGGACCTGCTCGGCGTCGACGCCGGGGTGCAGCGAAACCGCCCGCATGGTGTGGTCGGGACCGCCGAAGTCGAACACTCCGAGGTTCGACACCACCCGGTAGACATTGACAAACCGGTATGCCGGGTTGTCGGGATCGACTTTGTCCCAGCCGATTCCGGACACCACGTCGACGTGCTCGCAGAACACCCGTTTTGAATGGTTTCCGACCCAGTAGCTCGTCGCGTGGTTGATGGTGTTGCCCGGCGCGCCGCGCACTCCGAACATCTGGCGCGTCGGCTGCTGAAGCGGGCCGAACGCCGACAGGTTCTGGTTGCCGTATCGGTCCACCTGGTTGGCGCCCATCACCACGTGGCGACGGCCCCATGTGAGTGTCTCGAAGACCCGCCCGAACGGCATCCAGCCTTCGATCGCGCCTGCGGCACCCAGCGCGGGGGTGTCGGCAAGCAGCCTGGCCTCGCCGTCTGTGAGCAGGATGTCCGGCGAGAAGGTGAGCCGGGCCAGGCGTGCCCCGATCGACACCATGTTCGCCATCGGGGAAACCATGATCTCGCCTGCGTCGCGGAACAACTCGGCGCATGCGACGGCGCACACCTCTGCGCGGGACACGGAGATCATTTCTGCGCCTCCTTGCTCGACAGGTTCGCGGTGAATTCGCCGACCGCGGCCTGGTAGTCGGCTTCGGTGCCGGCCAGGTAGGTGTCGACGAACTCCTGCCAAGTCTCCGCCGATGCCGCCGCCTCCGCGTAATGGCGCTGGAACTTCTCGTCGCGCCTGTAGTCGGGCTCGGCCGTCGTGAAGTGGGCGCCGTTTGACGCCTCGACCACGCTGTCGACCATCATGCGGTTGACTAGAAGCGCCTGCGGCGGAACCGATTTCACAAGCTCCTCGGTCGACACCACCTTCTCGACCGACAGCACGCGCCGGTGGGCCGCCATCAGGTACAGGTCGTCGAAGTAGGGATCGATACCGGTGTAGGCCGCGTTGCCGTGTTGGTCACCGATGTTGAGATGCACGAATGCCACGTCGAGGTTCAGCGCGGGCATGGCGACGAGTTCCTCATAGCCGTCGCCGGTGGGATACGGCGAGCGCACCGTCTTGAGTTCGTCGCCCCAGAAGGCGCGCACGTCACTGCCGAGGCCGGCGCGGATGGGCAGGAACGGAAGTCGTTGCGCTGCAGCCTGCAAGCCGCACCGCAGCATGCCCTCGTCCATCTCACGCGATTCGATCGCGCCGCTCGTGCGCGCTTTTGCGAACCACGGGTCGTAGAACGGCGGCGAGTCCAGTGACACGAACCCGTAGTACACCCGCTTGACCTTGCCCGCCGAGCACAGCAGCCCGATGTCGGGCCCGCCGTAGGTCACAACGGTGAGGTCCGTGACATCGGTCCGCAGCAGCGCGCGCACCAGAGCCATCGGCTTGCGCCGGGACCCCCACCCGCCGATGCCGATGGTCATGCCGCTCTCGACGGAGGCGACCGCGTCCTCCAGCGTTGTCCTCTTGTCCCTCACTTGGATCCCTTGTCCGTGCCTGCGAAGGCGTCGCGGTGCTCGTCGGAGACTCCGGCGAGATTCAGTTCGAACGTGAACCCCTGCTCCATCCGGTAGGAGGAATTGACCTTCTGCACGTCGATGAAGTTCAGTGCCTCCTTGGCGGCGCGGATCACCCGGGTGTCCTTGGCGGCGATGTCTCTGGCCACGCGCAGCGCGGCTTCATCCAGGTCGGCGCGCGGAACCACCTCGTGCACGGATCCGAAGTGATGGAGGGTGGCGGCGTCGACGGTGGCTGCGGTGAAGAACAGCCGGCGCATCATGTGTTGCGGCACAAGGCGGGACAGGTGGGTGGCGGCGCCGAGGGCGCCGCGCTCCACCTCGGGCAGCCCGAACGTCGCGTCGTCGGAGGCGACGATCACGTCAGCGTTGCCGACCAGTCCGATGCCGCCGCCCACACAGAATCCGTTGACGGCGGCCACAACGGGCACCGCGCACTCGTACACCGCGCGGAACGCCTCGAAACAGCCGCGGTTGGCGTCGATCAATGCGGTGAAGCCCAATTCACCTTTGCTCCTCGCGTCCGCAGAGGTCCGCTGCATCTCCTTGATATCGACGCCCGCGTTGAATCCGCGGCCTTCGGCCCGAAGGATCACCGCGTGGGTGGACTGGTCGCGGCCTGCCGCGGTGATCGCGTCGGCGAGTTCGAACCAGCCGCGGGACGGAATCGCGTTCACCGGCGGGTAGTCGACGGTGACCGAGACGAGGCCCGGTTCGACCGTCTTGGTGTCGATCGTCATAGCGGCTCTCCTGCGGGGGTCAGCTACCTAAGCAAGCACTTGCTTGGTACGCTAGCACAGTGACCGACGTGGCTGACAGTGCTGGTGTGACAGGTATCAACCTTCAACTGAGCGGTCGAATCGTCCTCGTGACAGGCGGTGTGCGAGGGGTCGGTGCCGGCATCAGCGCCGTCTTCGCCGACCAGGGCGCGACCGTCGTGACGTGTGCGCGGCGCCCCGTCGAGGGCTCGCCCTACGAATTCCACTCGTGCGACGTCCGCGACGACGACTCGGTCAAAGCGCTCATCGACGCAATCGCCACCGACCACGGCCGCCTCGACGTCGTGGTCAACAATGCGGGCGGATCGCCCTACGTACCGGCCGCAGAGGCGTCGGCGAAGTTCAGCAGCAAGATCTTCGGGCTGAACCTGCTCGGGCCGCTGTCCGTGTCGACACATGCGAACGCGGTCATGCAGAAGCAGGACGGCGGCGGATCGATCATCAACATCGCCAGCGTCAGCGGCAGGCGCCCCACGCCGGGCACCGTGGCCTACGGCGCAGCGAAAGCGGGCCTGGAAAGTATCACCAGCACGCTCGCCGTCGAGTGGGCGCCCAAGGTGCGCGTGAACTCCGTGGTGGTCGGCATGGTCGAAACGGAACAGTCCGAATTGTTCTACGGTGACGCCGACTCCATCGCCGCGATCTCGCAGAACGTGCCGCTGGGCAGACTCGCCAAACCGGCCGACGTCGGCTGGGCCGCCGCGTTTCTGGCCTCGCCTGCCGCGTCCTACATCAGTGGGGCGTCCCTGGAAGTCCACGGCGGTGGCGAGCCGCCGCACTATCTGTCAACAACCACTGCAGACATCAAAAAGTAAAGGGAGACAACGGTTATGGGACTGCTCGACGGCCGTGTGGTCATCGTGACGGGTGCCGGCGGCGGCATCGGGCGCGCGCACGCCCTTGCGTTCGCCGCCGAAGGGGCACGCGTCGTTGTCAACGACATAGGTGTCGGCCTCGACGGCTCACCTGCGGGCGGCGGCAGCGCCGCGCAGAATGTCGTCGACGAGATCACCGCTGCGGGTGGCGAAGCGGTCACGAGCGGCGCCAACGTGGCCGATTGGGCCCAGGCAGAGGGCCTCATCCAAACCGCCGTCGACACCTTCGGAGGGCTGGACGTCCTGGTGAACAATGCTGGCATCGTTCGCGACCGGATGTTCGCCAACACCAGTGAAGAAGAGTTCGACGCCGTGATCGCGGTGCACCTCAAGGGGCACTTCGCGACCATGCGGCACGCGGCGGCTTACTGGCGTGCGCAGTCGAAGGCCGGTGACGCCAGGCAGGCCCGCATCATCAACACCAGTTCCGGCGCGGGCCTGCAGGGCAGCGTCGGACAGGCGAACTACAGCGCGGCCAAGGCAGGCATCGCGGCCATGACACTCGTCGCCGCCGCGGAGATGGGACGCTACGGAGTCACCGTCAACGCGATCGCCCCTTCGGCGCGAACCAGGATGACCGAGACCGTCTTCGCCGACATGATGTCAACGCAGGACAGGGAATTCGACGCGATGGCACCGGAGAACATCTCGCCGCTCGTGGTGTGGCTCGGCAGCGTGGAGTCGCGCGATGTCACCGGCACGATGTTCGAGGTAGAGGGCGGCGTCATCCGAATCGCCGAAGGGTGGGCGCGCGGACCCGAGGTGGACAAGGGCGCCCGATGGGATCCCGCCGAACTCGGTCCGGTCGTCGCCGATCTGTTGGCCAAGGCGCGGCCACCCCTGCCGGTCTACGGCGCCTGACACTGCTCAGGCGGCGTCCTTCGTCTTGGAGCCCTCGGCGGCATCCTTGGCGGCGTCGGCGACCTTCTTGACGGTGTCGCCGACCTTCTTGATGGATGCCGAGATCTCGTTGCGCACGTCCTGCACGGCTTCGGTGACGCGTTCGTTGTTGCGCGCGACCACTGCTGCGGCCCGGCTTCCCGGTGTCGACTTGCCGCCGATGAGATGTGTTGCACCGTCGGTCTTCTGGGCGAGGGTGGCCACCGACGTATTGGTCTGCGCCGCGGATCCCAGACCCTTCACCGCGTCGCTGATGTCGGTCACGGTATCGGTGCCGAACTTCACCGCCGCGTTTGCGACGACCTCGACGCCCTTGGACGCACTGTCGACGCTGACGTCGCGGCTGAGGTCATAGAGCGCGGTCTGCGGCGCCACGATCAGGTCGCGCACGTTGACGAGGAGCTTCGTCGGCAGATTCGCGGGCCCGACTTCCTCACCGCCCCAGCTCTTCAGCGTCCAACTGCCGTCGCCGTTCTTCTCGACGACCACGGTCTCCGTGTTGTCCAGCTGATGAGTCAAAAGCAGGAGTGGATCGGGGTTGTCGACGTTCATCATCGTCCAGAACATGATCGTGGCGCCGTGCGAGAAGACGACGGGAGTCTCACTGCCGTCGGCCTCGATCTGTGCGAGCGCGCCGTCGACCCGCGCATCGAACTCGTTGCCGTCCTCGGAGCCCGGGATCCGCACGAAACGCAGTCCGAGGCTCCACGCGATCGGAGCCAGCGCATAGCCGATCCGTCCGATCCCCTCGTCCTCCGAGGAGCCCTCGAAGATGCCGGCGTTGATCTCCTGCACCCCGTCGATGACTTTGACTGTCTTTCCCGTTTTCGTCGAATACGGTTTCGCGGTGTCCTGGGTGCGAATCATCGTCGAGGCATAGGCATTGTCGTGCGCCTGTGCGGCCAGCACATCTGCGACGAGGACCGCCTGGGCCTGGCCTGCCGGCGAGAGCCCGGGGCCGGGAACCTCGGTGTTGATGATGCCGGCGGCATTGGCTTGTGACTCCGCGTGCCGGACAAAGGTCACGGTCATCGCACCGGCCGGGATCACCGCGAGGATGAATGTGATGACCGCGGTGAAGGCCGCTCCGATGACGCCCAGGGTCCGCCTGGTCGACGATTTGTGCATCCGGGCTCCTTCATCACGGCTGAGTGATCCGGATCACTGTACGCAATCGCCAATCTGTCTTGTCTGAGAAGTCAAAAAGAGGGCGCTGGGAACCGGGTGTGAAAGCCGCCGAATCGGGCAATCATGATCACGTGAGGCGGATCACATTGCCGGTGATGGCCGGCGCGCTGCTGTTGGTTCTGGCCGGATGCGGAGGGCAGAGAGGCGGTGACGGCGGGGAAGCGGCTTCCGAGCCGACGACCTGCACGGTCGAATCCGATGCGCGGCTGAGCATCGCGACCGGGAACACCACCGGTGTGTACTACAGCCTCGGCGGCGCGCTCGCCGAGGCGATCAGCGCGCAGAGCGCCGGCAAGCTCAAGGCCACCGCGGCCGAAACCTCGGCGTCGTTGCAGAACATCCAGCAGTTGGTGGCCGGCACCCATCAGGTCGCATTCTCGCTCGCCGACACCGCGGCCGACGCGGCCGAGGGCAAAGAGTCCTTCGACTCGCCGCAGCCCATCGCGGCGCTGGCGCGGCTGTATCCGAACTACACCCAGGTCGTCGCGCGCACCGACACCGGCATCAACTCGATCGCCGACATGCGCGGCAAGCGGGTGTCCACCGGCGCACCGAACTCGGGTACCGAGGTGATCGCGAACCGGATGCTGGCTGCGGCGGGCCTCGATCCCGCCAAGGACATCCAGGCGCAGCGCACCGAACTGGGCAAGACCGTCGAAGGCATGAAGGACGGGTCGATCGACGCGATGTTCTGGTCGGGCGGCTTGCCGACGAGTGGCATCACCGACCTGTTCACCAGTCAGCGCGGCGACGTCAAGCTGCTCGATGTGACCGACACGTTGGACAAGCTGAAGGAGATCAACACGATCTACGAACGCGGCGTGATCCCCGCGGCGACCTACCAGACTCCTGGTGACGTGTCGACCGTGGTGGTGCCGAATCTCCTTCTGGTGAACGAGGATATGGACGGCAATACGGCATGTGTGGTGACCAAGGCGCTGTTCGATCACAAGGCCGACCTGGTGAAGGTGAACAAGGCCGCTCAGGACATCAACCTGGACACGGCCCGTCAGACGGACCCGGTGCCGCTGCACCCGGGCGCCAAGAAGGCGTTGGACGAACTGGGCGCGAAGAGCTGACCGAAGGGGCCGCAGCAGCGGCCGCCTACGAGGAGGAGAAGCCGGCTCGTGAGCTGACCGGCTGGGTCGCTCATGCGGTGACAGCCGCGTGCGTGGCGATCGGTGTCTTCGCGATCTATCAGGTCTTCTTCCCACTGGCACAGGGCAACCAGGTCTCGCTGATCTACTTCCTCGCCGCGGTGCTGCCGCTGACACTGCTGTGCTACCGCTCGGGACTGCGGTTGCGCCGCAAGGATGTCGACACCGACGAGGCCGCGGTGCCGAAGGGCAACCCGACCGTCGTCGACTGGCTGCTGGCCGGGATTGCGCTGGCCGCCTGCCTGTATCCGGTTTGGCCGTTCGAAATCGCGGGCGGCGGAGGCGGTTTCGACGAGTTCTTGAGCAGGCAGGGCACTCCGGCGATGATCGACGTGCTCGTCGGTACGGTCGTGCTGTTGCTTGTCCTCGAGGCGTGCAGGCGCACCACCGGTGTCGCACTGCCGATCGTCTGCCTGCTTGCGCTCGCGTATGCCTACTACGGCGGTTATCTGCCTCAGGGCGCGGCGATCGCGCACGCCGGCGTCGACTGGAACCAGATCATCAGCGCGTCGTTCATCCAGTCGACCGGCCTGTACGGGGTCCCGCTCGACGTGGCTGCCACCTACATCGTGCTGTTCACGATCTACGGCGCGGTACTCGACGCATCCGGCGCGAGCAAGTTCTTCATCGACCTCTCATTGGCCGCGTTCCGTCGGTCGCGCGCCGCGCCGGGACGGACCGTGACGCTCGCGGGGTTCCTGCTCGGATCGGTGTCCGGTTCGGGGACCGCGACGACGGTCAGCCTGGGCTCGGTGACCTGGCCCATCCTGCGTCGCGCCGGCTACCCGAGGGAGAACGCGGGCGGAATGCTCGCCGCGGCGGGCATCGGCGCGATCCTGTCCCCGCCGACGCTCGGGGCGGCGGCGTTCATCATCGCCGAATATCTCGGCGTTCCGTATCTGACCGTGCTGGTCTGGGCGATCGTGCCGACGATCCTCTACTACCTCGGAATCCTGCTGGCCGTCGAGATCGACGCGCGCCGGTGGAACACCCGCGAGGTGGAGATCAGCGAACAGTCGGGTTGGCGCCTGTTGGGCAGGTTCGGTTATCACCTGGTCTCGCTGGTGATGATCGTGGTGTTCCTGGCGATGGACATCTCCGCTGTGCGGGCCGTGGTGTACGCGACGTTCGTCCAGATCGCGCTGTCCTTCCTGGACAAGGACCACCGCATGACTCCGGCCCGGCTGTATCGATCACTCGGCACCGGTGTCAGAGGCGTGCTCGCCGTCGCGGCGGTGTGCGCCGCCGCGGGCGTGATCGCCGCGATGATCACCAGAACCGGCCTGGGCCTGCAGTTGCACTCGATCCTGGTGAACACCGCGCGGGGACTCACCGAAAACCCCGCGCTGGTCCTCACTTTCACCGCTGCGCTGGCCGCCCTGGCGGTCGCGATCCTCGGCCTTGCGGTGCCGGTGACAGCGTCGTTCGTGATCTCCTGGGTGGTGGTCGGGCCTGCGCTGCAGGACCTCGGCGTCGCCGCGCCCGCGGCCGCGATGTTCGTCTTCTACTTCGCGGTGCTGTCGGAGGTGACCCCACCGACGGCGCTGGCATCGGTGGCCGCGTCGGCGATCACCGGCGGCAGGGTGATGGCCACGATGATGCAGACGTGGAAGTACACGCTGCCCGCGTTCCTCGTCCCGTTCGCATTCGTGCTCACCGACAACGGCGAAGGCCTGCTGGGGCTCCGGTCGATCGCCGACATGCTTTGGACGGCAGCCGTTTCCGCGCTCGGCGTGGCCGCGTTGGCGGTCGTGACCGGGGGTTGGCTACTGCGGCGGGCAGGCTGGCCGGAGCGGGTCCTCTGCGTACCCGCCGCCGCGCTGCTTCTCTATCTGCACCCGACGACGGTCATCATCGGTGCGGCGTTGTTCGCTGTCGCGGTGGGGGTCAACCTCATCCTGGCTCGCAGACGACCAACGGAATCACCCGGTCCGT
This sequence comes from Actinomycetes bacterium, assembly GCA_023415515.1. Classification (GTDB taxonomy): domain Bacteria; phylum Actinomycetota; class Actinomycetes; order Mycobacteriales; family Mycobacteriaceae; genus Mycobacterium. The sequence continues at coordinate 11,178 of JAEZKH010000429.1, forward strand.
TGCCTCACGGTAGTTCCGGTACGCCGGACACATCCTGATCAGCTTCTGCCAGAGGTGCTCGCCGCGGAAACCGGAGCGATCGGGCCCGAGTTGCGAACAGTGCCTGCCACTCTCGGTGGCTATCCGCGGCGGCGACGAGCCCAAACTCCTACTTCTTCAGCCGTCGGCTTCCGCCGTGCCAGTCTTCCTGCTTGCCGACCGCGCCGGTGTCCACGCCGAAACTCGCCAGCTGCGGCCGTTCTCGCAGGCTGCGTTTCAGCTCGGCGAAGCCACCGAATTCGGCCAGCCCGATCACGTGGTCCCACAACAGGACCGCGTCCTCGGCGCTTGGCAGTCTGCTGATGACCGGGCCGAAGAACGCGGTGCCGTCGGGCGGGTTGAAATGCAGGATAGGGGTGCCGACATCGCGGCCGGTCAGCGCGAGTGCCTCCTCGGTCTCCGCACGGATCTCGTCGTCAAGCGATGTGTCGTCGAGCGCGTCGGCCAGTTCGACCGGAAGGCCCGTCTCGACCAGCAGCGGCTCGAGCACCCGTCGCGCCCCCTGATCTGCGCCCGACAGTGGGTCGACCTCGCGTGACGTGTCGAACAGTCGGGTGCCGATCGCCCGATACAGCGGCCCGACGGCTTCGGGTCCGTGTTCGGCGCGAGTTCGCGCGGCGACCCGCAGCAGCCGCAGACCCGCGGTGTGTCCGGCTTCGTATTCGGGCGGGAAGTGCGCGTCATAGTCGATGTGCGCGTTGAGGATTCGCAACGAGATGAACCGCCAGTCCACGTGATAGTCGCGCTGCTCGGCGACCAGTCGCACCCACTTGCTGGTCATCCAGGCAAACGGGCAGACCGGGTCGAAGTAGAAGTGCAGGTCGTAGCTCGCCATGCGGTCGATCAATCGCCGGTTCGGTTCAGCGTGATCTGGCTGTTGAGGGTGCTCGCGCACGGGTCACCGACGGTGGTGACCTGGTCGACGGTCACGCCGGGGATCGGGTTCGGCACGGGCTCAGGCGGTAGTGCGAAGGTGCCGGTGATCGACTTCGTGGTTTGGCCAGCGCCTTCCGCGCATTCGATCGGCCCGGTACCTGCACCGCCCGTCCAGCGGCCGTTCTCGAAGATGTAGTCGGCCGGAAAAGCCGAGCTACCGGGCGCGTTCTCGTCCCTCTGCGTCGCCGCGACGGTCGTCAGACACTTCTCACCGGTGCGGACGCAGTGGGTGTCCGCATCCCAGACCTGGGTGAATTTCCAGTCGGGGTGATCAGCGGTGACGATGGCGCCGGAATACTTGCCGTGCAGGCCCGCCGCTGGCGAGGCGACGCGTTTCGGTTGAGTAGCTGGATCCGGCACCGCGACGTCGGCGGGTACGTCGCCGGTGCGGGTGAACGTGGCCGGGATGTCGGAGATGTTCATGCATTCGTTCGCGCCGACATACAGGCCGTTGCCGGTCATCGGTCCGTCGTCGTTCGCTTCGACGTTCCAGATGCTGAAGTAGGGAGCCTGCACCGTCCGCAGATCCGGGTTCAGCTGGCATGACCCGTCGGTGACCTCTTTGACACTGACCCAGCGCCCGTCGATGAGATCAAACACCAGCAACCCTGTGTCGGGCACCTCTTTCATATCGTCGCCAAGCGTGAGCGCCGTTGCGGTGCAAACATTGTCGGCGGCGCATGCCGAGCGCACCGCCAGCTTGAACGGCTTCTTCTCGTTGCTCGGATCCGGCGCGAAGTTGACCTTCCGCTTGGTCAGATCGGTTTGCACTTCGTAGAGTCCGTCGAATTTCGGTTGGGCTGACGGCTTCGACTCGGATGTCGGCGTCGCCGGTTCTTCTTTCTTGTCACCAGTCGAACACGACACGACCAGACCAACGCCAACCAACGCCACCGCAAGAGGGATCAATCGCATGGCACGAGTTTGGCGTACCGGAGCGCGACAGAACGGACATTTGCCAGAACTAGATCAGGTCGAGATCGATGCCGCCGAGCTACGCGGTCAGAAACGGCTTGATACTCGCCCGGATGTGGTGGATCAGGCCGTCCTCGGCGGGTATGACAAACGTTTCGTCGATGTGTGCACCGACCCGTCGGCCGGCAAAGGACGGTTTTGTGACGAGATCGAACCGGGCTCGCACCAAGTCGCCCTCGACGGTGAACTCCGGCGCATTCGTCGACTGGATCACGCGGTACTGCAGTCCGCGATTCAGGCTGCGGCGCAGATGATCTCCCGAGAAGCCGGTTTTGAGCCCTACCTCGATCCGCTTGCAGCCCGGTGCGAACGCGACCTTGTCGGCGTTGTGGCTGACCAGCGCGTCGATGTATGCCTGCGCTACAGCGATGCGCTCCGCGTCCGTCGCCGTCACTAGATCCGCTCGATGATCGTTCCGGTGGACAACGCACCGCCCGCGCACATGGTGATCAGCGCGGTGCTCGTGTCGGTCCGCTCCAGCTCATGCAGCGCAGTCGTGATCAGCCTGCTGCCGGTGCTGCCGACCGGATGGCCCAGTGCGATCGCCCCGCCGTTGACGTTGACCTTGTCCATGTCGGGGTTGTGTACCCGGGCCCATGACAGCACCACCGAGGCGAATGCCTCATTGATCTCGGTGATGTCGATGTCGCCCATCTTCATTCCGGCTTTCTCGAGCACCTTCGTGGTGGACTGCACAGGCCCGTCGAGGTGGTAGTAGGGCTCCGCGCCCACCAGCGCCTGGCTGACGATCCGCGCCCGCGGGCGCAGTCCGAGCGCCTTGGCCTTGTCCTCGTCCATCCACAGCACCGCGGCGGCGCCGTCGGAGATCTGCGACGACGTGCCCGCGGTGTGGATGCCGCCGTCGATCACCGGCTTCAGCGAGGCCAGGCCCTCCAGCGTGGTGTCACGCAGACCCTGGTCGCGCGAGACGACGGCACGGTCGGACGTCGGCTGTTTCTGCTCGTCGAGCACAGGCGCCTCGATCGGGGAGATCTCGCGGTCGAAACGGCCCTCGGCCCATGCCTGCTTGGCCCTTGCCTGCGACTGGAAACCCCACTCGTCGATGTCGTCACGGGTGATCCCGCGACGCTTGGCGATCCGCTCGGCCGCGGTGAACTGGTCGGGGAGGTCGATGTCCCACGAGGACGGCCGCAGCACCGAGCGATCCGGACCTGCGTTGGCACCAAGCCCGATCACGCTCATGGACTCGATACCGCAGGCAACCCCGACGTCGATCGCGCCGGTGGCGATCAACCCGGCGATCAAGTGGTTGGCCTGCTGGCCGCTGCCGCACTGGCAGTCCACCGTGGTGGCGCCGACGTGTTCGGGCAGTCCCGCCACCAGCCAGGCCACCCGGCTGACGTTGTTGGACTGCTGAGCGAACTGCGTCACGCAGCCGCCGATGACCTGCTCGACCTCGGCGGGGTCGATACCCGCCCTCTCCACCACGGCGCGCTGCACAGCCCCGAGCAACTCGGTGGGATGCAGGCCCGACAACCATCCGTTCCGCTTGCCGATCGGGCTGCGGGTGGCTTCAACGATTACAGGGTTACCCATTCCGCCAGGCTAGAACACGTTTCACTACTATGCCAAGCGCGGTTGCCGACCTGCCTTTTATCTGCGCGAAAGGCATGTTTTACTGGCACTAGAACACGTTGCAATTGAGGAGTGCTTTCTATGCCCTGCCCCATTCCGCCCGACTTCGACTTCCTCGACGCCACCTTGAACCTCGAGCGTCTGCCGGTCGAGGAGCTTGCCGAGCTCCGCAAGTCTGAGCCTATCCACTGGGTCGATGTGCCCGGCGGCACCGGAGGGTTCGGCGACAAAGGTTATTGGCTCGTCACCAAGCATGCCGATGTGAAAGAGGTGTCCAAGCGCAACGAGGTCTTCGGCAGCTCGCCGGACGGTGCCATCCCGACGTGGCCACAAGGCATGACGCGCGATGCGATCGACTTGCAGAAAGCCGTCCTGCTCAACATGGACGCGCCGCAGCACACCCGACTGCGGAAGATCATCTCCCGCGGCTTCACCCCGCGAGCGGTCGGCAGGCTCGAGGAGGAACTCCGCAACCGTGCCCAGAAGATCGCCGAGACCGCCGCGTCGGCGGGCTCGGGCGACTTCGTCGAACAGGTGTCCTGCGAGCTGCCACTTCAGGCGATCGCCGGACTGCTCGGCGTGCCGCAGGAGGACAGGGACAAGCTCTTCCGCTGGTCCAACGAGATGACCGCCGGCGAGGACCCGGAGTACGCCGACGTCGATCCCGCGGTCTCTTCGTTCGAACTCATCACCTATGCCATGAAGATGGCCGAGGAGCGGGCCAAGAACCCCACCGACGACATCGTCACGACGCTGATCCAGGCCGACATCGAGGGCGAGAAGCTGTCGGACGACGAATTCGGCTTCTTCGTGGTGATGCTGGCGGTGGCGGGCAACGAGACCACCCGTAACTCGATCACCCACGGCATGATCGCGTTCTCGCACAACCCCGAGCAGTGGGAGCTCTACAAGAGGGAGCGCCCGGAAACCGCGGCGGACGAGATCGTCCGCTGGGCGACGCCGGTGTCGGCGTTCCAGCGCACCGCGCTGGAGGACACCGAGTTGAACGGCGTGCAGATCAAGAAGGGCGAGCGGGTCGTGATGTCCTACCGCTCAGCCAACTTCGACGAAGAGGTCTTCACCGACCCGCACACGTTCAACATCCTGCGAGACCCCAACCCGCATGTCGGGTTCGGCGGAACGGGCGCGCACTACTGCATCGGCGCGAACCTCGCCAAGATGACGATCAACCTGATCTTCAACGCGGTCGCCGATCACATGCCGGACCTGAAGCCCATCGGCGAGCCGGAGCGGCTGATGTCAGGGTGGCTGAACGGCATCAAGCACTGGCAGGTTGACTACACCGGCACGTGTCCGGTCGCGCACTGACGCAGCAAGGAGGATTGGCGTGGACTTCAGTCCCGATGAAGGGCAGCAGGCCGTCGCCGATGTCGTCACCTCGGTTCTGGAGCGTGACAACAGCTGGGAGGCACTCGTCGGCGGAGGCGTGACGGCGCTGGGTGTGCCGGAGCGGCTCGGCGGCGACGGCGTGGGTCTGGCGGAGTTGTCGACGGCGCTCACCGAAATCGGACGGCACGGCACAACGGGACCTGCGCTCGGCGTCATCGGCGCCACCGCGGTGCTCCTCGACGTGGCGTCCGAGGCGCAGCAGGACCGATTGCTTGCCGATGTCGCGACGGGGTCGGTCGTGGTGCTCGCGCTCAACGAGCCGGGTGCGGCGCTGCCTGACCAGCCCGCGACGACGCTGTCAGGCGGCAACCTGAACGGCACGAAGATCGGTGTTCCGTATGCGGGACAAGCGGATTGGCTCATCGTGACCGCCGACACCGGACTGGTCGCCGTGCCGGCGAACGCAGACGGTGTGCAGGTGACGAAGACGCCGACGTCGAACCACTCCGACGAGTATGTGGTGACGTTCTCCGATGTTGCCGTCGCCGACGACGATGTGTTCGCAGGCGCGCAGGCCAAACGGGTCAACCAGGTGGCGCTCGCGACCATCGGCGCATACGCCGCGGGGCTGGTTGCCGGCGCATTGCGGCTGACCGCGGACTACGTCGCGAACCGTGAGCAGTTCGGCAAACCGCTGTCGACGTTCCAGACGGTGGCCGCGCAGCTGGCCGAGGTGTACATCGCCTCGCGCACACTGACATTGGCCGCGAATTCGGTGGTCTGGCGGCTGTCCGAGGGGCTCGACGCCGAGGAGGACCTCGATGTGCTCGGCTATTGGCTGGCGTCGCAGGCGCCGCCGGTGATGCAGCTCTGCCACCACATGCACGGCGGCATGGGTATGGACATCGCCTATCCGATGGATCGCTACTACTCGTCGATCAAAGATCTGACCCGCCTCCTCGGCGGCGCGGCACACCGCTTGGATTTGGTGGGAGCGTTATGTACATCGAACTGACCCCGGAGCAGAAAAAGCTGCAAGCCGAACTGCGGGAATACTTCTCGAACCTGATCTCCCCCGACGAGAAGGCGGAGATGGAGAAGGACCGCCACGGTAAGGCCTACCGCGCGGTCATCAAGCGGATGGGCAGCGACGGCAAGCTCGGCGTCGGCTGGCCGAAGGAGTTCGGCGGCCTCGGCTTCGGCCCGATCGAGCAGTCGATCTTCGTCAACGAGGCGCATCGAGCCGACGTGCCGCTGCCTGCGGTGACGCTGCAGACGGTCGGCCCGACGCTGCAGCAGTACGGCACCGAACTGCAGAAGAAGAAGTTTCTGCCCGCCATCCTCGCCGGTGAGGTGCACTTCGCGATCGGATACACCGAGCCGGAGGCGGGCACCGACCTGGCGTCGTTGCGCACCACCGCGGTCAAACAGGGCGACGAGTACATCGTCAACGGACAGAAGGTGTTCACCACCGGTGGACACGACGCCGACTACGTCTGGCTGGCGTGCCGAACCGATCCGGAAGCCGCCAAGCACAAAGGCATTTCAATGCTCATCGTCGACACCAGCGACCCCGGTTACTCGTGGACGCCGATGATCCTGTCCGACGGTGCGCATCACACGAACGCCACCTACTACAACGACGTGCGGGTGCCCGCCGAGATGCTTGTCGGCGAGGAGAACGGCGGCTGGCGGCTCATCACCACGCAGCTCAACAACGAGCGGGTGATGCTGGGACCCGCCGGACGGTTCGCCTCGTTGTACGACCGCATCTACGCGTGGGCGTCGACGCCGGGCAGCAACGGCGACACCCCGATCGAGCACGACGATGTCAAGCGCTCGCTCGGCGAGATCAAGGCAATGTGGCGCATCAACGAACTGCTGAACTGGCAGGTGGCCGCGTCCGGCGAGGACATCGACGTGGCAGACGCCGCCGCCACCAAGGTATTCGGCACCGAGCGCATCCAGTACGCGGGAAGGCTCGCCGAGGAGATCGTCGGGGCGCACGGCAATCCGGCCGATCCGCATACGGCCGATCTGCTCGAGTGGCTCGACAGCCAGACCAAGCGAAACCTGGTGATCACGTTCGGCGGCGGAGTGAATGAGGTGATGCGCGAGATGATCGCTGCTTCGGGGCTGAAGGTGCCGAGGGTCCCGCGGTGACGACGACACCGGAGGACATTCACAAGGCCGTCACCGAGATCAAGGCGGCAGGACCGAGCAAGCCGCGGGTCGGTCGGGACTCGGTGAACCAGCCGATGATTCGGCACTGGGTGGACGCCATCGGCGACAACAACCAGATCTATGTCGACGAGGCGGCCGCCAAGGCGGCAGGCCACCCTGGTGTCGTCGCACCGCCCGCGATGATCCAGGTGTGGACGATGATGGGCCTCGGCGGAAGTCGTCCGAGCGACGACCCGATCGGTCCGATCATGGAACTGTTCGACAGTGCGGGCTTTGTCGGAGTCGTCGCAACCAACTGCGACCAGACCTATCACCGCTATCTGCGGCCAGGCGAGGATGTCAGCGTCGTCGCCGAACTGACCGACGTCGTCGGCCCCAAGAACACCGCGCTTGGTGAGGGCTACTTCATCAGCCAGCGCATCACCTGGCAGGTCGGCGACGAGGACGTCGCCGAAATGGACTGGCGCATCCTGAAGTTCAGGCCGGCCGACGCAGCCAAGCGGACGTCTACAGTTCCGGAGGATCTCGACGCCGCGTCGATGATGCGGCCCGCATCGTCGCGCGACACGAAGTTCTTCTGGGACGGGGTCAACGCCCACGAGTTGCGCATTCAGAAACGCCCGGACGGCACGCTGCAGCATCCGCCGGTGCCCGCGCTGTGGCTCGACAAGTCTCAGGAGACGGACTACGTCGTCGCCTCGGGCAAGGGCACCGTGTTCAGTTTCGTGGTGCACCATGCGCCGAAGGTGCCGGGTCGGACGCTGCCGTTCGTCATCGCACTGGTCGAGCTCGAGGAGGGGGTGCGGATGCTCGGCGAGCTCCGCAACGTGGAGCCTGCAGCTGTGGAGATCGGAATGCCGGTCCGCGCAACGTACATCGACTTTCCCGAGGGGGAGAGCGGCCCGGCCTGGACACTGTATGCATGGGAGCCTGACGCATGAGCGCACCCGAATCCGATGTCGCCGCCGCAGCGGCTCCAACCGTCGAGGTCGGGACGAAGCTGCCCGAGTTGTCGCTGTACGGCGATCCGACGTTCATCGTCTCCACGGCCATCGCCACCCGCGATTACCAGGATGTCCATCACGATCGCGACAAGGCGCAGGCGAAGGGGTCCAAGGACATCTTCGTCAACATCCTGACCGACACGGGTCTCGTGCAGCGCTTCGTGACCGACTGGGCGGGCCCGAAGGCGATCATCAAATCGATCAAGTTGCGCCTCGGTGTGCCCTGGTATGCCTATGACACGGTGACGTTCAGGGGTGAGGTCACCGCCGTCGAGGACGGCCTGATCAGCGTGAAAGTCGTCGGCAGCAACAGCCTTGGCGACCATGTCGTCGCCACATCGACGCTGACGATCGGAGGCGAGGCATGAGCGGCTTGAGCGGCAAGGCCGCGATCGTCGGGATCGGCGCAACGGACTTCTCCAAGAACTCGGGCCGCAGCGAACTCCGTCTCGCGTCAGAAGCGGTGCTCGACGCGCTCTCGGACGCGGGTCTCACGCCGGCCGACGTGGACGGAATGGTCACGTTCACGATGGACTCCAACACCGAGGTCGCGATCGCGCGGGCGACGGGAATCGGTGAGCTGAAGTTCTTCTCCAAGATTCACCACGGCGGCGGGGCGGCCTGCGCGACGATTCAGCAGGCGGCGATCGCGGTCGCCACCGGCGTCGCCGATTGCGTTGTGGCGTACCGCGCATTCAACGAGCGGTCTGGCATGCGGTTCGGCCAGGTGCAGATGCGGTTGGTCGAGAATGCCGACTCGACCGGCGTGGACAACTCGTTCTCCTATCCACACGGACTCTCGACGCCCGCGGCTCAGGTGGCCATGATCGCACAGCGGTACATGCACCTGTCCGGCGCAACCAGCAGAGACTTCGGTGTCGTGTCGGTCGCGGACCGCAAGCACGCGGCCAACAATCCCAAGGCGTACTTCTACGAGAAGCCGATAACCATTGAGGATCACCAAAATTCACGGTGGATAGCCGAGCCGTTGCGGCTTCTCGACTGTTGCCAGGAGACCGACGGAGGCGTGGCGCTCGTCGTGACATCGGTCGAGCGGGCGAAGGATCTCAAGCATCGGCCCGCGGTCATCGAGGCCGCCTCGCAGGGCTCCAGCCCCGATCAGTACTCGATGGTGAGCTACTACCGGCCCGAGTTGGGCCTGCCCGAAATGGGTTTGGTGGGCAGGCAGCTGTGGGATCAGTCGAGGCTGAAACCGACCGACATCCAGACCGCGATCCTCTACGACCACTTCACGCCGTTCACGCTGATTCAGCTCGAAGAGCTTGGCTTCTGCGGCAAGGGTGAGGCCAAGGACTTCATCGCCGACGGGGCGATAGAGGTCGGCGGAAGGCTGCCGATCAACACCCACGGCGGCCAGCTGGGGGAGGCTTACATTCACGGCATGAACGGGATCGCCGAGGGCGTGCGTCAACTGCGCGGCACCTCGGTGAACCCGGTGCCCGACGTCGAACACGTCCTGGTCACCGCGGGTACCGGCGTACCGACCTCCGGTCTCATCCTGGGCTGACACGGCGCTCCATCTGTCGTTTCTGGCCAGGTCCGGCCGGCGTCGCTCGCCTTCACGGGCATCAACTTCGGCGATTGCCGTCTGCGCATCGGGTGGTCGACGACTTCCAGTGGTCTGTGGACCCATTGCCGATGGCATTCGGCTTTGCCTAGATCAGCATCGCGATTCCACTTTGAATGCGTCGGCGTCACAGTCGTCGCGTCGGGCCAGCCTTACCGGCTGCTCGCATAAATATTGCTGATATCGCAGTATCGCGTCGTTTTTGACGTATATGTAAGCCGGCTGCGCCGGCCCGCTGGAGCCGCAAGATGTCCGTTTTACCTGGTGGAGATGCATAATCCCACCTGCACCCATCGGTAGCCTTCTGAGTGGACGATCGACGCGCGACGCATACGAGCTAAAATTTGCTAGATTCGCCTTGCAACGCAAAAGTGCGAGTGGTAGCTTTCCTGAATCAGGGAGGGAGTCTGCAAGGTGCCGAACATGCAGCTAACTAACAGGAATTTGCACAGTCGTCGAATAGGCGGCGGGCCGGCCGCAGCAGCCACGCGAAGGGGGAGAGCCTTGTCAGGTTTTCAGCCAGCTCTCTCATCGCTGCGGCGTGATCCGACCGGCCGCGTCGTCCGCATAAGGCGCGTTTCACAAGCCGGCGGAGTCGGCGTACCCCTCGCTGACTCCGTCGGTTCGACCCCTGCACGTCAACAAAGGAGCGTGTGATGAAGGTTGTTCTGTTTTGCGGTGGTTATGGCATGCGAATGCGGACGGCGGAGGGCGACGTCATACCGAAGCCCCTGCAGATGGTCGGTCCGCGACCGTTGCTGTGGCATGTGATGCGTTACTACGCCCACTTCGGGCACAAGGAGTTCATTCTGTGCCTTGGCTATGGAGCCGAGAAGATCAAGGAATTCTTCCTCTCATACCGCGAAACTCACTCGAACGATTTCGTTCTGCGCAACGGCAATGTCGAACTGGGCGGCTCCGACATCTCGGACTGGACGATCCACTTCGTGGACACAGGCCGTGAATCGCCGATCGGGGAGCGTTTGCGGCGTGTTCGCAAGTATCTCGGTGACGATCCGTACTTCCTCGCCAACTACTCGGACGTGCTGACCGACGCACCGCTCGACGAGATGATCGATCGCGCAATAGATGCGCGCGCCACCGCTTCCATGCTGATCGTGCCGCCGCAATCGTCGATGCACTGCGTTGACGTCGCCTCGACAGGCGAGGTCAAGGAGATCATGCCGCTCAGCGACTTTCCGGTCGGTGTCAACGGAGGTTATTTCGTTCTACATCAGGAAGTTATCGACCTCATTCCGCCAGGCGGTGACCTCGTCGGCGACGCGTGCTTCGCGCTTGCGGGAACGGGCCGCCTGCTCGGCTACCGGCACGGCGGCTTCTGGCAGCCGGCGGACACCTTCAAAGAGCGGGCTGAGTTGGACGAGGGCTACAACAACGGAATTCGACCGTGGGCAGTTTGGGAATCTGAACTCGTGCAGGCGGCGCCGTGATCACGCTGTCTCCGGGTCGGATCAAGAGTGTTGCGGTGCTCGGCGCACATTGCGATGACATCGCCATCGGGACAGGCGCGACGCTCCTGCAGCTGACCGACGCGAATCCCGATGTTGTTGTGCACGCGATGGTACTGACGGGGGCCGGAACCGATCGCGAGATAGAAGAGAAGAATGCGATCTCGACGATGTGCGGCACTGCGGAGACGAGGCTGACTGTCCTCGACCTGCCCGACGGGAGGCTGCCTCGGCACTGGAGTGACGTGAAGCGTCATCTCGCCGATTTCCGCTCCACGTGCGATCCGGATCTGGTCATTGGACCGCAGCGGGGGGACTGGCACCAAGACCACCACCTGCTCGCTGAGTTGATCACGACTGAGTTCCGAGATCACCTGACGCTGGGCTACGAGATAGTCAAGTGGGAGTCAGACCTACCCCGTGCGATGGTTTATCGGCCGGCCCCCGACGAGATCGCGCAGGCCAAGGTCCGCCTGCTCCATGAAAGCTATCCATCGCAGCACGACCGCGATTGGTTCGACGAGGAGACGTTCCTCGGTCTGATGCGCATCCGAGGGGTGCAGTGCCGCAACCGGTACGCAGAGGCGTTCGTCCTGGAGAAGGCCGTCGTCGACTTTGGTGGCGCCGGAGCAGGAGGGTAGGCCGATGTCAATCTCCCTACCATCCCTGAACACGTCGTCCCTGGAGCGGCGCCGCCTGCCTTGGCGGGCATCGGTACCGATCAGATTCGTCCACAAGCGTTCTCGCGGTGCGACGTTCGATAGTCTGCTCATGAATGCCTCCGCCGCGAAGTTGCAGGGGCGGCGATGGGCTGCAGCGTACCGGCGCCGGGTATTGCTCATCGATGCCGCAGTGATCGGTGCCGTTCTTGTGGTCGCACAGGTGGTTTTCGCCGTGTACACATCGGACGAAGCACAACACGGTATGGGCTGGTTCGCGATGACGGCGATGTCGGTCGGGTTGACTGCTACGTGGCTGCTCGCACTCGAACTGAAACAGTCGCGCGACATCTCACTCGTTGGTATCGGCACAGACGAGTACGGACGGGTCGTGTCGGCGACCTTCTGGGTCTTCGGTTTGATAGCTGTCGTCAGTCTCCTGTTCAAGGTCCATGTGCCACGAAGCTACCTCGCGATCGCCCTCTTGCTTGGCTTGAGCGGACTGGTGCTCGCCAGGCATCAACTGCGGAGAGACCTGGCGAGGAGACGAGAACGTGGCGAATACATCACTCGAGTGGTCATGCTCGGTGCCGCAGATTCCGTGGCCGTCCTCTGCGAAAGCCTGAGAAGAACACCCCATGCCGGTTACCGGGTTGTGGGTGTATGCATTCCGCACTTCCAAGGCGAGATAGGCGAGGAACTCGTCACACCGACCGGTGCCGTGCCGGTGCTGGGGGATGACAATTCGGTCGAGAGCGCGCTGCGGCTGATGAACGCCGACGCGCTGGCAGTCGCCGCGGCCGAGCAGCTCGGGCCGTCGAGGATGAAAAAGCTGGTCTGGCGACTCGAAGCGATGGGTACCGATCTGATCGTTGTTCCAGGTGTGACCGACGTGGCGGGAACGCGTTTCCGCATGCGTCCGATCGACAATCTACCGCTGTTCCATGTCGCGCCGCCGCGTCAAGACGGTCCGTCGGCGGTTGGCAAGCGGCTCTTTGACCTTGCGTTCGGGACAGCGGCGATGATTGCCGCATTCCCGATACTCGTGATGGCCGCGCTCGCCATCAAGCTCGATGACGGCGGGCCCGTGTTCTTCCGTCAGGAGCGAGTCGGACACCTTGGCTCGAGGTTTCGGATCATCAAGCTGCGCACGATGATTTGTGACGCAGAAGCAAAGAAAGATGCAGAAAAGGCGGCCGTCGGCGCTTCGGGTGTCTTCTACAAGTCGGCCTGTGACTCACGAATTACGCGCGTCGGGCAATTCCTGCGAGCCACGAGCATCGATGAGCTCCCGCAACTGTTCAATGTCCTCGGTGGCTCGATGAGCGTCGTCGGGCCACGGCCATTGGTGCCTGGCGAAGGTGCGTCGGTGGCGGACTTCGTGGAACGCCGCGGACTCGTGAAACCGGGAATCACTGGGATGTGGCAGATCTCCGGCCGGTCGGACGCGACCGAAGAGGAACGCATCAGACTCGACCACCTCTACGTCGACAACTGGTCATGCGTGCTCGATTTGGTCATCGTCTGGCGAACCGTGCGCGCGGTTTTGAAGCGCGAAGGCGCTTACTGACTCTTCCATCGATGAATTGGAGACTCGAGTGACATCCATCGACGTGGGCATTCCCTGCTACAACTACGGTCGCTACCTTCGGGAGGCGGTGATGAGTGTGTTGAATCAGGATGTACCAAACCTGCGGCTTCTGATCGTGGACAACGCATCGACCGACGACAGTCCCGAGATTGCGCGCCAGATCGCGACCGAGGACGACCGCGTAACGCTCATTCTCAACGAGGAGAACCAGGGGTACGTCAACTCCGTCAACCGGGTCTTCGATTGGGCCAGTTCAGATTATTTAGTGCTGTTCGACGCCGACGATGTGATGATGCCGGGCGCTCTGGCGCTCGGCTCCCGGTTCCTCGATGAACACCCCGAGGTGTCGTTCCTCTACGGAGTCGAGGGGCGGATGGTCGACGGACTGGTCGACCCCGGGCGCCGAGATCCCAAGACAATCCGTTGGAATGTCGTAACCGGCGAGGCTTTCATTCGTCGTACCTGTCGCGACTCTTTCTGTGATATCGGATATACCGCCGTGATGCGGCGAACATCTGCCCAGAAAAAGGCCGGCCACTTTCGACCGGGCATGCTCACCAGCGACTTCGAAATGTATCTGCGTTTGGCGATGGTGGGTGATGTCGCAAACACGAACCGGGTGCTCGGAATTCGCCGAATGCATGCAGATCAGCTGAGCGGTGCCCATATCAAGGATCGCGTCGCCGATTTCATCGACCACGAGGCGGCATTCGGTTCGTTCTTTGCCAACGAAGGCAGCGGTTTCGACGACGCCGAGGATCTGCGGCAGCTGGCGCGGCGAAAAATGGGCGATTACGCATACTGGTATGCGTTGTCTCAACGCCTTCGCGGGCGCCCGGCGACCGAGGTGCTGCGGTTCGCGGCACAGCGCCGCCCCGCCCCACCATGGGTCCCCCCGCTGGGGTTCCTGTTCAAGAAGCGGTGGCTGCGTAACCTTTGGCGGGCCGGCCGCCGTGTCACCCATGATCCGGTCGCGATCGAGTCCGTCCTCCCGACGCCTGAGTCTGTCCGGGTCCCTTCTTGACCGCCGCCGACCCTGGGAATCCGCGGATTGCGCTGGTTCACGAGCGATTCACCGAGATAGCGGGGTCTGAGCACGTCGTCGAGCAGCTCTCGACGCAATGGCCCGACGCACCGATCTATGCGGCGTTGTCCAAGCCTGCGGGCGTACCGCAGGGGTTGTCGTCGATGCCGCGCACGACATCGTTGCAATTGGCCTACCGGCTGCTCGGTCAACGATCCTATGCGCCCCTGACCCCACTGCTGCCCAGGGCATTTCGAAACATTGAACTCGACCGTCACGACGGTGTCCTCGTCAGTCACCACGCGTTTGCATCCCAGATTGCACTTGCCACGGACGCTCCGGTCGTCGCCTATGTGCACAGCCCGGCCAGGTGGGCATGGGACCGTGCGATGCGCGCGCACGAGGTCGGCGGCCCGGCGGGGGAGGTGTTCCTCGGCGTGCTGGCTCGCGCGGTTCGAAAGGCCGAGATCAATGCTGCGAAAAGGCTCTCGCGGGTGGTGGCGAATTCGACTGCGGTCGCGGCGCGAATACAGATGTGGTGGAACAAGGATTCCGTCGTTGTTCATCCCCCGGTGGACACCGATGGTTTCACACCGGATCCGTCAGTGGAGCGGGAGGATTTCTATCTGCTCGCGGGCAGGCTGGTGCCCTACAAGCGACCCGATCTGGCAATCGCCGCCGCTGAAAGGGCGGGCGTACGGCTTCTCGTGGCCGGCGATGGGCGGGCGATGCGACAAAGCAGGCAATTGGCCGGGCCCAATACCACATTCCTCGGCAGGGTGTCTAATACCGAACTGCTCGATCTTCACCGACGCGCGCGCGCCCTTCTGATGCCCGGTGTGGAGGATTTCGGCATCGTCCCCGTCGAGTCGATGGCAACCGGGACACCGGTGATCGCGCTTGGTGCAGGGGGTGCGCTAGACACCGTCGTGCAGGGGATGACCGGCGTGTTGATCCCACCCGGCGACGATCAGGTCGTGATCGACCAATTCGCCTCTACCATGAAAACTTTCGACCCGAGCGACTACGACCGTCGAGCTATCCGATCGTGGGCTGAGGGGTTCTCGCGGGCAAACTTTCGGAGGCGCATGCAGCAGGTGATGAACGAAGTTCTCATAAGCACCGACCGCAGCGCGGTGGCAACTCCGTGAGTGCGGTTCGGTGACTCAGTCCAGGCGACGGATGCGCGGCGCGTACAGATCGCACGCTCGTATGTACTCCATCTCGGCCACCAGATAATCCACGTCGTCGAGCGCGTGAAGAAAGCGCCCGCTGAGTACATCGCCCGACCCGCCGGCCAGCCATGCGATCAGTGATGCCGATTTGTCGGCATCGACGACACGACCCTTCCCCCACTCGGGTAACCAGCGAAGCGCCGCCTCTGATTGTCTTGCCAAACGGGTCATTTCGGTGTCAGTGAATCCTGGCGCCACCGAGAACGCATACACCCCGTGCGGTTCTAGCGACGCCGCAAGTGCTTCCGTGAGGCTGGCGACCCCGGCCTTGCCCGCCGCGTAGCCCGACTGGTAGGGGCTCGGCCGAACGGCGACATAGCTGGTCAGATTGACGATGCGACCGCGGCCTCGAGCGATCATCCCGGGGACTACCTCTCGGCAGCACGTGAACACGCCACCAAGGCTGGTATGTACGTCGGTCCACCAGTCGTCGGGAGACACCTCCCACACCGGACCGATCCCGCGGAGTGTGCCTGCGTTATTCACCAGCACATCGATTCCTCCGAGGTGCGCTTCGATCTCGACGACCGCCGCGCGCACCGCATCTGGGTCCGTGACGTCGGCGACGGCAACGCATGTCTTGACGTTCCACTCGATCAGTTGGCGCTCGGTCTGCTCGAGTGCGTTACGTGTTCGGCCGACCAGACCGACGTCGAAGCCGGCCTGCGCAAGCGCATTCGCCGTTGTCTGTCCGATTCCGCCGCCGGCTCCCGTGACCATTGCGACCGGCATGGTCACTCATAGCCTTCATGGCACAACAGACCATGTTCGACGAGCACCGACGCCGCCCGTTGCAAACCCGAGA
Source organism: Actinomycetes bacterium (assembly GCA_023415515.1). Classification (GTDB taxonomy): domain Bacteria; phylum Actinomycetota; class Actinomycetes; order Mycobacteriales; family Mycobacteriaceae; genus Mycobacterium. The sequence continues at coordinate 27,633 of JAEZKH010000429.1, forward strand.
ACGGAAGGCCTGACCGCTCGGCGATGTCCAACAAAGAGTTGGTTCCGTCGCTCTGGTTCAGCACCCAGAGCAGTGCTAGCTCGTCAAAGCCGCCGTCGGTCCGGTCGGCCATTGCGCGATAGAGTCCCCGCCTGCCGAGTTGCGGCTCGCCCTTTGGCTTGAGATTTCGGTATCTAGCGTTCCTCTCGAGGATGTCGATGATCGAAAGACACTTGGCGAGAGAGTCTTCCAGCGACTCAGCGGTGATGAAATCGAGGTTGTCGCCGGAGGTGTGGTACTCCGGATACTGCCCGTGAGGCGTCCGCATGAGACATCCGACCGGCAGGTTGTACCCCGGCGAACAGAACTGTCTCTCGTCGTATCCGTACGGGATGAAGTCTTCGATGTCGAACGGTTCTCCGCTGTGTGTCAGCACATGTCGAGCGGCGCGGTCTATTGTCGCATTTCCGCGCCTACTGCACTTGTATGTGGTGTGTCCGCGGTCCCCGACCAGGCTCAGAACGAGTCCGTGCCGGATTCGATCGAGATCGTCGTCATTGCGCGAAAGCCAAGTGATGGCTCCGATGGTGACGGGCAGGAAAAGGATTCGATAAGTACACCGGTGCGGGACAGCGGCCAGGTAGCGCGCCAGTAGCGTGGTGAGGGCGATGCCCGAGAGATTGTCGTTACACAGCGACGGGTGGCAGATATGACAGCTGATCAGGACCTCGTCGGTATCGCTACCAGGCAGGGTGAGTTCCGCATACGTCAGTGAACCATCCTGCAAAGTGGAGTCGATGCAGTACTCGTACTCGTCTTCGGGGAGCGCCTGTAACTGCCGTTCGCTCAGGCAGAAGCCCCAGTCCTCCGTATAGTAGGAGTTGCGGTACGGAATGAGGTCAGGCTTGTCTGGGAGCGTGTGCAGTCTGCCTTTGAGTTGCGAGAGGGTGGCCTTGCCACGGGCCGGAATGCTGTAGCCGACGACGTGCAGGTTGCTGTCGGCGAAGTCGACGACACGGCGTCCGCCTGAGTCCATCAGATAGGCGTCTCGGATGTTCCATTCCTTGGGCACCGTCCAGTCAAGGACCTCCGTGCCGGTGGGAACTTCGTGAATGTCGAGGGGTACATGAGCGCCGACAGCGGCAAGGGTGCTACGTACACCGTCGCCGGTTATGCTGCGGCAGAAGGGATAAAGTTGTTCACAGAATGAGTGGAGTGCCTCGCCTGGCGCCTCGATGCCCAGCCGGGTGATGAGATCCGCAAGCTCGAGTGCGGGCGGCGCGGTCAAAGGCCGATTCCTTCGTAGCGATCGACGGAGTACTTGTCCAGCATCCGCCTGCCGTCCACCACGACCGGTTTGCCACCGACGCGCGCAAGCGCAGCGGGGACGTCGTCGAACTCTTGCCACCTGGTGACCAGCACGACCGCGTCAGTGTCCATCAGGGACTCATCCAATGAACTACATAGCTCAACTTTGTCGCCGAATATCTTTCGGGCTTCCTCGGTTGCCACGGGGTCGTACGCCGACACAACTGCGCCTTCCGAGAGCAATCGGCTCACTATGGGTATCGCGGGTGATTCACGCATATCGTCGGTGTCTGGGCGAAACGAAAGACCCAGCACTGTCACCCGCCTATCTGCGAGTGTGTCAAAGTGCTTTGCCAGACGAACGAAGACCTCGTCGGGTTGGCGAGCATTGATGTGGACTACGGACTGCAGCAATTCCATTGGAACACCTGCGGCATTGCCGGCGGCGATCAGCGCTTTGACGTCTTTCGGAAGACAACTCCCTCCGAAGCCACAGCCCGCCAGGAGAAATGAGTTGATGGGTGCGTCGATCCGGGTTCCGTCTGGCAGCACTGAACTCAGATAGCGGCTGAGGTGCAGGCCTTTCATCACGTCGATGCTGTCGATGTCACCGAGTGCTGCACCTAGATTCGCCAGTTCGTTGCTGAATGAGATCAACGTCGCAAGCAGGGCGTTCGATGCGTACTTGATCATCTCGGCAGTGCTGTTGTTCGTCCGCAATACCGCAGTTTCTGGGAACTGCGCATACAAGTCCGCCAGCATTGCCTGGGTGCGTTCGTCGATACCTCCGCAGACGATCCGGTCGGGACGCATGAAATCGCCAACTGCCTCGCCCTCGGTGAGGAATTCGGGGTTCATTCCGACGCCGAAGTCATCTCCGGCCCGCTTGCCCGACGCCTGCTCGAGGATCGGAAGCACCACCGTGTCGGTTGTGCCGGGCACCACCGTGCTCTTGACCACGACACAGTGGTAGTCGTGCTTCTGGGAAATGATGGCGCCGATCTCCCGTGCCGATCTCTCTACGTAGCTGAGGTCGATCAGCCTTCCGTCGAACGGGGTGCCTACGGCGATGAGAGTCATCTCGGTGTCGAGAATCGCGCTGTGCGTATCACACGTCGCGCGCAGACGCCTACCGATGTTCGCCCGCAACAGGGCGTCAAGGCCGGTCTCGAAGAATGGCGGATGACCGGCATTGATCTGCTCCACCTTCTGCTGGTCTAGGTCAACGCACACCACCTCGTGACCTTTGTCGGCCAGGCAGGCGCCGGTGACGAGGCCTACGTACCCGGTGCCGATGATGGAAACTTTCATCAGGCGTCCTCCGCGTCGCGGTTGCCGCCGTACCAGATCAACGCGCGACGCAGGCCTTCATCCACTAACACGGCCGGTTGATAACCGAGTTGCGTTCTGGCCTTGTCGATTACCGGACAGCGTCGCTCAGGGTTGTCGGCGAGATAGTGCTCATCTATCTGTTTCACCACTGTGCCGTTGTAGCCCCACAGCTCACCGCCGAGGCTCACGACTTTGTCGGCCAGCTCTGCCATCGATATCTCCGGAGCCTCGACGCCGATGTTGTAGGCCTCGCCGGGGTGTCCTTTGACGAGCACCTTGTAGTAGCCGGTGACAGCATCTGACACGTAGCAGAACGTGCGCTTGGGAGTCCCGCTGGACTTCATGACGATGTCCCTGCCTGCGAGGACATCCTTCGCGAAGTCTGGCAACACCCGCTTGTCAGTGATCTTCAGCCCTGGACCGTAATTGTTGAACGGGCGTGCGACCTTGACGGGAATGCCGTGCTGTTGCGCGAAGAACACGCACAGTGTCTCTCCGTATCGCTTCGACTCGTCATAGCAGGACCGTGCCCCGGTGCAGGAAACGTTGCCGCGGTAGGTCTCCGGGGTGGGAATGTTGTCCGGAGTCGGGTCTCCGTAGATCTCGCTACTGGAAAAGAACAGGAAGCCCTCGACCGGAGCATCCGACGCCTGCCTGCTCACCGCGTAATCGAGAAGCGTGCGCAGCCCGTTGACGTTGGCGTCCATCGTCTCGATCGGATACCGACGGTAGAAGATGGGCGACGCTATCGAGCCGGCATGCACGATGTACTGGAAACCGGGAATGTCAGCCGGGAGTGGTTGCGCGATGTCGTGCCGGACCAGTTCCAGGTTCGGATTCCCGTCGAGGGCGGCGAGCCAGTCGGGTACGCCACGAATGTAGTTGTCGTACACGGTCAGACGGATCGGGTCGGTCGATCCACCACCACTGTTCCAGTGCAGGATCGACTGCACCATGTAGTACCCGAGAAACCCTGCCCCGCCGACGATCAGGAGGCGCTTGCCTGACATCGACGCGAATTCCTCGCGCAGTGCATCACAAATTCGGTCGAGGTCGTCTCGAACGATCTCGTCGGCGGTCATCGACACGGTTTGAGTCACGATCAGCCCTCTTCATCGGATGTGTGGGGGACGCCGGCGACCTGCCTCATGAGATGACCTTCACTTCCGGGATCGGTACCAGCCATTTGCCGCCCCATTCCCGGATATACGCAGTCTGTTCGATGATCTCCGAGGCGATGTTCCACGGCCCCAGGAAGAGATAGTCCGGTTTGGTCTCGCGGATGCGATCGGGTTCGAAGATCGGAATGTGTGTGCCTGGCAAGAACTTTCCTTGCTTGTATGGGTTTCGATCCACGGTGTAATCGATGAAGTCTGAGCGGATGCCGCAGTAGTTGAGCAGAGTGTTGGTTTTGCCCGCTGCTCCATAGCCCGCGACCGACTTGCCTTCGCGCTTGGCGGCGATGAGAAATTCGAGAATCTGGCGCTTCGTCTCCTTCACCCGTTCCTCGAACTCCGAGTAGTAGTCCAGCGCGTTCAACCCCGCGCATTCTTCGACCTCGAGCATCTTGGCCACCGTGGGTTCGATTTTCCTCCGGTGTTCGAGGTGGCAGGCGTATACGCGCAGGGATCCACCATGGGTGCCGAGTTCGGCGACATCGAAGATCGTCAATCCGTGGTGTGCGAAAAGCTTTTCGACGAAGGTGAAGGAGAGGTAGGAGAAGTGCTCCTGGTAGATCGTGTCGAATTGGTTTCCTTCCATCATCCGCATCAGGTGCTGGAAGTCGATGGTGATGACCCCATCAGGTTTGAGCATCACCTTCAGTCCGCCGACGAAGTCGTGGAGGTCGGGGACGTGCGGAAGAACGTTGTTGCCGAGCAGTAGGTCCGCTTGGATTCCTTCACTGGCCAGCGAAGCAGCGGTCTCTACTCCGAAGAAGCGAACGGTAGTTGGTATCCCCTTGCTCTTTGCTACCTCGGCTACATTCGCTGCTGGTTCGATGCCGAGGACGGGTATGCCCTTCTGTTTGAAGTACTGCAGCAGGTAGCCATCGTTACTGGCGACCTCGACGACCGTGCTGTCGCAGTCCAGCCCGAAGCGCGGCACCGTGTCTTCGACATAGGCCTTGGCCTCGTTGAGCAAGGTGTCGACGTAAGACGAGAAGTAGGCGTACTCGGTGAAGATCTGCTGGGGGCTGACATAGTCCCTGAGCTGGACGAGCATGCAGTGATCACACAGGAATACGTGCAGCGGATAGAACTGCTCGCCCCTGTCGAGTTCCTCGAGGGCCAGATGGGACTGGCACAGCGGCGACATGCCCAAGTCGACGAAAGTCCGCTCCAACGGGCGCCTGCAGTACCGGCACGCCGGGCTTGCTTCTGGTGTCATCCGTTCCCCACTCCTCCTGAGCGCACCTTACGGTCCCCTGAACGGGCTCGTGTAGTTTTGGCAAACTCTACATCATTTGCCGAAACATACAATCCGAGGTAAATTGCACACGGTCGTGCAGATTTGGCAACCAGGGTGGGTGGAGACGTCATGGCGAACATCGCAGTACTCGGATCCGGAATGGCAGGGCTGGGAGCCGCGCGCCGCCTCCGCGAGGAGGGCGTGGACGCCGTCGTGTTCGACAAGCGGCCCAATTTCGGCGGTCACACGTCGTCACACGTATGGGCGGGCTTCACGTTCGACGAGGGCCCACACGTCTCGTTCACGCGTGACGAACGGATTCAGGGACTTCTGGCCGGCAATGTCGGCGGCGAATTCGAGACCATTCACGCCAAGATGACCAATTACTGGAAGGGTCATTGGATCAAGCATCCGGCCCAGGTCAATCTGCACGGTTTGCCGACCGATCTCGTTGTCGAGATCGTCAAGGACTTTGTGGCTGCCCATCAGGAGCCGCCCGGCGAGTTCAAGAATTACCAGGAATTCCTCTACGCGTCCTTCGGAAAGACGTTCGCCGAGACCTTCCCCATGGAATACGCACTCAAGTACCACACCACGAGCGCGGACAACATGAGCACCGACTGGCTGGGGCCGCGATTCTACCGCCCCAGCCTCGACGAGGTGCTGCGGGGCGCACTCGAACCCAACACCGCTCATGCCCACTACGTCGACTACTTCCGATACCCGACCCGCGGTGGCTTCATGGCCTATCTGCCCGGCTTCGCCGAGGGGACCGATATCCAGACACATCATGAAGTCACGTCGGTGGATCCCAAAGCCCGCCGCCTGCAGTTCGCCAACGGGACGCACATCGACTACGAGCATCTGATCTCGTCGCTGCCGCTCAAGGTGCTGATCCCACGGATCCAAGGGGTGCCGAGTGACGTCATCGATGCCACCGAACGGCTCGCGTGTTCGGAGGTGGTGCTTGTCAACGTCGCAGTGCGCCGCGCCGATCTACTGGATGCGCACTGGTCGTACTACTACGACAGGGACATCTTCTTCACTCGACTGCATATGCCACATCTGCTGTCGCCCAACAATGCGCCGCCGGGTTGCGGCAGCATTCAGGCCGAGTGTTACTACTCATCGAAGTACCGGCCGCTGGACAGGTCACCGGAAGACTGCATCGAACCGGTCGTGCGCGACCTGCGCAAGTGCGGGATCCTCCGCGAGAACGACGAGATCGTTTTCACCAATGCCATGCACATCCCGTTCGCCAACATAATCTTCGACTTGGACCGCGCCGAAGCGGTGGAGACCGTGCATGGATATTTGCGTGATATCGACATCCATCCGTGCGGTCGCTACGGCGACTGGGGTTATCTCTGGACCGATGAGGCGTTCATCAGCGGTGAGAACGCAGCAGAACAGGTGCTCAAGGAGTTGGGTCAGTGAGCCCGGCTGACGCCGGCACCGATCAGCAGACATCCGGGTGCGCGACGGTGTAGCGGAGCTCGTACTTTGACCGACGAAACATGTGCGCACGTCGAACTGCGCCGGAGCTTCTCGTGGCGGACCATCGCGGCTGCTACCGGACTGCTGTCGACGTTCGGCCTATCAATCGTCGTTGTACGTACGCTTGAGCCGCGCGAAGCGGCGACGTTCTACGCGATCCTTGCTGCACTTTCGATCGGGCCGCTCATCGGACGACTCGGGTTGGGCCTGAACGCCATTCGACTCATTCCGATGGAGCCCGACGTCGAGTCCCGGCGGCTGATCGCAGCAAGCCACCTTCACGCCGTGGTGTTGTTGTCGATGATCAGCGCACCTGTGATCGCGCTCGTCGGATGCATCGGTCTTCGTGGTCATGCGAACTTCGCACCTGCGGTGATACTGACCACCTTGCTGGTAGTGGTCGAGTCGGTCCGTCTCATGGTGAGCGACATCTTTGCAGCGGCCGGTCGGGTCGGGGCGTCTGTCGCGACGATGCATTATGTACGTAGCTTGTTGGTGCTGCCGTTCGTGTCGTTCATCGTGTACGTGGTGGGTCAGCCGGCTCTCATCGCGGTGCTCGCAACATATCTGGTGGTCTCCGCGAGCCAACTCGCAGTTGCGCTGGTGTACGCGAGACACGACGTGGCGATCTTCAATTTCTCCACCGGCGCTTCCACCTTGAGGACGGCGGTCGGTCAGGGCACGCAGCTGTTCTGCCTCGAGTTCTCCGAATTCATGATGATGCAGGGAACGATCTGGCTGGCCACCTCCGTTTTCGCTGCGGTACCTGCAACGCAATACGCCGCCGCGGTCACCCTCGCGATGCAGGTCACCATATTGGAGAGTTTGTTGTCGCTTGCCGCAACACCGGCGGCTGCTCGCCTATGGGCGGCGGGGAAGGCGACCGAAGTCGCACGAACATTGTCCAACGTGGCGACCGCTAGCACCCTGATCGCCGTGGCAGTGCTCGGCCTGGTCGCCGTCGTCGGGCATCGTGCGATCGAGATCGCGTACGGGGAGGACATGCGTCCTGCGGGTACGCTGCTGTTGATCCTCGCGGTGGGCGGTGTTTTCAGGGCCGCGCTCACCGTGAGCATCACGATGTTGATAGTCAGTGGGCACATCGCCGCGGCGGCGCGCACCGCCGTGGCCGTCCTTGCCATCGCGGCGCCCTGTGCAGTCGCCGCAGCGGTGTTCGGCAGTACGACGGCACTCACGGTGGTCACCTCAGTCAGCGTGGCAGTGATGTTGACAGCGCAGTACGCCACTGCCCGTAAGTGCGTCGGGGTGGCGCCCCACGCCCACCTCTACCCAGTGCGAGCAGTGCGAGAACTATTGGGCGGCAGAGATACCGACGAGCATATTGACTCGGTTCAGCGGGCGGGGTGACGAAGATGTCTTTGTTGACGTTGCAACGCGCCGAAAGGTCGCAGGAGCTCTTTCTGGCGCCGCAGAGCTGGTGGCTCTCACCGGTCGCCGTGCCGATCGTCGTCGCCGCAGCGTCGATCCTCCCGACATTCGTGATCGGCGATCAGAAGTTCAGAGAGTTGTGGGGAACACCGAAGTGGATCACCGCCGAGACGCTCTTCCTTTTCGGCTGTGGAGCCCTGGCGCTCGCATTTGGGGCACTTGTCGCGATTACAGCAACCCCTCCACAACAGATGACTTCGCGGTGGCCGTGTCTGTCCGATCGATCGATCGAACTGCTGACGCGAGCCAGCGCTGTGCTCACTGCGATAACGGTGGTCGGATACGCGGGATTCGCGTTCCTGATTCTGCACACCGGACTCAATCCGATCGAATTGTTCTCGGAGTCAACTGCTTACAGTTCAGGAACTCCGGTCAGAGATGTCGTCGGAACCATCCCGGGAATTACGACAATGACACAGTTTGGCGTGGCCGCTGTGATCGTGTCCTCGGTGGTGTTGGCGCACGGATACTCGCGTACAGAGCTCATGAAGCTGTTGACGGTCGTTGGGTTCGCGCTGCCGCGTGCCCTCATCTTCTCTGAGCGGTTGGCGATCCTGGAACTGGTGCTGCCGGTCACGGTTGTTCTCGCTGGACGCCTGTCGGCGAGCGGCGGGCTGCAGCGGCGGGTGGCAAATCTGGTTCCTGTCGTCGGGATAGTCGCAGTGCCTGGGATGTTCGGATTTTTCGAATACTTCCGCTCGTGGGCGTTCTATCGACACCACACGACGAGCTCGTTCCCAGAGTTCGTCGCCACCCGACTCGCCGGGTATTACACGACCGCGTTGAACAATGGGCAACTGGTGCTGGATCATCTGCAGTGGCCGCGGCGACTTCCCTACGACACGATGGATGGCTTCTGGACAGCGCCGGGAGTGCAGCAACTCGATATGTATGAACGGCTCAGTGGCCATCCGCCGCCGTACACCAAAACGGAGTGGGACTCGATGTACATCGGTGTGCTCAACCACTACGGAAACCCGGAATTCAACAGCCAGAGCGGATATGCCGGCGCGATCGCCGACTTCGGCCATGTCGGTGGGGTCGTCTATTTCTTGTTGGCAGGGGTGATCGCGGGACTCCTCTATCGAGGATTTCGTCACGGCAAGCCTCTGGGACTGTTTCTCTACCCACTCGTATTCGTGGGACTGCTCGAACTGCCCCGGTACATCTACTGGTCGTATGGACGAACGATCTACGCCTGGATCGGCCTTCTGGTCGTCGTGGCCTTGGTGTCCCGGTGCGAAGCAATAGGAGGGCGAAAGCATTAGGAAGACAACGATCATCGCAGTCGGTCTCGTGACACTCGTCGCGGCCGGCGCCTTTTCGAGCTCTGTCTGCAACGGCGCGCCGCCCAGTGACGGTTCTGCTTCGCTGCAGGCTCAGCTCGACGCGATTCCCCCCGGTGGCACTCTGACGCTGGAGCCCAGAACCTACACTCACAGCGACGTGATCAGACTGAGTGTGCCCGGGGTCCGGATAGAGGGCAACGGAGCCACCATCGAGGCCACCAACGAAGCCACATCAGCCGTTCAGATCACTGCGGAGGGCGTGCAGTTGTCCAACGTGACACTGAAGGCGCCAGGCGGAGGCAAACGGTGGGCAAGTGTGGACCAGGCCAAGCTCGCGATCATGGGTGCTCAAGACTCCGTCAGCGATGTCACGATCGACGGCGCGGCGGCCGCGGGCGTCGCCGTGGATGGAGCAAACGGCTTCAGCGTACGAAACGTGAGCATTTCGGATACTCGCGCCGACGGAATTCACATCACCGGTGCGAGCCGCAACGGTGTCGTTGAGAACGTCAGAACAGACCGGACAGGCGATGACGCTGTCGCCGTCGTGTCGCCGGTGGCAGACGGTGCACCATGCGCCGATATTCGGATAAGTGACGTATCGGTAGCCAGCACCCGATGGGGCCGCGGCATCTCCGTCGTCGGCGGGCGCAATGTGTCCATCCATGGATTCTCCGTCTCGAATACAAGTGCCGCAGGTGTGTACATCGCTACCGAGGGTGCCCCCTTCTTCACGGACTCCGTCGAGTCCGTGGATGTCAGCGGCGGCACGATCACCGGTGCGAATCTGGACGCGGCAGTCGTTCAGGGGGCGGTGCTTGTTTACTCTGGCAGCAGCGGTAAGAGGGTGGCCGATGCGCGCGTGTCCGATGTCACGATTTCAGGAACGCCGCCGTCGGCGCAGCGGAACGTGGGCTTGATCGTTGACGAGGGTTCCGTCAGTGGAATCTCGTTCAGCAAGATCACCATCGACGGCTCCGGGACCGAGCCCTTCTTCACCAATGCGCCTGCGGGAAGTTACAGCGCATCGGGTCTGGACCGGCATTGAATCGACGATTGCGTGGCTGACGATGTCTCGGACGGTGCACGTCAACGGTAAGTGGTTGGCGCAGAAGCTTACCGGCACACAACGCTACGCTAACGAGATCACGAAATCGATCGTCTCGAGCGGTTGCGTGGACTTGGTTCTTCATGTTCCCGCCAATGCCGAAGTTCCCGACTGGACTCTGCAGTCGCACGTCAGAGTCCGCAGGGCACCTGTCAGAGGCATCATCTTCGAACAGTTGTACCTCCCGTTCGCGTCTGCGGGCAGCTTGTTGTTGAATTTCGCGGGACCGGCTCCGCTGATGAAACGGCGTCAGTTGGTTTCGATGCACGATGCGACGCCCTTTCGGTTTCCGCGCACCTACCGGTGGGTGTTCGTGGCGTTCTATTTCGCGATGTACTTCCTGCTCAGTCGAACTGCCCTCCAACTCGTCACCGTCTCGCGGTTCAGCGCTCAAGATCTCGGAGAGATACTCCGCATCCCGCCAAGCCGATTCATAGTGGCTGGCTGTGCTGCAGACTCGCTTGTCGGCGTCGATCCGACTGAACCGGCTCTAGGCGTGACGGGTGATCAGTACCTGGTAGTCGGCACGATGGCGCAGCACAAGAACCTTGTCGCACCCGTGACTGCTGTCGCTGAATCAGGACGCAAAGTCGTGGTCGTGGGTGCGTCCGGCAACGACAAGGTCTTCACCGAATCGTCATCGCTCGATCGGCATGCGGTAATCGCCGGCCGGTTATCGGACGCCGAGCTGGTATGGCTGTACCGCAACTCGCGAGCGCTCATCTTCCCGTCGAAGTATGAAGGTTTCGGGTTGCCGCCTTTGGAAGCACAGACGTTTGGGTGCCCAGTTGTGTCTTCGGATGCGGCGTCGCTTCCGGAGGTATGCGGTGACGGTGCGCTCTATTTCGACCCGGACGCCCCGGAAACGCTTGTGGCCCAGCTTGATCGACTTGAAGAGAACTCTGATCTCGCCGACCAGATACGCCATCGCGGGATGGTCAATGCGAAACGATTCTCATGGAGCGCATCGGCGGGGAGGATCGTCGATTGGTTGCGCTCGGTGGAACAGACGTCTGAATTCGTGTAGCGGGTCGTCTACACGTGCCTCACTTCGTGACTGCGAAACGTTCGAGTGCGTGCATTGCGTTCTTGTTCTCTTGGCGCTCGGCGTCGGCGACTGCCGTCCTCCGTGAGGCGCCGTGCGTGCAAACTGCAGAAACTGGAGTAGCCGTGTTGTCGGCAAGACGTGACGCCACCCGAATGGCTTCGGCGAAGTCGTGTCCGAGCCTGACGACCACGATGATCTGGCTGGCATCCTCTGCGGCGGCGATCAATGCCGGCGACGTATCGACCGAACCGCCGTCAATGACCGCCGCGTGGTTGAAGTCCGGATCTGCGAGGCCGCCATGGCTTTCAGCAGGCTGAGCATCTTCAGCCAGGTACCCCACCTCGACCTGTCGATGCTCTGCGATCGCCGACGCAACCAGCCTTGTGACCTCGTCACTTCCTGAGTCCGTCGAGGCTCCGACCACCAGAATCCGGCCCGTCCGTGGCGATGGGAGTTGCGCATACAGAGAGCGAGCAAGTCGGGTGTAGGCGTCACTCGAATCCGAGAGATCGCCAATTCGGACAACTGGCGAGAGAACCCGCTCCACCTGTCCGGTGAGCGCCTCGGATGGCGAGGTGACAACGCCGGCCCTCCGGCGCCAGATGTACGCTCCGGCAAGGGCGAGGAAGCCCCCGCCAAGGGCGCCGCCAACGGCCCCGAGCGACCACCCCGGGGCACCTGTGACGGGCGTTCTAGTGGTCGGTTGGACGATCTGAAGGGCCGACGATCGCTGCATCTGCGCCTCAATCGCGAGGCGTTGAAGGTCCAACTCCTGCAGGCGAGCATGCTGAGCATCGAGCGTCGAGGAAGTGTCGACCGGTGCATTGGGGTCTGGCTCTTCGGTCGGTACGGGCTCGGTCGCAAGCCTGGCCGCAACGGCGTTGATCGCATCGACTGCGGCTTGGCCGCGCTCGCGAATCTGCTGCTTGGCGTGATCGCTGTACACCTTCAGCGCCGCATCGACTATTCGCTGCGCTTCGGCGTAGTTCGGCCGGACCGCCGTGAGGCTGACAATTGAGGATCGCGAGTCCTGCACTGCCGACACTTGTGGAGTGCGCGTCTCGCCGAGTTGCTTCTGTACTGCATCTGCGAACCCGGACGAAGTCAGGTAGGTGATCTCGCCGGAAATATAGTTCTGATGCGAGTCGGGATCCGGTGCCGCGCCCGTCATGATCTGGTCCGGGTCGACGGGTGGGTACATCCGAATCAAGGCGGTCGCCTGACTTTCCCCCCCGCTGTGCATCGCCCAGCCACCGACAGCGGCGCCGATCACGAGACCGGCCATTGTCACTGGCCAGAGCGGCCAAACCCACTTGGCGAAAACTGCTCTTACGTTGTTGCGCAATGCGAGCTCCACACTTGTCGGTCCGTGCACCGTATGGATGCGCGGGCAAGGCAACTGTGGGGCCGCCCGGCTGCGTTGCTCCCTGCGCGGATCGCACGACCCGAACCCGGGCTTTGCCACAGTATCAATGGATAGTACCACTGGGATCACCGCTGATGTTGCCAAAATTTATCACTCCGGTAAGGCAGCGCACTAGATGAAACCGACACCGGCGATTGGTCTCAGGGCTAGTTGCGTGCACAGCCGCATAAATTCTGAGATCGTGCCCAAAACGTCGCATCAATCTGTAAATCCAGCGAAGCCATCAAAACTGACTGAGAATTTGCTGTGTTTGCGATATCGCGTGGAGCTCGATATATGATGCGGTGCGCTGCATAGGCCACCGCGGGATAGCCGGTAAACGCTGCCGACGTCGAGCGGGTCGGCCGGGCCGAGTGATTCGGCGGATTTCGAAAGCTATCCGGCGGTACGGGAGTCTGCGTCGCCGTCCGCTGGGCCGCCGCCCGCGGAACCGGCGTCCTCCGGTCCCGCATCCACGCCCGAGGATCCCTTGACCTCGGTTGGGGAGTTGCCGGCGGGACTTGCCTCCACCCCGCTCGAAGATCCGCTCCTGACTTCGACACGGCCGCCTTGCGTTCTTGCAGCCGATAAGCCCCACCGTGTCTGACTCCCATTCGACAGCGTCGTCGTCGACGCGACCCACGCATTGGTCAAGGTATCGGATGAACCATGAGCGACCGTCGCAAGCGAGGTCTCGGTGGGTGGGTAAACCGAAGTGGTAACAGCTTTCTCGACCAGCCTGCGGACGAGGGTCGCGCCGGGTGCGTCTGCGTTCTCAGCGTTGGTAGTCGGCCGGAGATCAGAGATCTGCGGATCAACAGCGGGCGGAGCCGGGTTCAGCTCCACCCGCCGTTGCACGTCGACGAGGGCATCCGGGAAGGACTCCGGTTGCATTGATGCAGAGCTCAGTTGAGGGAATCGCTGCCGGAACATCTCGAGCAGCAGGTTCAAGGTCGTCACGTCTGGCGCCGGACCGATATTGGGGGCCGCTGGCCCGGAATCGCCGTCGCCTCCGATCTCGGTAGGCAGGGCGATGTCCGCCGGCTCGCCGCTCATGACCCTCAGAAGCTTCACCACCGCACGCAGTTGGTCAGCCGGTACACCTGCCAACGGTGCAAGCGGCATCGAGGCGGATAACGATGCGAGTGGTCCCAGCCACCAGGGCATTCTTGATGAGGCCGTGTCGGCAGGTTCGGTCACGATACGGGGGAGCTGCGATGCGGTTTCCGTCGGCAGCGGCACCGTTCCGCCCGGAGGCGCATCGAGTCGCGGTCGATCCGGCGACTTGGTGCTCACGGCCTGAAATCCGGCGGCGGAAACGACGGTTACGGCCGCGGCGGCGCACAGGGAGAGACGTTTGGACAACCTGTCTTCTGCACTCACTCGATGAGCCACCGGACGATGTCCGGACCGTGTGTATGCGGCCCAGCCGTTCGAAGGATGTGACTGGGGCATGATTCCGCTCTCCTCATCTCGGCGGGCAGCGAGCACCCAACGACAGTCGCCGAAAACCGTTGCCATCACATACTCTGGCGATCGATTTTCATGATCGTATCAGGTGAGACATGCGCCGACCATGTATCAAGATCGAAATTTTTCTCGAGTGACCCTCGAAAGGTGCCGAATGTACAGGGTTCGTTGATCCGGGTGTCGAGGGTCGCAGCGGCGCGGATACACACATCCACCCTGAAGTGGACATATATGCAATGACACGGTCCTCGACCGTTGTGTTGGGTGAAGGCGGCGCAGGCAATCCGTCGTTCCCGGAATCGTCACACTAGCGCGTCTGGGCCCGGTAGAGCTGGCTACGGCTCTGCTGGATGCCGAAGAATGTCACCTAACAGCCCCTAAATGGCTAATGCGACAATATTTGCTATGCCACGCGTGCGTGAGGCGGGTTCGCGGGGTGAACCGCGAAGAAAGGGCAGGTGCTCGCCGGCCGGCTAGGTGTGGCGCCGACTGGAGCGGTCTTCCATCCCCGCCGCACCCATCACTTCATAACGCTGAGCCCAGCGCTTCGCCGTCGGGCAGGCCACGTTGAAATGTTCGCCCTCACGATCGGTCACCGCAGTCGCAACCGCCCCCCGCAGGTGGTGATACGCCAAATCACTCCCGGGTGGCCTACGCCGAGATCCATGACGATGAAACCGCCGACACTGAAGCAGAGATGCTGTGCAATTAGGCCGGCGTCAGCTCCACGCCGCCCAGCGCAACCGCATTGTCACGCTCCGGCACGGTGACGACGGCGCTGAAGCCGTCGGCGTCGCCGTTTGGTCCTCCTCGCGTGCGGGTCTTCCAGACGCTGGCCCGCAGCGTCTCGCCGGGAAAGACGACGCCCGCGAACCGCGCGCCGTAGCTGCCGACGCGAGCGGTGTCACCGTCGAGCAGCGCGTCCACCATCGCCTTACACGTCATGCCGTACGTGCACAACCCGTGCAGTATCGGCCTGGGAAATCCTGCGGCGGAGGCGAAGTCGGGATCCGAGTGCAGCGGGTTGCGATCTCCGCACATCCGGTAGAGCAGCGCCTGCTGCGGCGACACCGGGATCGACAATTCGTAGTCGGGTGCGCGCTCCGGCGGCTCGGACGATGTCGACGGACCGCGCTCACCGCCGAAACCTCCTTCGCCGCGGGCGAATATCGATCGCCGCTGTGTCCACAGCGGCGTGCCGTCGGGCGTTTTGACCGTCGTCTCCGACCAGATCACCGCAGCCTTGCCCTTGTCCCATATGTCGGTGAATCGGGTGACCGCGACGCCGCTGCCTGACGGCGGGATCGGAGCGGGGGCGGACACCGCCTCGCTGGCATGCAGAACCTTGCTCAGCTCGATATCGATGCCCGGGAACTTGACCTCCGGCGGCTTCGTCAGATGAAAAGACGCCGCCACGTTGCCGAACGTCGGCAACACCTGCGGGGTGTCGTCGATCAGATACCTCAGCTCCCGCTTGTCCATCGGGTCCTGGCCCGCGCCAAGGGCAAGGTGATACAGCTGGATGTCGCTGCTGCTCCACGAGAACTCGATGGGATCGAGTTCAGCACCGAGCGCCTCGTCGAGATTGATCGGCATCAGTTCTTCCCCGCGCTGGATGTCGCCGCCCGGGCGGCTCCGGAAATATGCAGTGCCGCCAGATATCCGAAGGCCATCGCAGGCCCGATCGTTCCGCCGGGCCCCGGATAGGTGTGGCCCATGACCGGGGCGCTGACATTGCCGGCGGCGTACAGACCTTCGATCACCGAACCGTCGTCGCGCAGTGCCCGACCGTGAACGTCGGTGACGATGCCACCCTTCGTGCCGAGGTCACCCGGCACCATCTTGGCCGCATAGAACGGCCCGTGGCGGATCTCGCCGAGATTCGGGTTCGGCTTGTTCGTCGGGTCGCCGTAGTAGCGGTCGTATGCGCTCTCACCGCGATGAAAGTCCTCGTCGACGCCCGAGCGCGCGAACCCGTTGAACCGCTCGACCGTCGCAACCAGTTCCTCGGCGGGCAAGGCCGCCGTGGCGGCCAACTCCTCGATGGTGTCCGCGACGACGATCACGCCAGACTCCAGCCACTTGCGCGGGATACGTTGTCCCGGTTGAAGTCCCGCGAAGATATAGCGGTCGCGGTACTGCTGGTCGAAGATCAGCCACGCCGGGATGTTCTCACCTGGCCCCGGACCTTGACCGTGCTCGCCGCCGTACATCTTGTGGCCGGCCTCGACGTAGGGCAGCGACTCGTTCATGAACCGCTTGGCCGACATGTTGACCATGATCGCGCCGGGTGAGTTGCGCTCCGACAGCGCGATCCACGGGGCGCCGACCAGGGGCACCGTCGGGATCCACCACGCGTCTTCCATGATGTCCAGCGCGGCGCCGACCTTCTCGCCGGCCAGGATGCCCTCGCCGGTGTTGGCCTTGGCGCCGACCGTCCACTCGGTGGAGATCGGAGCACGCTGGTACTTCACCCGCATCTGCTCGTTGTGCTCGAAGCCGCCCGAACCGAGGATCACCCCGCGACGTGCCCGAATCAGTTCGGGCTCGGCGGATTCCGGCGCGTTCGCGTCGCGGACGTAGATTCCGCGCACCACCCCGTCCTCGACGTAGAGGTCGGTGAACGCGGTGTTCAGCCGCACGGGCACACCCGCATCGCGCAGACCGATACGAAGCGGGGCGATCAGCGCACGACCCATTCCGACGAGGTTCTTACCCGTCGCCTTCGCCCACATCGTGCGGGCGCCCACCTTGAGGCTCCGCAGCACGCCGCGCGGATGGCGCTTGAGCATGTTCAAGCGCACGTAGTCCTGCTGCATCACCACGACGTTGAGCGGAACCTTGCCGTACGGCGGTTCCAGGCCCGCCTCGTCGGGGCCGAGTTTGCGCGCGTTGAACGGCTTCGGCTCGACGGACCTGCCGGTCGGCTTGCCGCCGGGAGCCTCGGGGTAGTAGTCGGAGTAATCAGGCACCCAGCACAGCTTCAAGGGCGTGTGCTTCAGGACGAACGACAACATCTCGGGTGCCCGATCGAGATAGGTGTCGATGCGCTCGGGAGCCACGGCGTCGCCGACGATGCCGTGCAGGTACGTCCGGGCGGCTTCCGGTGTGTCGGTGACACCGGCGCGCTTGAGCACCTCGTTGTTCGGGATCCACACGCCGCCACCTGACCGCGCAGTGGAACCGCCATAGTGTGGGGCCTTCTCCACGACTAATGTTGAGAGGCCCTGATGGGCGGCGGTGAGGGCAGCAACCATGCCGGCGGCGCCGCTTCCGACCACGACGACGTCGAACTCCTGTCCTGTCATGTAGAACACGTTATAGAATTGCCCGGCCACCGAACAACTGCGCCGGTCGGACGACACGAGGGGAATTCGCTAAATGCTCACTGCCGAGGTGCGTGACGAGCTGGCCGCCGACCTGGCGCAGGCCGAACGCAGCCGCGTCCCGATCGCCCCGCTGACCACGGGCAATCCCGATATCGACGTCGTCGACGCCTATGAGATCCAGCTCATCAACATCCGTCGGCGGGTCGCCGAGGGGGCGCGGGTGGTCGGTCACAAAGTGGGCCTCTCCAGCAAGGCGATGCAGGAGATGATGGGCGTCGACGAGCCCGATTACGGGCATCTGCTCGACGACATGGCTGTCTTCGAAGACCGCCCGGTGGCGTCGGCCAGATACCTGTACCCGCGGGTCGAGGTCGAAGTCGGTTTCGTGCTGGCCGACGATCTGCCCGGCGAGGGCTGCACCGAGGACGACGTGCTGGCGGCCACCGCGGCGTTCGCCCCGGCGATCGAGTTGATCGACACCCGCATCAAGGACTGGAAGATCCAGCTGTGCGACACGATCGCCGACAACGCGTCATCGGCGGGGTGGGTGCTCGGGCAGGCGCGGGTATCGCCCAAGGACATCGACATCTGCAATATCGATGCCACTTTGACCCGCAACGGTGAGGTCGTCGCCAAGGGGCGCAGCGATGCGGTCTTGGGCAATCCGGTGACTGCGGTGGCGTGGCTGGCCCGCAAGATCGACAGCTTCGGGGTGCGCCTGAAGGCGGGCGACATCGTGTTACCCGGTTCATGCACCAAGGCGTTCGACGCCACCCCCGGCGATGCATTCGTCGCTGACTTCGACGGGCTGGGCGCGGTCCACCTGTCGTTTGAGTAGAGGAGCGAAAACATATGCCGCAGAAGGTATCCGCTGCGATCGTCGGATCGGGCAACATCAGCACTGATCTGCTGTACAAGCTGCTGCGCTCGGAGTGGATCGAGCCGCGCTGGATGGTGGGTATCGATCCCGAGAGCGAAGGCCTGGCCCGGGCCCGCAAGCTCGGCCTGGAAACGAGCGCCGACGGCGCGGACTGGCTGCTCGGTCTCGAAGAGAAACCGGATCTCCTGTTCGAGGCCACCAGCGCCTACGTGCACCGCGACGCCGCCCCCAAGTACGCCGAGGCGGGTATCCGCGCGATCGACCTGACGCCGGCAGCGGTCGGGCCGGGCGTCATCCCGCCCGCCAACCTGCGCGCGCATCTCGGTGCGCCCAACGTGAACATGGTGACCTGCGGCGGCCAGGCCACGATTCCGATGGTGTACGCGGTGTCCCGCGTCGTCGAGGTGCCCTACGCCGAGATCGTCGCGTCGGTGTCCTCGGCGTCGGCAGGCCCGGGCACCCGCGCCAACATCGACGAGTTCACCAAGACCACCAGCGCGGGCGTCGAGGTGATCGGCGGCGCCACGCGGGGTAAGGCGATCATCATCCTCAACCCGGCCGATCCGCCGATGATCATGCGCGACACCATCTTCTGCGCGATCCCCGAGGACGCCGACCGCGACGCGATCACGCAGTCCATCAAGGATGTGGTCGCCGAGGTGCAGACCTATGTGCCCGGCTACCGGTTGCTCAACGAACCGCAGTTCGACGAGCCGTCGGTGGTCAACGGCGGCAACCACGTCGTCACCACGTTCATCGAAGTGGAGGGTGCGGGCGACTACCTGCCGCCCTACGCTGGAAACCTGGACATCATGACCGCGGCGGCGACCAAGGTCGGCGAGGAGATCGCCAAGGACAGCCTTTCCGCTACCGCCGGAGGAGGCCAAGCATGAGCACAGAACAGATCTACTTCAACCCGATGTGGGACGTCCGGATGACCGACACGTCGCTGCGCGACGGGAGCCATCACAAACGCCACCAGTTCACCAAGGACGAGGTCGGTGCGATCGTCGCCGCGCTCGACGCCGCGGGGGTGCCGGTGATCGAGGTGACCCACGGTGATGGCCTGGGCGGGTCGAGCTTCAACTACGGCTTCTCCAAGACCCCCGAGCAGGAGCTGATCAAGCTCGCCGCCGAAACCGCGAAGGAATCCAAGATCGCGTTTTTGATGCTGCCCGGGGTCGGCACCAAGGACGACATCAAGGAGGCGCAGCACAACGGCGGCTCGATCTGCCGCATCGCCACCCACTGCACCGAGGCCGACGTGTCGATCCAGCACTTCGGGCTGGCCCGCGACCTGGGCCTGGAGACCGTCGGCTTCCTGATGATGAGCCACACCATCGCCCCGGACAAGCTGGCCGCCCAGGCCCGCATCATGGCCGACGCGGGGTGTCAGTGCGTCTACGTCGTCGACTCCGCAGGCGCGCTGGTCCTCGAGGGGGTGCGTGACCGCGTCGCGGCGCTGGTGGCCGAACTGGGTGATGACGCTCAGGTCGGCTTCCACGGCCACGAGAACCTCGGGCTCGGGGTGGCCAACAGCATCGAGGCCGTGCGCGCGGGCGCCAAGCAGATCGACGGGTCGTGCCGCCGCTTCGGCGCCGGTGCGGGCAACGCGCCCGTCGAAGCGCTGATCGGGGTGTTCGACAAGATCGGCGTCAAGACCGGCATCGACTTCTTCGACATCGCCGACGCCGCAGAAGAAGTCGTCGCCCCCGCCATGCCGCAGGAGTGCCTGCTCGACCGCAACGCCCTGATCATGGGCTACTCCGGGGTCTACTCCAGCTTCCTCAAGCACGCCATCCGCCAATCCGAACGCTACGGGGTGCCCGCGCACAAGCTGCTGCACCGCGCCGGCCAACGCAAACTCATCGGCGGCCAGGAGGACCAGCTCATCGACATCGCGCTGGAGATCAAGCGCGAGCAGGAGAGCAGCGAAACGGTGGCCCGCTGAAAGACGCGCGACCTCCTAATCGCAGTAGGGTCGCTCGACGCGGTAGAGCGCGAACTTATCGAGGAAGAGCTGACTGACGGTGATGGCTTCACCTCTGGGGATGTAGCAGAAGCGGTACTGCACCATGAACAAGAGGTTCCAAAGCGTAAGCACCACAACGGTGATGATGATCACGACCCTGCGCGACCACCACGCTTGCACCAGGAATGCCATTGGTATGACGAGGAATACGTAGATGTCGACGAACCGCCGTTGGCCGAAACTGTTTCCCGCCCACCAGTCGAGAACCGCAGCGTTGAGATACACC
Organism: Actinomycetes bacterium; assembly: GCA_023415515.1. GTDB lineage: Bacteria > Actinomycetota > Actinomycetes > Mycobacteriales > Mycobacteriaceae > Mycobacterium. The sequence continues at coordinate 48,394 of JAEZKH010000429.1, forward strand.
TGAACGAGCACCGCGACCGCACACGTCCACAACATCAGCCGCGTATGCCTATCCGTTGCGGGAGGTCGGAACGACATGAACCCGAGCGCGATCATGCTGATGAACAACAGCGGATGCCACGAGAAGAGGCCGTGACGGGTCGAGAAGAGCACGTCGAGAATATGGGGATTGGACAGCTGTAAGAAGCCGTCACCTTGCGCGACGGTGAAGAAACTGCCGTAGATCACGTACCAAACCGCCGACTGTATTGCGCAGATCGGCAGGGCGACGGCGACGGAGGTCGCCAGCGGCTTCAGACGTCGGTCGGTGAGCCCGACGAACAGATAAAGCAACGCAAGGGCCGGCGCGAGTTGAGGTCGGGTGACGAACGCCAGCCCAGCGAATACACCCAACCAGATGAAGTCCTTGAGGGTCTTCTCGCGCTCGAAGGCGACCATTGCTGCGCCTGCCACTGCCATGAAACCGACGGCGTGGGACATGGACGGCTGGACAACGATGTAATAAGGGAGGGCGGTGCAGCCCAGAAGGGCAAGCACGACGACGAGCGCCACGCGGTCTGATGTCTCCCGCCGGCAGAGGACATAGCAGAACCAGCAGCCGACCAACCCTGCGCACACGGCGCCGAAGTTCGTGATGCTCTCGTAGAAGAGGCCATATCCGCGTTGAGACTCCGCAATCCCTAGGCCGAGAAGCTTGTCGATGATAAGGGCGAGAGCGAAGAACGGGGCCGTCGTCAACGCCCATCCCACCGGGAAATCGGTTCCCGGCAAGCCGGTCGGTGTCGCAGCGAAATCCCAGGCGTACGGCACTCCGTCCGCCTGTAGCTGGGCTCGCTGGTTGGAAAAATCGAGATCTCCGTCGAAGAACACCGAGGGCAGGTACTCGTAATAGAAGAGACCGTCACTGCCGATGATGTGTCCGCGCGTCGAGTCGTGGTCGACGACGAAAACCCCGAGCCAGTAGGCAACGGCGAGAAGCGCCAGCACGGCGATCAGAATCGTCGACTGCCGCGGAGCCTCGGTCAGTCTCCGCGGCCAAGCGAGGCGGCCGACGGTCTCCGCCGCTTCGGTTCGACCAGGTGCCTCCACGTGCCTCGCTCTCTGCCGGGCGACGGAAAGCTTAGCAAACACCTATGGCGGGAACGCGGGCATAATGCGACGCACCACTTCGCCGTCATTGCACGCTGATCGGTCTACCGTCCAGAGTCCAGCCCGAAGCCGTGTAGCTACCTGCGGGTACCTTGTATTTGACCAACGGTGTCAGCCGTGTGTTCTGCAGCGAAATGTCGGTCAGCGAGATCCCGCTCACCGCCCCACCCTCGACGAGGATGCCGACGTTTCGTGTCGCTGTAGTCGGCGTGTTCGCGATGGTGAGACCCGAGATCGTCACATCGCGAACACTCTGCTTCGAGTTGCCCGAGTACACCAGCACCGCACCGTGAATCACCTCCGTGCTGGTGTTGGCTCCGTCGACCGTGCCGCCCGTCACGTCGACCTTGCTCACCGCACCGGTGTTCCAGGGGTTGCCCTCGGTGGCGACGTATACCCCGGCAGCACTCGACTGAGTCACCGAGATGTTGCGGTAGGAAATGTTCTGTCCACCGACGACCGAAATGCCGCGACCCCACGTGGTTCCGGTGACCGTTGGCGAGTTGATGACGATGTCGTGGCAGCTCGGTTCGCCGCCGTAGGACACGACGGCGATTCCGTCGTCGCCTGACCACTCGGTGACGGCGTTGTTCACCTGACCGTTGTTGGCGCCGCGGGTGATGTGAATGCCATCGGCGCGGGAATTTCGCACGGTCACCCGGTCCAGCCTGAAATTGGTTGCTCCCACCACTGAAATGCCCGCTGAGGCCGAACCGGTTACGGTGACGTCGCTAACTGAGACGCCGTTGGCCGCCACCAAGAGCTTCGTCTGATCGGCTGTCGTGTAACGAGTACCGGTCAGTGGGGCCGCCAGGATCATGTTCGAGATTGCGACGTTGTCGGCGAGTATCTGGACGGCCGACGTGGGGTCGCTCGTGGCCTGCAGCGTGGCGCCGTCGCCATTGATGCGTGCGCCGGCGACCCGCATCTTCAGCACGCCTGAGTGCTGATAGACGCCTGGCTGCAGCGTGAGGGTCTCACCTGGTTTGAGCGCGTCGAAGCGCGACTGCAGCCATGCGGTTGCGTCACCGGAGGGAACGGATGGCGGGGCCGTGGTCGAAGGAGGCGTAGTGCTCGTCGGAACGCTGGTGGGAGTCGAAGTGGTGGTTGCCGCGTTGGCGATCACGCTGACACGATCCAACGACAGCGTCCGAGTGCAGAGGAAAAGCCGGTAGGGGTTGGGGTAGGTGACCGAGATCGTATGCGGGCCCGCGGCGATCGTTCTGGACGTCGTGTAGTTGGTCCATTGCGACGACGAGACCTTCGTGGTCGAAACGGCATTACCGTCGACGACGACATTCATGGTCGGCGCGCCGTTGCATTGCTGTCCTTTGGCGCGTACCACGATGCCGACAGCCGCAGGTAGCGACAGCGTCACCGACGCGGTCGCAGTCGACCGCATCACCAGTGCGGCACCTGCAGATGCGGTGGCGTCGCGAACGGCGGCGGCAGCGGACGCCGGGGCGAACCTCATCGATTCGGCTTCAACGGTCACGGCATCCGCGGCACCTGCCGGCGCGGCGATCGAGACCGCGGCGACGACACCCGCCGTGACGGCGATGACCCCGAATGAGGCGAATACCGCACGTACGGCGGACATGGGGCACTCCATCAGCTGGGCGGACGTGATCAAGATCAAAGCATCCGCGCCGCCCCGACAGTTAACAATAGCCCCGTCTATCACTTTGATAACAGCTTCTTTGCAGAGCGAACTCGCCATTCGCGCATGGCGGAGCAGTACAGGTCGCATTGACACCTGGCAAAATCCGTATATGCGCGGAATCATCCTCGCGGGCGGGACAGGAACCCGGCTGCACCCCATCAGCCTGGGGGTCAGCAAGCAACTGCTTCCGGTGTACGACAAGCCGATGGTCTACTACCCGCTGACCACGCTGATGCTCGCAGGCATCAGGGACGTTCTCGTCATCACCACTCCCGACGACGTTGCGGCCTTCGGCAGGCTGCTCGGCGACGGCCATCAGTTCGGAATCTCGATCACCTACGCCGTGCAGTCCTCACCCGACGGGCTCGCGCAGGCCTTCGTCATCGGACGCGACCACATCGGCACCGAGTCGGCCGCACTTGCGTTGGGCGACAACATCTTCTACGGGCCCGGCCTGGGGTCCCAGCTGCGTCGTTTCAGCGACATAGACGGCGGGACCATCTTCGCCTACCGGGTTGCGAACCCATCGGCGTACGGCGTGGTCGAGTTCGATGACGACCTCCGCGTCGTGTCTCTGGAAGAGAAGCCGAAATCGCCTCGCTCGCCGTATGCGGTGCCGGGACTGTACTTCTACGACAACGATGTCGTCGAGATCGCTGCGCGACTGCACCCCTCCGACCGCGGCGAGTACGAAATCACCGACGTCAACCGCGCGTACCTCGAGCAGGGCAGGTTGGCCGTCGAGGTGCTCCCGCGCGGCACTGCGTGGCTCGACACCGGCACTTTCGACTCGCTGCTCGATGCGGGCAATTACGTCCGCACCATCGAGGAGCGGCAGGGCCTGAAGATCGGCGTGCCCGAAGAGGTGGCGTGGCGGCTCGGCTATATCTCCGACGATGAGCTGCGGGAACGCGCCGAACTCCTGGTCAAGTCCGGCTACGGCAGCTACCTGCTGTCGCTGCTCGATGACGGCGTCGAGCACCTCCGCTGATATAGATCGAGTTGGTCCTTCTCAAATGCCTCCGGAGGTGTCAGGAAGGGATCTGTAACTGATTCCTGATGGGTCCGTGTGTTGACGCACGTGGACCTCCTGACACGCCCCGGAGGTGTT
>JAEZKH010000314.1 GCA_023415515.1 Actinomycetes bacterium
CTCCCCGACAGCGCACACTTTTCGCGACCATGGCGCATCCATGAACTCACCGACGACTTCCGACTGGAGGACGTCTGGGGGCTTCCGACGCCAGGCGGGGCCGAGGACTTCCCCCGCCTGGTTCGGATGGTCAGTTCATTCGGGGAGGCGAAGCGGCGATTCTCCGTGGTCGGGATGCTCTTCGCGATCCGGGAGATCCTCGGCGGCGTCTTCGGGTGGGACGGGCCGTCCGACGATCCGGAGCGGCCGAGCCTGCGGTCGAGGTTGCCCGGCGACCTCCGCGGTCGGCCATCGACGGTGTATCCCCCGCTGGGCTTCACTCCCCTGTATCAACTCGACGACGAATGGGCGGCGGAACTGATCAACCGGACCGTGCACGGAGTGATCCACCTTGGATGGGTGCCCGACGGAAACGGAGGTCACCGCGGCCAACTGGCGATTCTCGTCAAGCGCAACGGTCGGCTTGGCCGGGCGTACATGGCGGCGATCACGCCGTTCCGGTATCTGATCGTCTATCCGCGCATGCTCAAGAGCATTGAGCGACAATGGCTTACGGTCTGCGCCGCGCGCTGAGGTGAGCCGCGTTGGCGTCCAAGATCGCGATCTCGTGCAGTACATCGACCGGCGTCGCGCGTCCGGTGGACATGTCGTAGTTCTTGACCCGCTGTTCGTAAGCTGATATTAACGGTAAGTGGCTACTTACGGAAGGGTCCTCGACGCGCTCGCCGACCCGACTCGGCGAGACGTGCTCGAACTGGTGTGCCGCACGCCCTCATCGGTGCAGCAGATCGCCGACCAGCTGCCGATCAGCCGCCCCGCGGTTTCGCAGCACCTGAAGATTCTCAAGGACGCCGGCGTCGTGGCGTCGCATCCCGTCGGAACGCGCCGCGTGTACACCGTGACCACCGACGGCTTCGAGGTGCTGCGGCAGTGGCTCGATGTCATGTGGCGCGATGCCCTTGCCGCTTTCGCCGCATTCGCCGACAGTCACCCCGACGAGTCAGGAGACGATTCATGACCACGACCACTGACGTCCACCGCGAGGTCACCGTCGCAGGCACGCCCGAGCGCGCGTTCGACCTCTTCACCAAGCGGATCGCCGAGTGGTGGCCGTCCGGGCACCACCTCGCGACGTCCCCGGTGGTCGCGATGACCGTGGAACCCGAAGTCGGCGGCCGGTTGTACGACACCTGTGCGGACGGCAGCCAGTCCGTATGGGGTCGGGTTGTCGAATGGGATCCGCCTGCGAGCTTCACTTTCGCATGGATGATCACGGGTACCTGGCAGCTCGAAACCGACGTCGAGAAGGCCTCGCGAGTTTCGGTGACGTTCACCGCGGAGGGCGACCGAACCCGAGTGACCTTGGTGCACAAGGACTTCTGGCGAATGTACGAGGGCGGTCAGGGTATGGCCGACTCGGTGGGCGCCGCCGACGGCTGGGGTTCGGGGCTCGCCGGGTTCGCGGAGTTCGCGGGCAGGTGATCTTGCGTTCCGGTTCGCCGGAACCGGGCCGCATCGAGCGGTACTGTCACGCTCATGGGCGACCAGCACGAGCGCGCACCCCAGCGGGACCTGCCCCCGGGTATGGCTGAGCAACTCGATCTCCCCTATTCGGGCCTGGCTTCGTTCGGCCACCGGCCGTTTTTGACCGAGGTCGAACAGCTCGAGTCGTGGCGGCCCGACGTCGCGATCGTCGGCGCGCCATTCGACGTCGCGACGACGAACCGCCCCGGTGCCAGGTTCGGCCCCCGTGCCATCCGGGCCACCGCCTACGAACCGGGCACCTACCACCTGGACTACGGGCTGGAGATCTTCGACTGGCTCGAGGTCGTCGACTTCGGCGACGCCTACTGCCCGCATGGTCTGACCGAGGTGTCGCACAAGAACATTCGCGAGCGGGTGCACGCGGTGGCATCCCGCGGGATCGTGCCGGTCATACTCGGCGGCGACCACTCGATCACCTGGCCCGCCGCGACGGCCGTCGCCGACGTACACGGCTACGGAAATGTCGGCATCGTGCATTTCGACGCACACGCCGACACCGCCGACATCATCGACGGAAACCTGGCGAGCCACGGCACCCCGATGCGCCGGTTGATCGAATCGGGTGCGGTGCCCGGAACCCATTTCGTCCAGGTGGGGCTGCGCGGATACTGGCCGCCGCAGGACACCTTCGAGTGGATGCTCGAACAGGGCATGACGTGGCACACCATGCAGGAGATCTGGGAGCGCGGCTTCAAGGAGGTGCTGCGCGACGCGGTCGCAGAGGCCCTGGCCAAGGCCGACAAGCTCTACGTATCCGTCGACGTCGATGTGATGGACCCCGCGCACGCCCCGGGCACGGGCACGCCGGAACCCGGCGGCATCACCAGCGCCGACCTGTTGCGCATGGTCCGTCAGCTCTGCTACGAGCATGACGTCGTCGGCGTGGACGTCGTCGAGGTGGCACCCGCCTACGACCACGCCGAACTGACGGTGAACGCCGCGCATCGCGTGGTGTTCGAGGCGCTCGCAGGCATCGCCGCACGTCGCCGTGACTCCGCGCCCGACCCGACTCCGCCCGGCCCGCCCGCGTATGGACCTGCTTGACCGGCTGAGCCCGGACGTTCCGGTCGGCCCGGCCGGCACGGCCGGCACGGGTGGTGACACCGGGGCACACTGGAAGCATGAACGGCACCCTGTATTTCGACGGAGCGTGCGGAATGTGCACTCGAGCCAGGGATTTTCTGCTCGAGATCAACCGCACGGGCGATCTGCACACCGAACCGCTGCAGGCACCCGGCACCGCGGAGCGACTCGGGATCGCCCCTGAGCACCTATTGGACAGCCTTCGCTGGCTCGACTCCTCCGGCCAGGTGTACAGCGGCGCAGAAGCCGCGAACGCTGCCGTCTCGGTGGCGGTGGGCAGCAGAATCCCGTTGCTGATCTATCGCCTTCCCGGGATGCGGTTGGCGCAGGAAGCGGCGTACCGGTGGGTTGCTGCCCACCGCTATCGCTTTCCGGGAAAGACGCCGTATTGCGAATCGGATCCCGTGAGCTGCTGACGGCCGACGACGTGGGCGAGCAGACCGTCCGGCCCGCGGCGGCCGCTGACTTGGACGCGATCGCCGCCATCTACGCCCACCATGTTTCGAGCAGCGTCGCGACATTCGAGACGGAGCCTCCCGACGCGCGGGAGTGGCACCGACGTTTCGGCGCGGTCACCGGCAGCGGGTTGCCATTCCTCACTGCCGAGGTCGCCGGTGAAATAGCCGGCTATGCCTATTGCGCGCAATGGAAACCACGCGCCGCCTACCGCCACACCGTGGAGGACTCGATCTACCTGGCGCCGGGTGCCGTCGGCCGTGGCGTCGGCGGGCACCTGCTGGATGCGTTGCTCACCAGGTGCGCCGACGCAGGTATTCGGCAGGTCGTCGCCGTCATCGTGGACTCCGATGCCGAGGCTTCCCTTGCCCTGCACCGCAACCGCGGCTTCGTGGATGCGGGCCGGTTGACCGCGGTCGGCTTCAAACACGGTCGCTGGCTGGACACCGTCCTGCTGCAGCGCTCCCTCAGCCGAGAAGGTCGGTGATATCGGTGAACGCCGGGTTGTCATTGCGGTGGTCCGAGGTGATGCGGCACTCCCCGTAGATGCGCATGGTCGCGAATTGCGGGGCGTCGGGATTCTGGTGAAACGTCGACGTGACCCCGTCCCTGGTCAGCTTCATCCCGAAGTGTTCGCCCATCGAGGGCGCCTGCTGCCATCCTGCTGCCACCATCGCCTCTGCAACCTCTTTGATGCGTCTGACCGAATTTGTCTCAGGCAGAGGGAAATTCAGGTACACAGCCGCCTGGTACGGCGGATCGTGCAGGCTCGTGCACGACAGAAACACAGCGCTGCCGTTGACGCCCGTCAGGTCTGCGGCCCCGATGATGTTCCTCG
>JAEZKH010000154.1 GCA_023415515.1 Actinomycetes bacterium
CGTCGGCAGCCCTGCTGTTCGGTATGACCGGTACCGCCAATGCCGACCCGGCCGCTCCGCTGCCCGTCGACGCCGTGCAGGCACCCGGCCTGCAGGCAGTCGAGGGGCTGAGCCCGGCGATCCAGAAGGCGGCCACCGACCCGTACAACGCGGTGTCGACGCTGATGGCGGCGGCGGCCGCCTTCACGGGTGACTCGACGGCACCCCCGGACTCGAAGAATGTGGCGTCGGCGGTGAACACCTTCGTCGCGCAACCGGCGGCTGCACACGTGCCCGCACCGGGCGCGACGCCGGCCGCGGAGGCTCATCTCCCAGCGGGCGTCGACCCGGCGCATGCCGTCGGGCCTGCGCCCGAGGCCTTCCACGCGCCTGCACCCGAGGCGGTGCCGACACCAGAGGCGGCGCCTGCACCCGAGGCGGTGCCTGCGTCAGCTCCCGCGCCGGAAGGGGCGGCGGGCAACCTGCAGTTCGGCGACGATGCCCCGACAACCCAGGACTTCCTGTATCCGTCGATCAGCAACGGATGCCTGAAGGACGGCGGCAACGTCCTCGCAACCGCTATCTCGGTCGCGGGCCCGGCCAAGATCCCCGCGCCGGGACCCGCTGCGGGACAGACCGCTTACGTGTTCACCGCGATCGGCACGCCGGGACCGGCGGCAGAGCAGAAGCTGCCGCTGAACGTCACCTGGGTCAACCTGACCACGGGCAAGTCGGGCAGCGCAGCACTCAAGCCGCGGCCTGACATCAACCCCGAGGGTCCGACCACCCTGTCGGCGATTGTCGACACCGGGTCGGGCAGCATCATGTCGACCATTTTCGGCCAGGTCACCACCACCGAGAAGCAATGCCAGTTCATGCCGACCATCGGCTCGACGGTGGTGCCATAGCCCGTCGCACCGCGAGCGACCGTGTCTGCACGCCGACACGCCGCCGCGGCACGTACAAAAGCGGTCGCTCGCGACGCGTGAGCGTCAGTAAGCCATGAAGAGGATGGCGTCCCGGTCGTACTCGCGGCCGGGATGCTGCTCGGAAAGGTGCTTCTGCGCCTTCTCGACCAGATCGTCTTCGTCCGTTCCGGTGATCGCCTCGCCGCAGGGACAGTTCAGATGAGTCTTCATGTCTCTACGATCCCACAGTCAGGATGGACGGCATGGAGTTATACGACGTCATGCGCACCACGAGCGCGGTCCGCGAGTACACGGGCGATCCCCTGTCCGACGACGTACTCGAACGCATTCTCGACAACGCCCGTTTCGCGCCGAGTGGCGGAAACCGCCAAGGCAACCACGTCATCGTCGTCCGTGACGCACAGACCCGCGAACGCCTGATCGACTGCGCCATCCCCGGCGCCAAGCGCTACATCGCGCAGATCCGCAACGGTGAAGGACCGTGGAACCCGTTGCACCCCTGCGGAGTCGACGCCGAAACGATCGACGCCGTCGATGTGCCCCGCCAGTCGCCACTGCGCAGCGCCGCGGTGGTTCTGGTGGTGTGCGTCGACCTGAACGTCGTTGCCGCCTTCGACCAGCACCTCGACCGGGTCGGCCTGATAGCCGGCGCGTCGGTGTACCCGTTCGTGTGGAACATCTTGCTGGCCGCCCGCAACGAGGGCTTCGGCGGTGTGCTCACCACCGCGGCAGTCGCCGAGGAACCCCGCGTGAAGGAACTGCTCGGGATACCGCCCGACTACGCCGTCGCCGCAATCCTTCCGATCGGCAAGCCCGTCAAACAGCTGCGCAAGCTCACGCGCAAACCTGTCGCAGACTTCGTCACCAAGGAGCGCTTCCACGGCGAACCGCTCTAGCGCCTACTTCCTCGCCACCTTGGCCGCCGCCTTCATCTGCTTCTTGTACGCCCGCACTTTCTCGAGCGAACCGGCGTCGACGATATCGGCCACCGAAAGGTGCGAGCCTGCCTTGCCGTAGTCGCCGGCCGCCTGGCGCCATCCCTTGGGTGTGACGCCGTACTGTTTGCCCAACAGCGCCAGAAAGATTCGCGCCTTCTGGTCGCCGAAACCGGGCAACTCCTTGAGCCGCGCGAGCACCTCGGCGCCGTCGGGATCCCCCGCGGCCCACACGGCGGCGGCGTCGCCGTCGTAGCGGTCGACGATGATCTGCGCCAAAGCCTGAATGCGCTTGGCCATCGAGCCTGGAAAGCGATGGACCGCGGGCCGCTCGGCGCAGAGCGCGGCGAACTTCTCCGGGTCGTAGTCGGCGATCTCGCGGGCGTCGACGCCGCCCATGCGGTCGGCGATCTTCTTCGGGCCCGCGAAGGCCACCTCGAGTGGAATCTGCTGGTCGAGCAGCATCCCGACAAGCAGTGCGAAGGGGTTGGACTCGAGCAGAGCATCGGCCCCCGGGTCCTGGGCCAGCTGAAGGGTGGGCACGTGGTCAGTCTAGGTGGGGGCGCGAATCCGCTGTCTTTGTCGGTCGAGTGTGCAAACGTACTGACGACAACAGGAACGGATTCGTGGGGCCCGACATGAAACGCGTGATAGCACCTCTGCTTGCCGCAACAATCGCCGCCATCGCCTTCGCAGGCACGGCGAACGCCATCCCCGACCAGGGCACGCCGGCATTCGACGAGTACATGCAGGGCCTCGAGCGCAACGGCTATCACTTGAATCCGGACACCGCATGGCGCGTCGCGCACCAAGCATGCGTGGGCGGCATCCCGGGATACATCGGTATCGAACTGGCCGCCCAGGGAGTGATCGGCCCCGGAGCCCAGGACAGGGTGTTCGATGTCGCCAGAAAATACGCCTGCCCGGTCGAGTAGGCGGATCCCCCGATCAACTGCGCGTTCCCCCCACCTCGATCTGATTGCTCTCCGGTTTGGCCGACGCGCGGCGCGGGAACCCTCGCCTGTGAGCTAGGTCTCAATATGCTGTGAGTACACAATTTCAGATCGAGGTCAGGAGTCCGCGTTGTCCGATACCGACCTGACGCCCGCCGCGAGCGGTCAGCAGTTCGTCACAGTACAGGCCAGTCCAGAGTTCCAAGAGTTACGGAACAGGCTGCGCCGCTTCGTCTTTCCGATGACCGCAGTGTTCCTTCTGTGGTATTTCGCCTACGTGCTTCTCGGCGCCTTCGCCCACGACTTCATGGCCACCAAGGTCTGGGGTGACATCAACGTCGGCATCGTGATCGGCCTCGGGCAGTTCGTCACCACCTTTCTGATCACCTTCATCTACGTTCGATTCGCCAACCGCGAACTGGACCCGCGCGCCGAAGCCATCCGCAACGAGTTGGAGGGTGATGCCGCGTGACCACCCACATTCAGGCCGCCGCCGGTGAGACCGTCGGCAACTCCGCCGCCAACATCGGGATCTTCCTGTTGTTCGTCGCGGTGACGCTGTTCATCGTGATCCGGGCCAGCAAGAGGAACGCCACCGCCGCCGAGTTCTTCACCGCGGGGCGCTCATTCACCGGGCCGCAGAACGGCATCGCGATCTCTGGTGACTACCTGTCGGCCGCCAGCTTCCTCGGCATCGCGGGCGCCATCGCCGTGTACGGGTACGACGGCTTCCTGTACTCGATCGGATTCCTGGTGGCCTGGCTCGTCGCGTTGCTGTTGGTCGCCGAATTGCTGCGAAATGCAGGCAAATTCACCATGGCAGACGTGCTGAGTTTCCGGCTGAGGCAACGGCCGGTGCGGATGGCGGCAGCACTCACGACCCTCGCGGTATGTCTGTTCTACCTACTGGCCCAGATGGCGGGCGCGGGCGGTCTCGTCGCTCTTCTGCTCAACGTCACCAGCGACATCGGGCAGGCCCTCGTCATCGCAGTCGTCGGCGTGTTGATGATCGTCTATGTCCTGATCGGCGGCATGAAGGGCACCACATGGGTGCAGATCATCAAGGCGGTCCTGCTGATCGGCGGCGCGGCGTTGATGACGGTGTGGGTGCTCGCCAAGTTCGGGCTCAACTTCTCCGACATCCTCCGATCAGCCCAGTCCGCGGTTTCGTCGGCGACCACCGAAGGCGTCGCCAAGCGGGACGTCCTCGCGCCGGGCGCGCAATACGGGGCCAGCCTGACCTCGCAGATCAACTTCATATCGCTGGCGCTGGCGCTTGTGCTCGGTACCGCGGGTCTGCCGCATGTGCTGATGCGCTTCTACACGGTGCCGACCGCCAAGGAGGCCAGGCGGTCGGTGGTGTGGGCAATCGTCCTGATCGGCGCCTTCTATCTGTTCACGCTTGCGCTCGGCTACGGCGCGGCAGCGCTCGTCGGGCCCGACGCGATCCTCGCCGCCCCCGGCGCGCAGAATTCGGCCGCCCCACTGCTGGCGTTCGAACTCGGCGGCGTGCTGCTGCTCGGCATCATCTCCGCGGTGGCGTTCGCCACGATCCTCGCCGTCGTCGCCGGCCTGACGATCACAGCGGCGACGTCGTTCGCGCACGACATCTACGCCAGCGTGCTGAAGAACAACGACGTCAACGAGGGCGATCAGGTGCGGGTATCGCGTATCACCGTCGTGGTGATCGGCATCCTGTCCATCCTGCTCGGCATCCTTGCCGCCGAACAGAACATCGCGTTCCTGGTCGCGTTGGCGTTCGCGGTCGCGGCAGCGGCGAACCTGCCGACGATCCTGTATTCGCTTTACTGGCAACGGTTCAACACCCGCGGCGCGCTGTGGAGCATGTACGGCGGGTTGATCTCGACGATTGTGCTGATCATCTTCTCCCCCGCGGTATCGGGCGCCAAGACCGCGATGATCCCGGGTGTCGATTTCGCATGGTTCCCGCTGGCGAACCCGGGCATCGTGTCCATTCCGTTGGCCTTCATACTCGGCATCGTCGGCACGCTGACCTCGTCGGACCGCGGAGATGCGGCGTTGAACGCGGAATTCGAGGTGCGCACCCTGACCGGTGTCGGCGCTGAGAAAGCGGTCACAACACACTGAAGCCGGAATACGGGGGGTGGCTAAGCCGCTGAACCACCACATGCTCGAAACCTCGCCCCGGCGGCGCTACGCGTTCCCCCTGTTGGCGTATGCATTTGTGGCCGTCATGGCGGGCACCACGCTGCCGACACCGATGTATGCGCTGTACGCGGAGCGAATGCACTTCGGCGTTTTGACCACCACGGTCGTTTACGCGACGTACGCGGTGGCGGTACTGGTGGCGTTGGTGGCGTTCGGTCGGTGGTCGGATGCGATCGGCAGACGTCCCGTGTTGCTCGCGGGCGTTCTCTCGGCGGTCGTGAGCGCTGTCGTATTCCTGTTCGCCGACTCCGTGCCACTGCTGCTGGCGGGTCGCGTCTTGTCCGGCCTGTCGGCCGGCCTCTTCGCCGGCACCGCCACCGCCGCGGTGATCGAAGCCGCGCCGCCGCGCTGGCACGGCCGGGCGGCCGCTGTCGCCACCGTCGCCAACATCGGCGGACTGGGCATCGGGCCGCTACTGGCAGGGGTGCTGGTCGAGTACGCCCCAGACCCGTTGCAGCTCACCTTCGTGGTCCACATCGTGCTCGCGCTGGCGGCGGCCGCGGCGGTCGCATTCATGCCGGAGACCTCGCCCGGCCATGGGCGCCTCGGCGTGCAGCGACTCTCGGTGCCCGCCGAGGTGCGGCCGGTATTCGCCATCGCGGCGCTGGCCGCGTTCGCAGGCTTCGCCGTGACGGGCCGCTTCACGGCGGTGGCTCCGGCGTTCGTGACCAACGTGATCGGCATCGGCAACCATGCCGTCGC
>JAEZKH010000171.1 GCA_023415515.1 Actinomycetes bacterium
GGTGCAGGGCATGCGGGTCGCTCTTTCGGCCGAGGTGTCGCGCACCCATGAGGAACTTGTCGAGCGCATCGTGCACGCGGGGCTGTCCTATACCGACGCCGTCGACCAGGAAACGTCGTTGGTGGTCTGCAACGAGCCCGAGCCCGAGCAGGGCAAGGGCTATCAGGCGGCGGAGCTCGGCGTTCCCCTGGTTTCCGACGTCGAGTTCATGGCAGGCCTCGACGGTGTGATCGGCGGAACCGATATCGAGGAGTTCACCGACCACACCCTCGACGGCGGCCAGTACGCGCTGTTCTGAGCGCGACGTCGCCGCCGCCGGGTCTCGTCGGACCTAGGTGAGCGCCTTGGCTTTCAGCGAATCGAACTCGGCCTGGCTGATCGTGCCCGAGTCCAGGAGCGCCTTGGCATCGGCGATCTCCTGGGCAGGTGACCGGCCGGCCGCCTCTCTGATGTAGTCGTCGGTCTGTTGCTTTGCAGCCATCGCTGCGGCCTGGGCCCGCGCGGCCATGCCCTTGCCGCGGGCCAGGAGATAGACCAGCGCGCCGAGCCAGGGAAACACGATCAGGAATAACACCCAGACGGCCTTCAGGAAGCCGGACGTCTCATGATCGCGCCAGAACAAGTCGGTGAGGATCTGAAACAGCACGAGCAGGTAGGCGATCCACCCGAAGATGATCAGAAAGTGCCAGAGAAAATCCCATGTCGGACCCCAGTCCATGCCTAACTCCTTCGTCGGCGGCCACGACCCTGATGTGCGTGGCCCGTCAGTCAATCACACAGGTGCTAGCGCGCGGCCCGGTTGACAGCGGAGACCACCGCGCGAAGCGATGCGGTGGTGATCGACGTCGCGATGCCCACGCCCCATACCGTCTTGCCGCCGACGGACGCCTCGACGTACGCGGCCGCCTGCGCCTGCTCGCCTGCCGACAACGCGTGCTCGGAGTAGTCCAACACCGAGACGTCGATACCGATGGCGCCCAACGCGTCCACGAACGCCGCGAGCGGGCCGTTGCCTGCGCCGACGATCTCGCGCTCGACGCCGTCGACCTTGACGACGGCCTCGATGGTGTCGGTGCCGCCGTCGACCTCGGACGCGGTGACCTTCTGCCGAATGCGCTCGAGCGGACGCACCGGTGCGAGATACTCCTCGGCGAAGACGTCCCACATCTCCTTGGGCGACACCTCGCCGCCCTCGCCGTCGGTGATCTTCTGGATCGCCTGGCTGAACTCGATCTGCAGTCGCCGCGGAAGTGCGAGCCCGTGGTCGGCCTTCATGATGTAGGCGACGCCGCCCTTGCCGGACTGCGAGTTCACCCGGATCACAGCCTCGTAGGTGCGTCCGACGTCGCGTGGATCGATCGGCAGATACGGGACCTGCCACAGGAGGTCGTCGACATCGACGCCGACGTCGTCCGCGTCGACCTTCATCTGGTCCAGCCCCTTGTTGATCGCGTCCTGGTGGCTTCCGGAGAACGCGGTGTACACCAGATCGCCGCCGTAGGGATGGCGTTCGGGCACCGGCAGCTGGTTGCAGTACTCCACCGTGCGCCGGATCTCGTCGATGTTGGAGAAGTCGATCTGCGGGTCGACGCCGCGCGAGAACAGGTTCAGCCCCAACGTGACGATGCACACGTTGCCGGTGCGCTCACCGTTGCCGAAAAGGCAGCCCTCGATCCGGTCGGCGCCTGCCTGATAGCCCAATTCGGCTGCGGCCACGGCGGTTCCGCGGTCGTTGTGCGGGTGCAGGCTCAGGATGATCGAATCGCGCGGTGTCAGGTGCCGGTGCATCCATTCGATCGAGTCGGCGTAGACGTTCGGTGTCGCCATCTCGACGGTGGCGGGCAGGTTGACGATCAGCGGCACGTCGGGTGTCGGCTTGATGATGTCGGCGACAGCGTTGCAGACGTCGACGGCGTACTCCAGTTCGGTGCCGGTGTAGGACTCCGGGCTGTACTCGAACCGCCATTGCGTGCCGGGGTACTTCTCGGCCTCCTCGACGCACATGCGCGCGCCGTCGGTGGCGATGGCCTTGACCGCGTCGCGGTCGGCGCGGAACACCACCCGCCGCTGCAGGATCGACGTCGAGTTGTAGAAGTGCACGATCGCTCGCGGCGCGCCCTCGCAGGCCAGGAACGTGCGCTCGATCAACTCGGGCCGACACTGCGTCAGCACCTGAATGGTGACGTCGTCGGGGATGGCGCCGTCGGTGATGATCTCGCGGACGAAGTCGAAGTCGGTCTGGCTCGCCGACGGGAAGCCGACCTCGATCTCCTTGTAGCCCATTCGGACCAGCAGATCGAACATGCGGCGTTTGCGCTGTGGGCTCATCGGGTCGATGAGCGCCTGGTTGCCGTCGCGCAGGTCGACGGCGCACCACATCGGGGCGCGGTCGATGACCTTGTCGGGCCAGGTGCGGTCGGGCAGCGTGATCGGTTCGACCTCGTCGGCGAAACTGCGGTAGCGGGTCACCGGCATGGCCGATGCGCGCTGCGTGTTCCACGCCGGCTGGCCGGGATTCGGCGGGCCCGTGGGTTTGGTGATCTGGCGTACGGACGCGAAGGCGTCAGGGGAATCCGGGGTGGATTTCGAGAAGGTGGTCACGGTCTTGGCTCCGGGAGTAGGGGGGACTCGACCGGCGCATCGCGACTACCCGCGACGGGAAGCCGGTCTGGTTCAGACCCCGTCGCGGCTGCCGAGAAGGAGCACCCGCTGCACGTCGGCAACTGTACTCCGCGCCCGGCAGGTCACAAAATGCGGGTCAGACCTGCGAATCGGGGAAGGCGATGACCGAAAGGAAGCGGATCGGCACCTCGATCAGGTCGACGGGGCCGTGCGCGCCCTCGCCGTCGATCTGCAGCGAGTCGCCCGGTTCCAGCCGGTACACCGACCGGCTGTGGCTGTAGTCCATGACGCCCTCGAGCATGAAGATGAACTCGGTGCCCGGATGCTGGAACAGCGGATAGGTCTTGCTCTTCGCCGACAGCGTGACGTGCAGGCACTCCAGCCGCTTGTGTTCGCCGCGCAGCGAGCCGAGCAGTTGGTACTCGTGTCCTTCCTTGGTGCCGTTGCGCGCGATCCGCGCACCGGTGCCCGCCTTCACGAACGCCGCAGGCCGTTCGACTTCGGCGCCGCGGAACAGACTGGTCACCGGTACATCGAAACCCTTGGCGAGCAAAGCGAGCGTCGACAGACTGCACGACGTCTGCGCGTTCTCGATCTTGCTCATCATCGCCTTCGAAATACCAACGCGGGCAGCCATTTCAGCGACGGTAAGGCCCTGCTGTAGACGCAGCTGCCGCACGTTGCGGCCGATCGCCGCCTCGAACTCGAGATCCTCGACGGGCGCGGCGGGGTCACGGTCGCGGGCGGTGCCCGACCTGTTGCGCAGCAACGGGACGTCACTCAACGGTCCTTCGGCCTCCCGTCTAACGCATCTGCCCGGCGCCGACGTAGGGATACGGCGTCTTCAGCAGATCATCCTCGGCGAACCGGGAGAAGCGGAAATCGGACTCGGGGATGCGCGGGTCGGCGCTGCGACCGTCCACCACGAGGTCGGCGATCAGCCTGCCCACCGCGGGAGCGATCTTGAAACCGTGCCCGCTGAAGCCCGCAGCGATGATCAGGCCGTCGAGCGGGCCCCTGCTGATCACCGGATTCCAGTCGGGGGTGACGTCGTAGCAGCCGGCATAGCTCGATCTGATCGCCGCGTCGGTGAACCCGGGGAACCGCGTGCCGACCTTGTCGACGGTGAGGTCGACGAATGCCTCGGTGGCCCGGTTGAGGTAACCGTCGGGGTCGGTCTCCTCGACATCGGACAGGTCGCTGTTGCCGAACAGGATGTCGCCGCCCACCTCCGGCCGGACGTACTGCAGCGACACCAGGTCGGAGAACACCGGAACCGCGCCCGTTTCGATGCCGGGGTCGATGGTGACGATCTGCTCACGGACCACCCGGATCGGGACGTCGATGCCGTAAGGCTGCAGAAACGGCCTGGTCCAGACACCGGTGGCGACGATGACCGTGCCTGCCGAAACCGAGGTGCCGTCGGCCAACAGCACTCCGGTGACGGCGTCGCCGTCGACGGACAAGCCTGCAACCGGTGTGCCCTGCCGGATCCGCACGCCGGCCGTGCGCGCGGCGGCGGCGAACGCCTGCGCGGTCTGGTAGGCGTCGCCGTAGCCCCCGCGCGGCTCCCAACCGAAGGCGGCGAACGGCGTCAGGTCGGCGAACGGCCACATCTTCGCCACGTCGGATCGATCGATCTCCTCGGTGTGCACACCGACCGCGCGCTGGGCGGCCAGGCTCTTGCGCATCGCGTCGACGTTCGCTTCGCCGACGCCGACGACGTAGCCCGTCTGGCGGAACCCGATGTCGGTGCCGAACATCTCGTCGGCCTTCTCGAACACCTCGAGACCGACGGCGGCCATCGCGGCAAGCGAGCTGACCCCGTAGTGACAGCGGACGATCCCGCTGGATTTGCCCGTCATCCCCGAGCCCACGGTATTGCGTTCGGCGACATACACATCGGTGACGCCGCGCAGACTCAGCGCCCATGCGGCGGCCGATCCCTCGATGCCGCCGCCGACGATGACGACGTCGGCGGAGTCGCTCATCGGTGTTGCCCGCTCTTCGCGCAAGCGCTCATCGGTGTCGTCCGCTCTTCGCGCAAGCGCTCATCGGTGTTGTCCGCTCTTCGCGCAAGCGCTCATCGGTGCCCCGGGATCCAGTTCGTGCCCGCCAGCGGCACCCTGGCCATGGCCGCGGCCTCGATGGTCACCGCCACCAGGTCCTCCGGCTCGAGGTGGCACACGTGGGCCTTGCCGCATGCCCGCGCGATGGTCTGCGCCTCCATCGTCAGCACCCGCAGATAGTTGGCCAGCCTGCGGCCGCCCTCGACGGGGTCGAACCGCGCAGCCAACTCGGGGTCCTGTGTGCTGATACCTGCGGGATCGGTGCCGTCCTGGAAGTCGTCGAAGAACCCTGCGGCGCTGCCGAGTCGCTCGTAGTCGGCGGCATAGCGGGGGTGGTTGTCGCCGAGCGCGATCAACGCCGCAGTTCCTATCGCCACGGCGTCGGCGCCGAGCGCGATGGCCTTGGCGACGTCGGCGCCGGTGCGGATTCCGCCGGACACGATGAGCTGTACGTCTTTTCGGTGCACGCCGAGTTCCTGCAACGCCTGAACGGCTTCTGGCACGGCGGCCAGCGTGGGGATGCCGACGTGCTCGATGAACACCTCCTGGGTGGCCGCGGTGCCGCCCTGCATGCCGTCGACCACGACCACGTCCGCGCCCGCGTGGACGGCCAGCTTGACGTCGTAATAGGTGCGGGTCGCCCCGACCTTCACATAGATCGGCTTTTCCCAGTCGGTGATCTCGCGCAGTTCGTTGATCTTGATGGTGAGATCGTCCGGCCCGGTCCAGTCGGGGTGGCGACAGGCCGACCGCTGGTCGATTCCCTCCGGAAGGGTCCGCATCGCCGCGACGCGCGGCGAGATCTTCTGGCCCAACAGCATCCCGCCGCCGCCGGGTTTGGCGCCCTGCCCGAGCACCACCTCGATCGCGTCGGCCTTGCGAAGGTCATCGGGGTTCATCCCGTAACGCGACGGAAGATACTGGTAGACAAGGTATTTGCTTTGGTCGCGCTCCTCGCCCGTCATGCCGCCGTCGCCGGTGGTGGTCGACGTACCGACCTCGCTGGCCCCGCGGCCGAGAGCCTCCTTGGCCGGGCCGGACAGCGCGCCGAACGACATTCCGGCGATGGTGACGGGGATGTCGAGATGCAGTGGGTGCTTGGCGTTCCGCCCACCGAGGACGACATCGGTGTCGCAGCGCTCGCGGTAGCCCTCCAGGGGGTAACGCGACATCGAAGCGCCGAGGAAGAGCAGATCGTCGAAGTGTGGCAGCGGCCGCTTGGCGCCCCAGCCGCGGATGTCGTAGATGCCGGTCTCGGCCGCGCGCTGGATGGCCGCGATCGTCTCGCGGTCGAAGGTGGCGGACTCGCGCAGGCCGAGGCGTGCCCTGTCGTCGCTCGGGTAGCCCATCAGTAGCTCGCGGCGTTGTCGACGTGGAAGTGGTACAGCGAGCGGGCCGAACCGTAGCGGGTGTAAGCGCCGGTGTCGTCGCCCTCGAAGCCCGCTGCCTTGAGCAGGTATTCGAGTTCATGATGGTGTTCGTCGCGCATCTCCTTGGCGATGCAGTCCGCCCCGAGCGAGGCCACCCCGCCGCGCACATAGATGCGTGCCTCGTAGATCGAGTCGCCGAGCGCCTCGCCGGCATCGCCGCGGATCACCAACCGGCCGGCCTGCGCCATGAACGCGCTCATGTGCCCGACGTTCCCGCCGATCACGATGTCCACCCCCTTCATCGAGATGCCGCAGCGCGCGGCGGCATTGCCCTCCACCACCAGCAGTCCGCCATGGGCGCTTGCCCCGGCCGACTGCGAGCTGTCACCTCTGACCCAGACCGAACCGCTCATCATGTTCTCGGCGACACCGGTGCCCGCATTGCCGTCGATCGTGATCTCGGCCTGCTGGTTCATGGCCGCGGCGTAGTACCCGACGTGGCCTTCGACGGTGACCTTCACCGGCGCGTCGACACCGACCGCGACGTTGTGGGCGCCGTCCGGACGGGTGATGACGAACTCGCCGGTCAGGCCGGGCGCATGCAGTGCGGCGTTGACGTCACGCAGCGGTGTGGTCCGCAGGTCGAAGGTCGTCACCGTGGCCGTCATCTCTTCCATGCGTAGATCACCTCCGGCTCGGGCTCCCAGATCCGTGCCGACTCGACGCCGGGAAGTCCTGCGAGCGCGCGGTATTCGCTGCCGACCGCCACCCAGTCGTCGGTTTCGGCGATCACGGCGGGCTTGCATGCGATGGCGTCGCGGACGACCGCGAACGAGTCGCGGTTGGACACCAGCAGGGTGTAGAAGCCGTCGAACGTCGCGCAGAGTTCCTTCAGCGCGGACTCGACGCTGCGCCCGCCTGCCAGTTGGTGGGCGATGAACCGCGCGCCCACCTCGGTGTCGTTCTCACTGTCGAAATCCACACCGGCCGAGCGCAGTTCGCGCCGAATCGTGGCGTGATTGGCGAACGACCCGTTGTGCACCATGCACTGTTCCGGCCCGACGGTGTAGGGGTGACATCCCGCCGGGGTGACCGCCGACTCGGTCGCCATCCGGGTGTGGCCGACGCCCTGCCAGCCCTGCGCGCGGGTCAGATCCCATGCGGCGGTCAGGGTCCGTGGATCGCCGACGCCCTTGAGCACCGCGAGGTCGGCGCCGAAGCCCGCGATCAACGCGCGCGGGTATGCGGCCTTGGTCGCGTCGAGCAGGGTCGCGGAGTCCGCGTCGGCCGACAGCAGACGCGTCGCTCCGACCGCGACCGTCTCGACGTCGCTGCCGAGGTGCCCGGCGACCGCCGATGCCACGGTGCCTGCGTCGTCGGTGACGTCCACGATCGAAACGCAGCCGCGTCCCGGCGGAGACCAGACCGGATCGCCGTATACGGCGACCCCGCTGGAGTCGCTGCCGCGGTTGCCCATCTCGCACAGCATCCCGGTGAGCAGCTCTCCCAGTCTGGGATAGAGCTCAGGGGTGCGCAGGTGCAACCCGACGATCCCGCACATGCATTGGCTCCTTTGATGTTCGGCGTCAGAATGCGGTCAGGTAGGTGTCGATCTCCCAGGGGGCGACGGCACTGTGATAGGAGAAGAACTCGTCCCGCTTGACCTTGGCGAAGTAGGCGGCGACGCCTTCGCCCGCCGCATCGAGGACGCCGGTGACGACGGGGTCGGCTTCGAACTCGTCGACGGCGTGCAGCAGCGTGGGGGGCAGTGGCCGACCGGTGGTGGCGTCGCCGACAGGGCCGGGATCGGCGCTGCGTTTGATCCCGTCGATACCCGCGCCGAGTGCGGCGGCGATGGCCAGGTACGGGTTGGCCGAGCCGTCACCGCCGCGCAACTCCACGCGGGTGGAGTCGGGCACGCGGATGTAATGGGTGCGGTCGTTGCCGCCGTAGGTCGGCGTCCGCGGGGCCCAGGACGCACCCGACGATGTGGTCAGAGCTCCGGTCCGCTTGTAGGAGTTGACCGTTGGTGCGACCACGGCCTGCAGTGCACACGCGTGCTCCAGGATGCCGCCGACGAACGCGTACGCGGTGTCGGACAGTCCGAGGCCGCGCGCGTCGTCGTCGGCGGGAAAGACCGGGGTGCCGCCGCTGGTGAGCGACAGGTGCAGGTGCAGGCCGCTGCCGGTCTTGTCGGCGAAGGGCTTGGGCATGAACGTCGCCACCATGCCGCGGTCGGCGGCCATCACCGACAGCAGATATCGCAGCGTCACAACGCGATCGGCGGTCGTCAGGGCATCGGCGTATTCGAAGTTCTGCTCGAACTGGCCGTTGCCGTCCTCGTGGTCATTGGCGTAATTCGACCAGCCGAGGGAATTCATCGCCGTCGAGATGGCGGTGAGGTGGTCATACATCCGGGTGACGCCGCGGGCGTCGTAGCAGGGTTGATCGGCGGTGTCGGCGACGTCGGCGACCGACAGAACGCCGTCGGCGCCCCGGCGCAGCAGGAAGTACTCGACTTCGGCGCCGACCCACGGTTCGAAGCCGGCGTCGGCGGCACGCTGGACGAGCGACTTCAGGATCACCCGCGGCGCATATGGCCACGGCTCGCCGTTGACATGCGGGTCGCAGTGGACGAGCGCGAGGCCGTCCTTGATGAACGGGATGGCGGTGAACGACGCCGGATCCGGAATCGCCATCAGGTCAGGGTCTTTGGGTTCCTGGCCCATGGCGCCGACGGCGTATCCGGCGAACCCGACACCATCGGTGGCCAGCAGGTCGACGGCCTCCACGGGTACGAGCTTCGCGCACGGCTTTCCGCGCAGGTCGACGAACAGCGCGAGGATGAACTTCGTCCCGGCCTGCTCGGCGAGTGCGGCGAGATCGGTGGACATGTCTGAGCCTTGTCTCTTGGTATGAATCAAAGTATCACGCTATGAAACACAGTGCCGACC
>JAEZKH010000176.1 GCA_023415515.1 Actinomycetes bacterium
GGGGCCGGCACGCCGACTACCCCTTCATGGCCCTTGTTCTGCACATCAACCGTGAGGTCATTCACCATGGTGCCGAAATCGCCTGCATCAGAGACCTTTACGCCAACACACCCGAGAAGAAGGAGAAGTAGGCAATGCAGGGAATGCCCCCACCTGCCGAGGACGAGAAACAGACTCTGATCGAGTTCCTGCGGTTCAACCAGAACGCGTTCTTCTCGGTGGCCTTCGGGTTGACCGATGAGCAGGCACGGTCGCGGCCGTCGGTCAGCGCGCTGTCGATCGGCGGACTCGTCAAACACGCCACGGGCGTGCAGCGCAGCTGGATGGAGCGGGTCAAGGCCGCCCCGGCGTATCCGCCGCGCGACGAACGGCCCATGCCCGAACAGATGGCCGACTACCAGGACCAGTACGTGATGCGCGAGGACGAGACGCTCGCGCGGCTGCTCGACGAGTTGCGCACGCAGAACGAGGACACGCTGCGGATCCTCACCGCATCGGACCTCGACACCCAGGTGCCCGTGCCGCACGACGTGCCATGGTTTCCGCAGGACCTGGACTACTGGAATGTGCGCTGGGTCGCGATGCACCTCGTCGAGGAACTCACTCGGCATGCCGGGCACTGCGACATCATCCGCGAATCCATCGACGGCGCAACGATGTACGAGCTGATGGCCGGTTACCAGGGCTGGCCGGAGACCGACTGGATCAAACCGTGGAAGGCCACAGCGTAGAAATGTGGGATGCACACCCGCAGCGGAACGGCTCGGTGCGGTAGCCCGACGCTGCCGGTCGAACTGTTCTACGAAGAACTTCTTCCATCGGGCTCTGCGGGTGCGCGCTGCGATATCGACGCCGCGCCCGTGCTGCTGATCATGGGCGTCGGGGCCCAGCTGCCGATGTGGCCGGACGGGTTCTGCGAGAGGCTTGTCGGCCAGGGCCACCGCGTCGTGCGGTTCGATCACCGCGACACCGGCCTCTCGACCAAGCTGCACGGGCTGAAGGCGTCCGGCTCGGTGTATCCGCGGGTGCTGCGACACGTGACGGGGCGCCGCAGCCGGGTCCCCTACACCCTGGTGGACATGGCAGGCGACGTGACGGGGCTGCTCGACCACCTCGGTGTCGAACGGGCCCACGTCGTCGGCGCATCGATGGGCGGCATGATCGCCCAGGTGCTGGCCGCCGACCATCCCGACCGGGTGGCATCGCTCGGCCTGATCATGTCCAGCTCCAACCGGCTGCTGTCCGCGGTGCCGCGGTGGCGGGTGATAAGGCTCGCCTTCGGCGGCCCCGCGAAGGACGCGCCGTGGGAGGAACGGCTTGCCGCCGAGGTCCGCAACATCTCGATCATCAACGGGCCCAACTTCTTACCGCCGGTAGAGACGTTGCGGCGGCGGGTCGAGGACCTGCGTGACCGCAGCGACTACCCGCAGGGGATGATGCGCCAGTTCGACGCCATCCTCGGCACGGGCAGCCTGCGGGGGTACGCGCAGCGCATAACGGCGCCCACCGTCGTCGTGCACGGCACCGACGATCCGATGGTCCGGCCGCGCAACGGCCGCAGCCTCGCGAAGATCATCCCCGGCGCGCGCTTCGTCGTCGTCGACGGGATGGGCCACGACCTGCCCGAGCCGGTGTGGCGCCCCGTCGTCGAAGCGCTCATCGAGAACTTCGCGCTGGCGAAGGCTAGAGGATGAGCGCGATGGCGTGGTCGACCACGGCGTCCAGATCGTCGCCGAGGCTTCCGGTCAGCCACTGCTGGGCCAGTTCGGCCATGGCGCCGGTGAAGATCGCCGCCCCGACGGCGGCGGCGATCGGGTCGGATTCCGGGGTGAGCCTGCCCCCTTCGGTCAGCACGCCCTGGCGCAGCAGTTCCTGGGCGGCCGCGCGCCGCTCGGCCAGCACGGGATTGGCCCGTGCCTCGGTGAACAGCACGCGGCCGCGGCGCGGGTCTGCCGAGCTGAAGCCGAGTACTGCAGCGATCCCCGCCCTCGTCCGCTCCCGCACGGAGTCGTCGGCGCCCTCGATAGCGGCCCCGACGACCGCGGCCAGCTCGGCGCTCACCCGGTCGTACACCGCGCCGAGGAGGTCATCGACATCGGTGAAGCTCTCGTAGAAGTAGCGGGTGTTCAAGCCGCACTCGCGGCAGACCGACCTCACCGAGACCGCGGACTCGCCCTCGTCGCCGAAGATCCGGAAGCCCGCGTCGACGAGCAGCGCACGCCGCTCGGTGCGGCGGTCGGTCAGCGGCACACCGGCCCAGCGCGTCGGGCTCGACATCAGCCAAGGCTACGTCGACCGATCCATGTCTGGTCACATCCGTAGCCAAAATGTATTCTGGCTACAGCCGTGACCAGAATTGGGGAGACGCCATGTATCTGCCGCACCAGATCGTCGGGCACCTGCTGAACAAGAAGTTCGACGAGGACGTCCGCAGCCACTATTTCCGCGGCATGGAGTTCGCCGCACCGGTCGGCGACCCGGGCTGGTTCGGGCCCGGCAGCGCTGTCTGGCACGTGCACTCCCACATGCACTCGCTGATCTTCGGGCTGCAGTGCGCGTCGTACATGGAGCGCCTCGACCCGTCGATCTACTGGAGGGGCATCCACCACTCGCGGCTGGTGAAGCGGGATCCCGAGACCGGGGAACCCACAGCCACACCTGTGCTCGACCCGAAGGGCCTGGCGGTTCGCCTCGGGCATTCGATCGCGTTCTTCATCGGCACCGCCTACGGGTCGACGGAGACCGCGGAGCGCCTCGCCAAGTCGGTGCGCTCGATGCACCACACCATCAAGGGCACCAGGCCCGACGGCGCACGCTACGACGCCGACGACCCCGACTGGCTGCGCTGGAACTACGCGACAGTGGTGTGGGGGCTGGCCACCGCGCACGAGCTGTACCATCCACAACCGTTGCGCGGCAAGAAGATCGACCGTTACTACGGTGAGTTCGTGCGGGTCGGGCACGCATTGGGCGGCACCGACCTGCCGTCGACCAAGGCCGAGACACTGGAATGCCTCGAATCATATGTGCCCAAGCTGGCCGTCACCCACGGCGCCGCGATATCCACCGGGCCCGGCCTCCCGATGCCACAGAGCGCGGTGGACTGGGCGATCCGCGACACGCTGCCCAAGTGGGCGGCGCAGATGGTGCAGCACACCAATCCGAACATCATCGAGCGCACCGCGCGCCGCGCCGCGGTCTGGGCAGTCATCAACGGGCTCAGCGCCGCTACCGGACCGATCCCCGAGTTCCGCCAGGCGCAGGCGCGGGTCAAGGGCGGCACCACGGTGCCGCATACGCTGCCGGCGTACGTACCGGGCAGCGACCCGGTGCTCAGCCGCGAAGAGGTCGAGCACAGCTTCGCCTGACGGCGCTGGTCGCATGAGATGGCGCCGCCACCCCACGTCGCTCCCAAGACGGTTGCCGTATCCCGGCCACTGTGACCCCGTCCACAGCTTTTCGCGGCTCGGAGGCGATTTTGAGAGACTGGCAACCATGAGTACGACAAAGCACCGCGAGGTGGCCAGGCTTGACCGGGTGCCGTTGCCCGTCGAGGCCGCCCGCATCGGAGCGACGGGTTGGCAGGTAACCCGCACCGGCGCACGTGTCGTCACCAAGCTCGCCGGTCGCGGCTCACTGCAGCAGAAAGTCATCAAGGAGATCCCGAAGACGTTCGCCGACCTCGGGCCCACATACGTCAAGTTCGGTCAGATCATCGCGTCGAGCCCCGGCGCGTTCGGCGAGCCGCTCAGCCGCGAATTCCGCAGCCTGCTCGACCGCGTGCCGCCCGCGAACAGCGCCGAAATCCGCAAGCTGTTCATCGAGGATCTGGGCGACGAACCCGAGAAGCTGTTCGCCAGCTTCGACGAGAAGCCGTTCGCCTCGGCGTCGATCGCGCAGGTGCACTACGCCACGCTGCACAGCGGCGAACAGGTCGTCGTCAAGATCCAGCGCCCGGGCATCCGCAGGCGGGTCGCCGCCGATCTGCAGATCCTCAAGCGCGGAGCCCGCCTGGTCGAGTTCGCCAAGCTCGGCCAGCGCCTGTCCGCGCAGGACGTCGTCGCCGACTTCGCCGACAACCTCGCCGAGGAGTTGGACTTCCGCCTCGAGGCGCAGTCGATGGACGCATGGGTGGCGCACATGCACGCATCGCCGCTGGGCGAGAACATCCGCGTGGCGCAGGTGTACTGGGATCTGACCAGCGCACGCGTGCTGACGATGGAGCGCATCCAGGGCACCCGCATCGACGACGTCGCCACCATCCGCAAGAAGGGCTTCGACGGCGAATCCCTGGTCAAGGCATTGCTTTTCAGTGTCTTCGAGGGCGGCCTGCGCCACGGTCTGTTCCACGGCGATCTGCACGCGGGCAACCTGTACGTCGACGACGACGGCAAGATCGTCTTCTTCGACTTCGGCATCATGGGTCGCATCGACCCCCGAACCCGTTGGCTGCTGAGGGAATTGGTGTACGCCCTGCTGGTCAAGAAGGACCACGCCGCGGCGGGCAAGATCGTCGTGCTGATGGGCGCGGTCGGCACCGTCAAGCCAGAAGCCCAGGCCGCCAAGGACTTGGAGAAGTTCGCCACCCCGCTGACCATGCAGAACCTCGGCGACATGTCCTACGCCGAGATCGGCAAGCAGCTGTCCACGCTCGCCGACGCCTACGACGTCAAGCTGCCGCGCGAACTGGTGCTGATCGGTAAGCAGTTCCTCTACGTAGAGCGCTACATGAAGCTGCTCGCGCCACGCTGGCAGATGATGAGCGACCCGCAACTGACGGGGTACTTCGCCAACTTCATGGTCGAGGTCAGCCGCGAATACCAAGAGCCGGAGGAATCCGCCGAGAAGGACGGAGTCGACGCCTGATGCGGGTCCGCACCGGCACGGCGAAGTCCGGCGATGTCGACATCTACTACGAGGACATGGGTGACGAGAACCATCCTCCGGTGCTGCTCATCATGGGGCTCGGTGCGCAATTGTTGTTGTGGCGCAAAGAGTTCTGCGAGAGGCTCGTCAACCAGGGACTGCGTGTCATCCGCTACGACAACCGCGACGTCGGGCTGTCGAGCAAGTTGACCGGCCAGCGCGCCGATGCAAGCCTGCTGCCGAGCCTGGTGCGGTCGTTTTTCGGCAGGCGCAGCCCCGCGGTCTACACGCTCGAGGATCTCGCCGACGACGCAGGCGCGCTGCTCGACCACCTCGACATCGAGCGCGCCCACATCGTCGGCGCCTCGATGGGCGGCATGATCGCCCAGATCTTCGCGGCGCGTTTCCCCGAGCGCACCCACACGCTCGGCATCATCTTCTCCAGCAACAACCAGCCGCTGCTGCCGCCGCCGGGCTACCCGCAGCTGCGTGCGCTTCTGCAGCGGCCCGACGAGGCCACCCAGGAGGCGATCGTCGCCAACATGGTGCGGGTCGCGCAGATCATCGGCAGCCCGGGCTATCCGCGCGCCGACGACAAGCTGCGGGCCGACGCGCTCGAAGGCTATGAACGCGCCTACTACCCCGCCGGTATCGCGCGGCACTTCGGCGCGGTGCTCGGCAGCGGCAGCCTGCTGCGCTACGACCGCCGGATCAGTGCCCCGACCGTGGTCATCCACGGGAAAGCCGACAAACTGATGCGGCCGTTCGGTGGCCGGGCGATCGCGCGCGCCGTCAAAGGCGCCCGCCTCGTGCTGATCGACGGGATGGCGCACGACCTGCCCGAAGAGCTGTGGGACGAGATCGTCGGTGAACTGAAGACGAATTTCGCGGCAGCCCGCTGAGCAGCGGGTTTAGCCGATTCGGCGGTGAACCGGAAATAGGCTAGTGTCGCACCGGGAGGCATTCTGGGGTTGTTCCGTGCATCCCGAGGCACGCCTCGCACCGTCACGGCTTCGGGGGATGCCTTCCGATATGAGAGAGGCGATATCGTTATGGCCGACAAAGGTAAATCCAGCCTGAAACCGCACTTCGAGGATGTTCAGGCGCACTACGACCTGTCCGACGATTTCTTCGCGCTGTTCCTGGATCCGTCCCGCACGTACAGCTGCGCATACTTCGAACGCGACGACATGACGCTCGAGGAAGCGCAGCTTGCCAAGATCGACCTGGCGCTGGGCAAGCTCGGGCTTGAACCCGGCATGACGCTGCTCGACGTCGGCTGCGGCTGGGGCGGCACCATGATGCGGGCGATCGAGAAATACGACGTCAACGTCGTCGGCCTGACCCTGTCGAAGAATCAGGCCGGCCACGTCGAGAAGATCTTCGAGTCCTCCGACAGCCCCCGCACCAAGCGGGTCATGCTCAAGGGCTGGGAGGAGTTCGACGAGCCCGTCGACCGCATCGTGTCGATCGGCGCCTTCGAGCACTTCGGTTTCGACCGCTACGACGACTTCTTCACATTCGCCTACGAAGCGCTGCCCGACGACGGCGTCATGCTGCTGCACACCATCACCGCACTCACCGGCCCGCAGATGGTCGAGCGCGGGATGCCGTTGACGTTCAACTTCGCCCGCTTCGTGAAGTTCATCATCACCGAGATCTTCCCCGGCGGCAGGCTGCCGTCGATCGAGAAGGTCGAGGACCACAGCGGCAAGGCCGGCTTCAAGCTGACGCGTCGGCAGTCGCTGCAGCCGCACTACGCTCGCACGCTGGACATGTGGGCGGCCAATCTCGAAGCCAAGAAGGACGAGGCGATCGCCATCCAGTCCGAAGAGGTCTACGAGCGGTACATGAAGTATCTGACCGGATGCGCAGACGGATTCCGCGTCGGCTACATCGACGTCAACCAGTTCACGTTGGAGAAGTAGATGGTTGAGAAGACGTCCGCATCGACCAAGAAGCACAAGAGCGTCGACGAGGTCCGTGCGCACTACGACCTGTCCAACGAGTTCTTCCAGCTGTTCACCGATCCGTCGGTCACCTACAGCTGCGCCTATTTCCCGCGCGACGACATGTCGATGGAAGAGGCGCAGATGGCCAAGCTCGACCTCAGCCTGGGCAAGCTGGGCCTGAAGCCGGGCATGACGCTGCTCGATGTCGGCTGCGGATGGGGTTCGCTGATGAAGCGGGCGCTGGAGAACTACGACGTGAACGTCATCGGTGTGACGCTGTCGAAGAACCAGTACGAGTTCTGCCAGAACGTGCTGGCCGGCGTCGAGTCCGAGCGCTCGGCCAAGGTGATGCTGGCGGACTGGTCGGAGGTCACCGAACCCGTCGACCGGATCGTGGTGATCGAGGCGCTCGAGCATTTCGGCTTCGAGCGCTTCGACGAGTTCTTCAGCTTCGCCTACAACCTGATGCCCGACGACGGCGTGATGATGGTGCATTCGCTCACCGGCATGACCATCCCGCAGCTGGTGGAAAAGGGCATCCCGTTGACGTTCGAGATGGCGCGGTTCGCCAAGTTCGTCAGGGACGAAATCTTCCCTGGAACGCGGCTTCCTTCGATCGAGTTGATCGAGAAGCATTCAACCAAGGCCGGTTTCAAGCTGACTCACATACAGTCGCTGCAGTCCGACTTCGCAAAGACTTTGGACATGTGGGCCGAGGTGCTGGAATCGCGGAAAGAGGAAGCGATCGCGATCCAGTCCGAAGAGGTCTACGAGCGGTACATGAAGTTCTTGACCGGCTGCTCGAACGGATTCAAGAAGGGCTACACCGACCTTCATCAGTTCACCCTGGAGAAGTAGCCGCCCCATTAGCTGCCCGAGATCGGTTGGGGAAAACGCCGATCGCGGTTGCTCGGTCTGCCGCCAAACGAGGTATGGTTCGGCGGAAAAGCACAATTGACAAGGCAAATCAGAAAGCGCGAAGACGCTGAATTCGCAAAAATCCGAAGGAAGACAGATGGTTCGCCAGACGGCACGGATGACGCGGAACATGCGGCAGCGCTTCATCGACATCCAGGCTCACTACGACATCTCCAATGAGTTCTTCGCGCTGTTCCTGGATCCGACACGCACCTACAGCTGCGGCTACTTCGAACGCGACGGCATGACGTTGGAGGAGGCGCAGATCGCCAAGCTCGATCTGAATCTCGACAAACTCGGTCTGGAACCGGGCATGACGCTGCTCGACATCGGCTGCGGGTGGGGGTCGACGATGAAGCGGGCGCTGCTGAAGTACGACGTCAACGTCATCGGCCTGACGCTCTCGGAGAACCAGAAACGCTATACCGAAACCCTGTTGGCCGACGTGGACACCGAACGCTCACACCGGGTGCTCCTGCAGGGGTGGGAGGATTTCCACGAACCCGTCGACCGCATCGTCAGCATCGAGGCGTTCGAGCACTTCGGGTTCGAGAAGTACCCCGACTTCTTCGCCAACGCGTATGCGAACCTGCCCGCCGACGGTCGGATGACGATCCAGAGCAGCACCGGCTACCATCCCGACAATCTGATCGCGCGCGGTAAACCGTTCAACTCCGAAGGCGCGCGGTTCATCGTGTTCATGTGCCGGGAGATCTTCCCGGGCGGCCGGATTCCCACAGCGGAGATGATGGTGCAGGCCGGCACTGACGGCGGGTTCGTCGTTCCCGAGTGCCGGTCGCTGGCGACGCACTACGTCGAAACCCTCAGGCAGTGGGGCGACGTCCTGGAAGCAAAGCGCGACGAGGCCATCGCCATCGCGTCAGAAGAGGTCTACGACCGCTACATGCGCTTCTTCCGAGGGTGCCAGCACTACTTCAGCATGGAGATGATCGACTGCAACCTGGTGACCTACCTGAAATCTGCTGCCGCAGCCTGATTCAGCGCCGTCAACGGGTTCCCAGCGTCCCGTCCAGGTACTCCGCGCGGCAGGCACGTCGCGCCAACTTGCCGCTCGTGGTGCGCGGAATGACACCGGCGGCGACCAGCCGCACGTCGTAGATGCTGACGGCGTGCTTGCGCGACACCGCCCTGCGGACGGCGTCGATGATGGGCTGCGGGTCGGCTCGACCGGCGCCGGGGCCGCGCTCGGCGACGATGACGAGTTTCTCGCTGGTGTCGGTCGGCGAGCCGTCGGGGAGTTCGCGGGCGGGCACCGAGAAGGCCGCGACGAAGCCGTGCCGGATGCCCTCGGATGCGCCCCACACCGTGGCCTCGATGTCCTGCGGGTAGTGGTTGCGGCCGTCCACGATGACCATGTCCTTGATCCGGCCGGTGATGTAGAGGTCGCCGTCGATGTAGCAGCCGAGGTCGCCGGTGCGCAGCCACAGGGCGTCGTCGGGGGTGCCCTCGGCGTGGCTGCCCGCTTCCAGTCGGGACTGCAGCTTGTTGCCGAAGGTGTGCTCGGTCTCCTCCGGGCGGCGCCAATAGCCGCGCCCGATGTTGTCGCCGTGCAGCCAGATCTCGCCGACGCGTTCGTCGGGCACCTCGGCGCCGGTGTCGGGGTCGACGATCGCCGCCCACTGGCTGACCGCGACTTCGCCGCACGACACCTGGGCCAGCGCGTTGGGGGCGTCGGGCTCGACGCGGACGACCCTGCCCCTGCCGAGCTCTTCGCGGTCGACGTAGACGGCCGTCGGCTCGGTGTAGGGCAGTATCGACGAGACGAAAAGGGCGGCCTCGGCCATGCCGTATGACGGCCGGACGGCGGTCTTGGTGAGCCCGTAGGGCAGGAACGCGTCGGTGAACTTGATGATCGAGTCGAGGTTCACCGGCTCGGAGCCGTTGATCAGCACGACTTTACTCAGGTCGACGGGCGTGTTCGGGCCGGGCATACCGCGCTGCACCACCAGATCGAACGCGAAATTAGGTGCGGGAGAGACGATGTGGCAGTTCTTCGACTCTTCGGAGAGGACTTGGATCCAGCGCAACGGTCTGCGCACGAACGCCATCGGCGACATGAACGTGAGGTGACCGCCGTAGAGGATCGGGAAGCCGATCATCATCAGGCCCATGTCGTGGTACAGCGGCAACCAGCTGACGCCGTTGATCTCGTCGGCGGCGCCTTCCAGGCCGATCGACAGCACCATCTGGAGGAGGTTCGTTCCCGCGGCGCGGTGGCTGATCTCGACGCCGGTGGGCACGCGCGTCGAACCCGACGTGTACTGAAGGTAGGCGATCTCGTCGTTGAGCATCTCGACGGGCGCGTACGTGGCCCCGACGGTGTCGGGAATGGCGTCGACGGCGATGATGCGGGGCCGGTCCTCGCGCGGCATGAGCCGCACGAACTTCTGCACCGCGTCGCCCGCCGAGGTCGTCGTCAGGATGACGGCAGGTTGGGCGTCGGTCAGGACGGCGTCGAGGCGCTCGGCATGGCCGGGCAGTTCCGGCGCGAACAGCGGTACCGCGATATTCCCTGCCTGAATGGAGCCGAAGAAGCTGGTCACGTAGTCGAGGCCCTGCGGTGCCAGGATCGCGACGCGATCGCCGCGGGACGTCACCTGCTGCAGGCGGGCGGCGATGGCACGCGACCGGTTGCCGACCTGGTCCCAGGTGAGTTCGACGGCCTTTCCGTCAGGGTTCTGGCTGTAATCGACGTAGCGGTAGGCAAGCGCGTTGGCGAACTCGACGATGTTCTTGTCGAGCAGGGCGGCCAGGTTGGTGCCCTCTGGCAGCGAGATGTGACCGTTTTCGTCCAGGTAGGGCTCGGTGGCCGGCCCAACCCCTCGACTCGGTGCACCGCGCACAGAAGCACTTTCCATAAGCGCAGTCTAAGAGATGAGGTGCTTCAGTCGTGAATCGGCGTTATCGAAGCGTTGCATCCAAAGGGTCCTTTCGCCGTTCCGATCTGGGGAAACGTGGTCACGGTCGTCACTTTCGCCACACACGTCCCTAATTGGCATGCTCCGACACCACTATGAGATCTTCTGCCATATTTTTGCGAGAGGGCCGAGCGTGTCGCGTCGGGGGGCCGCCAGCGGGATGTCGATGCTCCTGACATCGCCTTTCGGCGCCGTGCGCCACCACCGCGCCCCCCTCCGACGACATCTTCCCGTGTGCTCCGACCCTACCCAGACCGACGCTCGAGCGTGCTCTGAACACGTCGACGTGTCGCCACCGAGTGTGACAGGTCTCACGAGCCGCTCATGGCAAGGCGCGCGGCCGTTGTCGGATTCGCGATTTCTCGTTCGTCGGACAGGTAGAGAGTGGAACACGGGGTTCCGCCCGCTATCGAGAGGTCAGTGACGATGCATTACTTCGCTCTGTTGATCAGCGCCGAACGGGAACTCACCCCCGAGCAGCGCGCGGAGGGAATGACGGCGTACATGCAATTCCATGCCAAGGCCGCCTCGGCCATCGTGGCCGGGGACGCACTGCAGCCCTCGGCCACCGGCGCGCGCATCACCGGCGGCCCGGACGCACCGATCGCGACCGACGGCCCGTTCGCCGAAAGCGCCGAAGTCGCTTGCGGCTATTACGTCTTCGAGGTGGACAACCTCGACGACGCTCTCGAACTCGCCCGCGACATCCCCGCGGCCAAGGACGGCGCCGTCGAGGTGTGGCCGATCGTGCACTTCGAGCCCGCCCCGACGACACCGGCGGGCGACAGTTGGCTTGCGCTGCTGCTCGAGCCGGCCGACGAGGTGCACGCCCCCGGCACCCCGGAGTGGAACGAGCTGGCTGCGGCGCATGTGGAGCTCGGCAAGGCCGTCGGATCCGCCGCGGTGGGCGGGGCGCCGCTGCATCCGCCGTCGACAGCGACGACCGTGCGTGTCCGCGACGGCCAGGTGCTGTTGACCGACGGGCCGTACGCCGAGGGCGCCGAGGTGGCCAACGGCTTCCGCTACATCAACGCCGCCGACCGTGACGAGGCGGTCAAAGTCGCGTCGATGATGCCTGCGACGACGGTGGAGTTGCGGCGGCTGGCAGGCGTCTCCGGGCTGTAAACACCGGAAATGACCGACCTGGACAGCGTCTTTCGGCGTGAGTGGGGTTCGGCTGTCGCTGCGCTCGCCCGCTGGTCTGGCGACCTCACCGTCGCCGAAGACGCTGTGCAGGAAGCCTTCGCCGAAGCTGTGCGTGCCTGGCCACGAGACGGCGTACCGGACAATCCGGGCGGATGGGTCGTGACGGTGGCTCGACACCGCGCCCTCGACCGCTTGCGACGCGAGTCCGCACGGCCGGGAAAGGAGCTTGCCGCCGTGGTGGACGACATCAGGGCGCGCACCGAACGCGCAGGCGTTCCGCATCCGGTCCGCGACGACGAACTGCGGATGATGTTCACGTGCGCACACCCCGCGCTTGACCGCGCCTCGCAGCTCGCGCTGACGCTGCGGTTGATCTCGGGGCTCACAGTGGCCGAGATCGCCAGGGCGCTGCTGCAGTCCGAAAGTGCAGTTGGACAGCGAATCACACGGGCCAAGAGCAAGATCCGGCATGCGAACATCCCACTGCGGGTACCTTCCGCCGAACGGCTGGCCGAGCGAACCCCACATGTGCTCGGCTGCATCTACTCGGTGTTCACCGAAGGATATTGGTCGACGGCGGGACCGTCGGCGATCCGCGACGAGCTGTGTGACGAAGGGGTACGACTCGCGGCTGAGCTGTGCGCGCTGATGCCGGCGTCGCGTGATGCCCACGCGCTGGCCGCACTTGTCCTGCTACATGATTCGCGTCGACGAACGCGCGTGGACGCCGACGGAGCGCTGGTGCCGTTGGATGAACAGGACCGGCGCCGGTGGGACTCCGATCGGATCGCCGCGGGTCTGCAGCGGCTGAAGCTCGCGGCCGGAGCGACGGGCCCGTACCTGCCCCAGGCTGTGATCGCGGCCTGCCATGCGACGGCGGCCGGCTGGGAGGAAACCGACTGGGCCACGATCTGCGCGGCGTTCGACCGTCTGCTGGAGATCGCCGATTCGCCTGTGGCGCGGGCGAATCGGGCGCTGGCAGTCGGATTCCGCGACGGGTACGCGGCCGGCCTCGCCGCACTCGACGAGGTGGCAGACGATCCACGGTTGGCACGGTCGGGCACCGTTTCGTCGATCCGCGCCGATCTGCTGCGCCGGGCGGGCCGCCGCGGCGAAGCGCTCGTGTGGTACGAGCAGGCGCTGGAGTTCGCAGGGTCCGAGCCGTCGCGGGCCTTCCTGCTGCGCCGGGTCGCCGAGTGCTCGCGCTGACACCTCCGCGAGCGTGCGGTCAGGACAGCGGGACCTCGAGGATCGGCCGGCCCACGTCGGCGCCAGGACCGTCGAAGTGCCACCATTCACCCGAGTACACCGACAGCCCGCCCGCAGCCATGCCGTCACGCAGCCACTTGCGGTTTGCCTGCTGTTCGGGGGTCACCCCGTCAGACGCGAAAGCCTTTGCCTTGGCGGAGAAGTCGTCGAAATCGGTCCCCATGTCCTGCGGCCATCCGTAATGCCCGTCGGCCAGCGTGACGTCCACCGAGCGGCCCGACTCGTGGCTGCGGGCCGTCGTTCCCGGTCGCGCGACCCAGTTCGGATCCGGTGTGTTTTCGAACAGTTCGGCCTGCACCGAGTGCGGGCGGTAACAGTCCCAGAACACCAGCTTGGCGCCACGGGCCCGGAACACCTCGGCGGCTTTGGCAAGCCCGGGCGCCATCGACTCGTGCACCAGACAGCGCGCGTCGGCCGGATACAGCGGCTTGCCGACGAAATTGTCGGGCGTCGCATATCTGAGGTCGACCACGGCGTCGGGGACGACGGTCGTGATGTCGACGAAGCCGGCCTGCTCGGCGGTCGCAGGGTCGGCACTCGCCGCGGGTGCCGCCGCGACCACGATGGCCATGGCGGTGAAACCCGCTGCGAGCGTTCGCAACTGGAAGAAGGTTATGCCTCGGCGAAGTTGCGCGTGACCGACGGGTCGACAGGGATGCCGGGGCCGGTGGTCGTCGAGACGACGATCTTCTTCAGGTAACGGCCCTTCGACGACGACGGCTTGGCCCGCAGGATCTCGTCGAGCGCAGCGCCGTAGTTCTCGGCCAGCGACTTCTCGTCGAAGGACGCCTTGCCGATGACGAAGTGCAGGTTGGCCTGCTTGTCGACGCGGAAGTTGATCTTGCCGCCCTTGATGTCGTTGACCGCCTTGGTGACGTCGGGGGTCACGGTGCCCGTCTTCGGGTTCGGCATCAGACCGCGCGGGCCGAGGATGCGGGCGATACGGCCCACCTTGGCCATCTGGTCGGGAGTGGCGATCGCGGCGTCGAAGTCGAGGAAGCCACCCTGGATCTTCTCGATCAGGTCGTCGCTGCCGACCACGTCGGCGCCTGCGGCCTCGGCCTCGGCGGCCTTGTCACCGACGGCGAACACGGCGACGCGGGCGGTCTTACCGGTGCCGTGCGGCAGGTTGACGGTGCCGCGGACCATCTGGTCGGCTTTGCGGGGGTCGACGCCGAGGCGGATGGCGACCTCGACGGTCGCGTCCTGCTTCTTCGACGACGTCTCCTTCGCCAGCTTGGCGGCCTCCAACGGGCTGTACAGCCGTTCCCGGTCCACCTTCTCGGCGGCTTCGCGGTATGCCTTGCTTGTCTTGCTCATTGATATCTCCTAGGTGATGAGTTGTGGTGCGAGCCGATGCCAGCTCTCCCACGGGGATACGGCTACTCGACCGTGATCCCCATCGACCGGGCAGTGCCGGCGATGATCTTGGCCGCCTGATCGATGTCGTTGGCGTTCAAGTCTTCTTTCTTGGTCTCGGCGATCTCACGCACCTGATCCCAGGTCACCTTCGCGACCTTGGTCTTGTGCGGCTCACCGGAGCCCTTGTGCACGCCTGCGGCCTTGAGCAGCAGCTTGGCGGCGGGCGGGGTCTTCAGCGCGAAGGTGAAGCTGCGGTCCTCGTAGACGGTGATCTCCACGGGGATGACGTTGCCGCGCTGGTTCTCCGTCGCGGCGTTGTACGCCTTGCAGAACTCCATGATGTTGACGCCGTGCTGGCCGAGCGCGGGACCGACCGGCGGGGCTGGGTTGGCCTGCCCGGCCTGGATCTGCAGCTTGATCAGCCCGATGACTTTCTTCTTCGGGGCCATGGTGGTTGGTGTTCCTCTCTCGTTCCTGTGTGATTTCGGCGTGATTCCCCGCGCTGAGCGCAGGTTTTCACGCCGAAATCGCTAGATCTTGGCGACCTGGTTGAAGGTCAGTTCGACAGGTGTTTCGCGGCCGAAGATGGACACCAGCACCTTGAGCTTCTGTTGCTCGGCGTTGACCTCGCTGATGGACGCGGGCAACGTCGCGAACGGGCCGTCCATGACGGTGACCGACTCGCCGACCTCGAAGTCGACCTCGACGGGCGCCTGCTCCAGGCTCGCCTCGGACGTGGCGGCACCCGCCGTGCTCTTGGCGGGCTTCTTCCCCGCGCCCTGCGGCAGCAGGAACTTGACGACGTCGTCCAGCGCCAGCGGTGACGGCCGCGACGTGGCGCCGACGAACCCGGTGACGCCGGGGGTGTTGCGCACCGCGCCCCACGACTCGTCGTTGAGCTCCATCCGAACCAGGATGTAGCCGGGCAGCACCTTGCGGTTGACCTGCTTGCGCTGGCCGTTCTTGATCTCGGTGACCTCTTCGGTCGGCACTTCGACCTGGAAGATGTAGTCGCCGACGTCCAGGTTCTGCACGCGGGTCTCCAGGTTGGCCTTCACCTTGTTCTCGTAGCCGGCGTAGGAGTGGATGACGTACCAGTCGCCCGGCCGCAGCCGCAGGTCCTTCTTCAGCGCGACGGCGGGATCCTCGTCCTCGTCCTCCTGAGCCGTGTCGGCGACCTCAGAGCCGGCAGCGTCCTCCTCGACCGGCGCATCCGCGACGGCCTCGGCCGCAGTGCTCTGCTCTAGAGCCTCGGCGGCCTCGTCGGCGATCACGGTCGCCGGGTCCGCGGCTTCTGCGAGCGCGTCGGACACGCTCGCGGCCGTTTCGCCGTCGAAGCTAGTCACTTGTCAGTCCTCTCGATATCCTCAGTCGGGTCAGCCGAACACGGTCATCACGACCTTGGCAACGCCGAGGTCGACCAGTCCGATCAGCGTCACCATGAACGCCAGGAAGAAAAGCACCACGATGGTGTAGGTGACCATCTGGTTGCGGTTCGGCCAGATGACCTTGCGGAGCTCGCCGATGACCTCGCGCAGGTAATTGATCACGAACGCGATGGGGTTGCGGCGCGGCCCCTTGCGGTCCTTCTTGGTCTTCTTGCGTTTGCCGCCCTCCTCGAGCGCGGGCGCCTCCTGGGCGCCGGTCGAGGCGTCGTCGTCGACTGCGGCGCCGCGCCGCGACCGCTTGCCGGTCGGTCGGGTCGGCTGCGTCACCACGGAGCCGGTGCCTTCGGGCTCGTCGCTCACCGCATGCCTTTCGTCTGTGTTGTGGGGATCACCTTCCAGTGTCCACACTTGTCGAGTATTCGCCTACAGCAGGGGCGACAGGACTTGAACCTGCAACCTGCGGTTTTGGAGACCGCTGCTCTGCCAGTTGAGCTACGCCCCTTCACGGATAACACTGCTGGCAGGCTGTCATCCCGCCTCGGGACTCACACAATTCGCGCGCTCCCCGATCGGCCGATCTGCAAACCGACGGACAGCGCGCTTGGTTGGGAAAATCCCGAGGTCCGAGTCTACATCGGCGCAGGTCTTTGTTACTAATCCGGCTTGGCTTCGCCGCCTGCGTCCCCTTTGGTGGCGCCGTCGACCTTGCCCGACGTCCGCACGACCTGCCCGCTCTCGGTGTCGTACTTCAGCGAGACCGAGTCGTCTCCCTCGTGGCCCATCAGGGTGGTGTAGGCCTCCAGATACAGGTCGCCGTTCTCGTCGAGCGCCAGGTTCTTGGTCTGGACGATGTCGGCGCCGAACCGCTCGTTGACTGACACGACCTCCATGCGGCCGAACACCTT
The DNA here is from genome assembly GCA_023415515.1 of Actinomycetes bacterium. Lineage (GTDB taxonomy): Bacteria > Actinomycetota > Actinomycetes > Mycobacteriales > Mycobacteriaceae > Mycobacterium. The sequence goes on from JAEZKH010000176.1 coordinate 16,746, forward strand.
GTCTCCGGCGAGCATCGGCTTGTGATAGAGGAACTTCTGGTCGACCTGCACGATCTGCATGGTCTCGAAGCCGGTGTCGACCATGCGGAAGAAGTCGCGCTGCATGATCAGCGCCAGCGTCGAGATGAACGTCGGCGGCGCCACGAGGGCCTGGTGGCCGAGTTCGGCGGCCGCGGCCTCGTCGAAGTGGGCGGGGTCGCCGGATTTGATCGCGGTGGCGTACTCGCGGATCTTCTCGCGGCCGATGATGAAGTAGTCGGGGTGGTCGTAGACCATTCCGAGGACGTCGACTTTGATGGCCATTCGCAGCGAACCTCAGGCCAGCTTCGCGCTTGCCACTGCGCGGCCGAAGATCTTCTTACCGCCACTGGTCGCCGAAAGAGCGATCGTCACCGACTTGGTTTCGGGGTCAACGGATTTCACCTTGCCGCTGAACGTGATCTCGGCGCCCACACCGTCGTTGGGGACGGGTACGACAGCGGTGAAGCGGACGTTGTACTCGGTCACCGCCGCGGGGTCGCCGACCCACGAGGTGACATAGCCGCCGCCGAGGCCCATGGTCAGCATGCCGTGGGCGATCGCGGTGTCCAGCCCGACCTGCTTGGCGATCTCGTCATCCCAGTGGATCGGGTTCAGGTCGCCCGACACGCCCGCGTAGTTCACCAGGTCCTGCCTGGTCAGCGGAATGACCTTTTCGGGAAGCTGATCACCCACCTTCACCGAGTCGAATTCACGCAGTGCCATCGCCGAAGCCACCCTCTTCTCCATCTGTGGCCGAACGACCCGCCAGGGTCGTGAAGCCCTCTTGTACGATTTCGCCCTTGTCGTTCGTGACGACGTTCTTGGTCCGGACGATGTCGGTGCCGAACGACTGGCGCACCGAATCGACGTAGACGTCGCAGTACAGCTTGTCGCCGGCCGTGACCGGCATCAGGAACTTGAGCTCCTGGTCGACCTGAACGATCTTGGCGTCCGTGATCGCTATCCCGTTGTGATGAAACATTGCCAGCTGGGCCACGTAACCGAAGACCGAGATGAACGTCAGCGGGGCAAGCAGCCCGTCATATCCCAGCTTTTCGGCAGCCTTCTCGTCGAAGAACGCGTCGTCGTCGTTCTTGACTGCGCCTGCGTATTCGCGAATCTTCTCCCGACCGACCTCGTAGAAGTCGGGATAGCGGTAGTGAAGCCCGACCAGGCTGTCCAGAAACGACGACACGGCTTGTGAACCTACCTACGTTCTCAGCTGAGGCCCTTGCGGGCCTGACGTCAGCGCGACTCTTTGTGAGCCTGATGCTTTCCGCAGTTCGGGCAGAACTTCTTGATCTCGAGCCGGTCGGGATCGTTCCTGCGGTTCTTCTTGGTGATGTAGTTACGGTGCTTGCACACCTCGCAGGCCAAAGTGATCTTCGGCCGTACGTCGGTACTGGACGCCACGTCGGTCTCCTTCTAGTTGGAAGTCACGACTTCCATTCTTGCCTTGTAGCGGTGGGGGGACTCGATCCCCCGACCTCACGATTATGAGTCGTGCGCTCTAACCAGCTGAGCTACACCGCCATCCGGGTGCCACCTGCCAGCCACCGAGCCATACTCCGTCGCTTCGCTCGCCTGGTGACCACCGAGCCCCCTAACGGAATCGAACCGTTGACCTTTTCCTTACCATGGAAACGCTCTACCGACTGAGCTAAGGGGGCCTGGGCCCGCGCAGTCATGCTCGAGGGCCTTAAAGAGGGTACATTCTCGCCGTTTGGCTCGCCAAACCGCTCTACAGACCCATGACTACGCCGTCGGAGAACGGCCCGTGGTGCAGCTCGACGGTCTCGTAATCGCGTTGGCCTCCCGAGCCGTCGGGAGCTGATCGGCCCGGCCGCAGTCATCGCACGGTAGCGCAGGTCAGCAGGCTGGTCCCGCGATCACGAGACGGTTCGCAGCAGGCCATGAGCCGACCCGTCGCTGTGGTAGGACTTACCCATGCCGGAAACGGTCTCAGCAGCAGAAATCCCGCGCGTCGCGGTCTACATCGACTTCGACAACATCGTGATCTCGCGCTACGACCAGGTGCACGGCCGCAACTCCTTCCAGAAGGACAAGGCGCGCGGGCTGGAGAAGGACAAGCTGACCAAGGCGACCGTCGACATCGGGGCGATCATCGATTTCGCCTCGTCGTTCGGGACGCTGGTGCTGACCCGGGCCTACGCCGACTGGTCGGCCGATGTGAACGCCGAATACCAGAGCCAGCTCGTGGGCCGCGCCGTCGATCTCGTGCAGCTGTTTCCGGCCGCTGCGTACGGCAAGAACGGTGCCGACATCCGACTGGCCGTCGACGCGGTCGAGGACATGTTCCGGCTGCCGGATCTGACCCACGTGGTGATCGTCGGCGGCGACTCCGACTACATCGCGCTGGCGCAGCGGTGCAAGCGGCTCGGCCGCTACGTCGTCGGCATCGGGGTGGCCGGTGCCAGCAGCCGGTCGCTGGCCGCGGCGTGCGACGAGTTCGTCACATACGACGCGCTGCCCGGCATCCCGACGGCTGCACCCGCACCGAAGAAGGCCGTCAAACGGGCGAAGTCGAAGGACCCCGACGACGAGCCGGAGCCGGCGGATCCGCAGGCCGCCGCGACGGGTCTGCTCGAGCGGGCCCTGCGCATCGGGCACGAGAAGGACGATGCGGACTGGCTGCACAACTCCGCGGTCAAGGCGCAGATGAAGCGGATGGACCCGTCGTTCAGCGAAAAGTCGCTGGGATTCCGGTCGTTCAGTGATTTCCTGCGGTCGCGCCCCGATGTCGTGGAACTCGACGAGAGCTCGACGACCCGGATGGTGCGGCTGCGGTCCACCGACTGAGCACTACCGCGTGGCGCCGTTGATCACCGGCTCGGTGATCATGCCGCGCTCCACACCCCACATGGTGGCGATGGTCCGGTACTCACCGGTGCCGATCAGATGGGTGACGGCCTGCAGCAGTGGCCGGGCCAACTCCGATCCCTTGGCCACCGGCCAGCCGTAGGGCGCGGAGTCGACCACCTCGCCGGCAGGCACCAGGGCACCGCCACTGAGTTTGATGGCGAAACCCGTGACCGGCGAATCCGCGCTCATCGCATCGATATCCCCGGCGATCAGCGCCGCGGTCACATCGTCCTGCCTGCTGTAGACCACCTTCTCGATGGGGGCCAGCCCGGCGGCCACACATTCGTCGCTCTTGGCCGGGATCTCGACCGTCTCCTGAATCACGCTGTGGGCCACACCCACCCGCAGCCCACACGCGGCGGTCGGATCCACCGATGATCCCGCCCGCTGCGCCCACAACGTGCCCGCCTGGAAATAGGTGACGAAATCGACCAGCTTCTGCCGGGCGACGGTATCGGTCACCGACGACATCCCGATGTCGACCGTGCCGGCCTGGACCGCGGGGATGATGTCGTCGAACTCGCTCTCGCGGTACTCGGTGCTCAGGCCCATCGTCCGCGCGACCGCATCCAGCAGATCCACGTCGAACCCGACGATCTCCCCGTCAGAATTGGTGAATTCGTTTGGCGCATAAGGCACATTGACACCGACGACGAGCTTTCCGGCGGCCCGCACATCGGCGGGCACCGCGGCGGCGATCGCGGGCACCGCGCCCTCGGGCCACTGCCCGGT
>JAEZKH010000183.1 GCA_023415515.1 Actinomycetes bacterium
CGCTCATACCGTGTGCAAGGGCAATCTCAATAGCATTTACCACCGGCAATCTCTTCCGGATCAGAATATACGGCTGCGCCTGAATATCGTCATCGTTCTCGTTACCGTAGTAAATATCATTCTTGTCAATAATCTCATTTACCGGAACCTTCTTCTCCTGGTTGAAATCCACGTAAATGATGCCCTCGTCATTGATTGCAGCATCCTTTGTGATTCTGCGCCCCTTGAAGTCCATCTTGTCACGTTCCCAAATGCGCCTGGCGTATCTGTTCAACATATCGCAGTATCTTTCGGACTGTTGGTAAAGCTCCCGGTTCTCGAAGTTCTCCGAAGAATAATTGACTGCATACAAATTATCGTGAATAACCGATACCTTGTACTTCACAATAGGCTTAATAAAATTCTTCTGCACCGGCTCAATACCGCCTAACTTCGCCCCATCCCACTGATTGCCGTTGTAAAAGCGATAATTGCGGTCCGTATCGGTGTAAATGCCTATTCGCCTATGGTAGTTCCTTCCCTTCTCGTAAAGAGTCCAAATGGGAGTTTCCTTGATATCCTCGATGTTCATTTGCTCACCTCACTACTCAACATCTTCCTGGTTGTGGCCTGTACCGTCATACGTTTCAATGTTCCGCATAATGGTATCAATCCTTCTTTGTTCCTCGTCATGTTCCTTCTCGGCTGCCGCCTTCTCCCGGTGTTCCTTAATGGCCTTTACCGGGTTAAGCTCCGGCGCTTCGATCCGTTCACCATTGCTTACCGCCTGGCCGACTTTTGCACCAACAAAAAAGCACACTATACAAAGTGTGCCGACTGTTAAAACTAACAATATTTCCATACGCTCTCCTTGCAATTAACTGAAATACTCCAAATGGTAACCTTTTGTTTGACTCATTTTGCCGTTGCAGCAATCCCATACGTTCTTATAGTCTGTCATCAGTTCTTTTGCTGCTTCTCTCATGGAATTAAATACCCGATCCAATTCTTTGCAATACACTTTCCTAACATTTCCCTTCCGGAGTCCATTCTTTACAGCGTGGTTTTGATTCTCGCTAGCCGTATTCCATTCAAGGTTTTCAACTCTATTATCTTCTTTGTTGCCGTTAATATGGTTTACCTGCTCTTTTCCTTCTGTGTTTGGTATAAAAGCTTCAGCAACTAACCTGTGAACACTATAGGTTCTGCCTTTATATGCAACAAACATATAGCCATTAGGATATTTCTGTAGTTTCCTGTTTAAACCGTCTTTTCTTCGCACATTTCCCTCATTGCTTACCTGGTGTGTGCCGTCGAAAATATCGCACCATTTCTCCATACTTCACCTCTTTAGACTATTGTTATTGTTTCTCCATAATCCGCCTGTACTTCATTGTGGCGCTCAACACTAAAATGGTACTGCGGATTTACATGGATAACTTCCTCAGCAAATACCACTTGCTCTCTAACCTCATGCGCTATTGCTAATCCCATGAGTTGGTCATCATGGCCGCCTAGCGGAGCTTCTATCCTTCCCTTTTCGTTCCGGACAATGGTTAAGAGTTCTTCAAGTGTATCCTTGTCGTTTATGCTGTCTACCTCTTCCCGGACAATAGCAATCAACCTGGAAATAATGGTAGGCCTTGACAAACTCGTTGTCTTAAAACCGAACCGCTTCTCTTTCTTTCCGGTGTATGTATCAACCGCTTCTCTAACAAATTGGTTTGTGTATCCAATTCTCTGTAGCTCTCTGATCGGGTAGCTGTCAAAGTTTGCTTCTATGCCGATTAAGGCTTGCTTGTAGTAGGTTCCTAGACAATACATCTGCCTTGTGTACTGGTCAGCATCAAACTGATGCTTTAATACCGCCACTTGCTGTCCGGTCCTTGCATCCAGTACATGGCCTGTAAAGAAGTCGCTACCTTCGCCGGCTGTATCTCCACCGATGCAATACTTTGTTACTTCCGGTGTATTCGGAAGCTGATAGATATTGATATATCCGTTTCTATCATTCATCCACCGGATATTAGATACTGTCATTCCGTCATAGTCATAAACAAAATAACCGGTCTTTAACGGTTTTTCTATCGTCTCTAGCCGGCTTTGTATTGCCCTTGCATCAAATACCGTCTTACCCAGGATTCCCCACTGGCCCAGGCAATACACGTTGTAGGTATACTCGTCTGTATGCTTCAAATCCTCTAGGGCCCTGCGGTCTGCATCCGTCAGAAACTTGTTATCCTTGTAGGTACTGAAACATACCGTAGCAAGGCCGCTGTCTATGAAATGCTTCTTGATCCAGTGCTGTATGTTTATCGGGTTGAAGGATAGCACCATCTGTTTGTTACTCTTACCACCACGTAAACGGACTTTTAATTGGTTTATATCCGCTTCCTGGCACTCTGTTGCTTCCTCTACCCATTCATCTGTTAATTCGCCGTTTTCAAAGGTTATGGACTTAATCTTTTCTACATCGTCAAGGCCGGCAAATGCTACCTCATTACCGGTAAGCAAGCACTTGATCCGCATATCACTTTCGTTTATCTTGAAATGCTTTGATAAGTTCCAATTACTGATTACTTGCTTTAAAAGTGGGAATGTACTTTTTCTGTTCGTATCTCCGGTCTGTCGTACTACCAATAGATTGCAGCGTGTTGGATGTATCAACTTGTAAATGTATCTTTGTGCTATGTAGTAGCTCTTACCAGAGGAACCACCACCATAAAAAATGAGGTATCTATCCGTATTATCTAAGTACGGAAGGTATACCTCATTGAAAACTCTCTTTGATATTTTGAAATTGACATCCATCAATCGTCCACCAAATCAATATTGATTGTTACTTCGCTATTTACATCCGCTTCGATCTGCTGCTTTTCTCTCCATCCTTCAAAGTTATTTGATAGGCTAAATTTTGCTCCGTTTGAGCCTTCCTTGTCATACAGTCTTTCCTCTGCATAACGCTCTACAATGGCCTTCGCCCGTGTAATCGTGTCAAAAAACTCTTCTTTTGCCTGGTAGTTTAAAAGCGCTTGTCTGCTTGTGAATCCTAACGCTAAAGCTAAGCCGGTAATCGTGTACGGTCTTACCCCATACATAATAGGCATACCGGATTTATCTATCATGGGATTTCCTTCTTTATCGAGCAATGGTTTTCCTTCGCACTCCTTGAAATACGCATCTATCTTTTCTTGTATCTCTTCCTTGCTCTTATACATCGGTGGTCTACCGCCTTTGTTTTCTGCCATGCTCTCACTTCCCTTCTGTCGCTTTGTATTCTTCTCTTCCTGGCTCTCTATCCTCTTACCCCTGGCATTATCCCTCTGCATAGCAAAAGCCCCTCATATCTAAATATAAGGGGCCTGCTAGGTTGTTATGGGTAATCTCTTACACAGGAGAAAGCCAATGTGGGTGGAATAATCTTTCGTCCGTTTTGCTATTTTAATTATATCATAGTCTTTTTCGGAAATGTTATACAACATCATACAACATTATACAGAGATATACATTTTATAACACTTTTATTCTGTTCTGTTCATTTTTTCTTGTATAGCATCCATGTAAAACTGTCTCATGCTCGTATAACCGGCTTTTTTTGCCGCTTCTTCATATTCCGCATATACTTCCGGAGCTACCCTGAACCGTATTTCCTTCAATCCTTTTAAATATTTCATGGTGTACTCTTTTTGCTTCTCGTTATAGGCCATATTATGCCCCCCTTTCGTATCCATTCTATTCCATATCCTATTATATACCATCTACCCTTAGTGCGCTATATGCAATTTGCACAATTTAGTGCGCTAATTTTTGTGCAATCTGCCTATTGAAATCTATAGTGCGCTATAGTATGATATAGACATAGCAAACGACAACACACACTCGAAAGGAATGGTGGTTAATATGACAAACGCACAAATCATTTTCAACGAATCAATCAGACTTGTAGAAGAGGGAATTATCAAAGGAACCGGGAGAATGTTTGAAGCAATCATCACAGACAAGGATGGAAACGAAGAAAAGAAACTCGTTGAAGAACCGGAAGCAATACATACCTATGCAGCATGGCAGCAGTTAGGATTCCAGGTTAAGAAGGGCGAAAAGGCAAAGGCAAGCTTCACAATTTGGAAATACGCAGAAGGCAAGAAGTCAGAGGAAAGCGACGAGGAACCGGAAGGAAAGATGTTTATGAAAAAAGCACACTTCTTCACAATGGATCAGGTAGAGAAAATCAGCAAATAAATAGTGGCCTTGCCGGCGGGATGGTTAAACCGGCAGAAAGTGAGGATTTATGTTTAGAGTAAGTTATCTCGATAATAGCAGCGCTACATTTGAACATAAAGGCGGTTTTGATTCAACAAAGGATGCAATAGAATGGGTGGAAGCGCAAGGCAATAGAATTACCGCTTTAAAATTACTTGTTTGGGATGAAGAAATTCAATGCTATTCAGTGTTGAAATATTTATAAGCGAAAAGCTGCCCATATCGGCTATACGGTGGAGAAAGAGGAAACCATGAACAATCAAGTATTAGTAAACCACACGGACAAGCTCACCTATCAGTAATGGGAAAGCATACACAAGGCATTAAAGGAAGAGAAGCGCACCGAAAAGCAATACTTCACAAAGCAGCGTATTGTAGGCGGCCTGTTGGTTGCGGTATCAGTCCTCATTCCGATACTGCTCCGGGATATCACCGCAAGCGTGTTTCTTCTTCCGCTTGGTATTGCTGTAATGGTAACTAAAGAAAAGGTTATATAGGGGGAATTACAATGACAAACTGGATCGCTTTCGTACAGAAGCACCACGATATTATCAAACTATCAGACAACGCAATCAAAATACCGTGTATCGGTTATGATATCGAAAACCCGAAAAGGTTTGTAGACCACGTAATAACAAAGCATGAGGGCCGGTACACGGTAGAGGAATACTACCACAGAGAAAGCACTTGCCTTTCTTCCTGGGAAGAGACAAGCATCAAAGAATATTTAGGATATTAAAAGCCGGAGTTTAAGCCCCGGCTTTTTCTCTTTCGTTCAGTATGTATTGTAAGCTGTTCAAGGCCCGGTTGTGTGTTGATGTTACCCAGGAATAGGATTTCTCACTCTCTGCCTGTACCGCCTTCAAGGAAAGATGCTGCACGTATACCTTATGCAAAAAGTCGTATTCATCCGTAGGAAGCTGTTGTATAGTCTCTATGATATCGGCAATCTCTTTTTTGAGTCTGTCTATCTCCTGATCTATCAGCGCAGCTTCTACCACCTTATTTTCCATCGGGTGACTTGTCTTTGTCGATTGCACACGCTCGCCCCCCATACCTGCAGTTATTCCGGAAGCAAGCTCCATCCAATACTTCCTCTCGATCTGCTTATTCCGGATAATGCGCTCATTGTGCCATATCTTCTCTAAGTATTCTCTTGCTGTCACGCTCATTTCCCCTTCCTTTCTTGACTGGATTCCGTGTGCAGGTATCGAAGTAAATACATTTCCGTGTACACGGTTTCTTTTTGTCAAATCCGCACCTCGGCTTGTCACTCTCTCTTATCATTGTTGCTCCCACTTCCTTTCCTTCTTCCATCGTCTGCACCAATGTTCAAAACACTGTACATAGCCTATTCGGTGTCCGTCAATGGCACATTCACACCGAATCCGTCCATTTTCTTCGATTCTCTGATTATTGCCGCAATTACAACACACTCTTTTCCGTTCTCTGTCCATGCTCCCTCCTAGAAAACCGTATTCAACAATGCCACAAATCCACAAAAAGCAAGCATGGCAGTTCCTATCAGTATCACAATCGGTAAATACTCTTTGATTTTATCTTTCATGGTTGCTCCTTTCTACTTTCCAATGCTTGTCCTTTTCCATAACCTATCACATTTGTAAAATATTCTTTCTGTCACTCTGAACCACATACCGAAAACACGGACATAATATTTGATTTTCTTCATCCCTTACTCCTTTCCACCCTTACGGACAACCTCGATTGCGTTATCTAGTGCCACTCTGAACGCTTCCTCGCCTTCAAGACAGCTTTCGTTGTATTTGCACTTATCACACGATACTCCAAGGCATCCGCTTTCGTAGCATTTCATTTCTTCCAGTTCCGCAACCACCGCTTCCACATCGTAGGCTGTAGGCTGATTCTGTACCATCTGCATTGCGATTGTAAAATCGTAACCTTTTCCGCTTCCTGCATAATGCTTCTTATATTCTTCTGTCATTTTGCTATACAGCAAATCTGCATCTATATAACGTGCCATGGTATCACTCTCCCTTCAGTTCCATCGCAATTTCATCAATCACGCTTTCCCAAATGCTAATCATGTAATCTGCGCTCCAATCGTTTCTCTCCGTGGAATATGCTCTTGCCTTTATCTGCTCCGCAAATTCCTCGATTGCCTTTGCATATCCGTCCTTCATCCCCTTTGTGTAACCTATATTCAAAAGATGGTCTGTAAAGTCCTCTGCTTTTTCAGTGCAATCCTTATCGACTACCGTCATTGCCATGCTATCACTCCTTTCCTTCGCTCAAACCAAGTTTCTGTCCGCAAGCATGACAATAGTTTACAAGTGCGTGCGCCAATGAACATTTGCAAATCGGACATTTGGGGAACGGATATAGAATCGACTTCTGTACCGTTGCCTTTTCCTTCAACTCTCGGAACTCTGAAACAGTGCCGATTGCTCTGTACTGTTGGATTTCTTCAAGGGCGGCGATTGCCATTTCCTCCGCACATCTAATTTTCACAAGTTCCCTATACTTATCTTTTGTGAGGACAGAATCATATTTCACTATCATCTCACACGGAACATCCAACAATTTTCTGAACATCTCAACTGCTTCATTCTCCGTCATTCTGATAACCTCACTCTCCGTCATACTCATTTCCGCTTACCTCGCTTTCTAAAAAGGTTTTCTCTGAACGCATCCTACCCTGCGCTCCCACGCCTTATTTTTTGCAACAATATCCTTCCATAATATCCGCTTGCCGTTATCATCGTAAAATGTGACAATCGTTTTCTTCGGCGGCAATCCCTTTTCTTTCCTTAAACGATGGTTCGCTCTTACGAACAATGCCTTTTTCGTATAATAATTTGCCACCGGGGAATCGGAAATACTTGCCGTTGCAATCGCTCTTCCGCACTCCGGACACTCCCAATTAACCAATCGCCAAATTACATTTTCTCTTACTTTTTCAAGAGAATATCCGCAAACGCACGGTTCTTCGTAATTCACTCTTATTTTCATATCATCCCTCTCTTTCCAAGCAATGTCCGATAATCTCGTCAATCGTCATTTCCATTCCGTCACTCTCCTATCTGCCGAAGCAATGATTCAATGTCGATGTGCTTGCCGGTCTTTTTTAAATCCCTTTTGTACCATTCCTCAACGCATCCGTTTTCCGTAAAAACAAAACAAGTGTTTTCCGTGGATTCATCAATGACAAGTGCCTTTGTTCCTTCTTCATCCTCCACCACATACCCCACCTTGATTTCCTTTTCCTTCTCATACGCTTCGATTTTGGCAAGGGCTTCTTCGTAGGTAAGGTCTGCAAAAACGCTTTCAAATCCGCCATACGCTCCGAAAACATCACAAAAAACTTTATCAGACATTCCGCCTGCTGATTCATGGCACACAATCTTACTTGCCATCTCCCACGCATCCTTCAAACCGTCAGAATAGGCTTTGTCTGCAATGTCACTTTCGTTGCACCACATACCTCCTAAGTGATTTACTTCTACTAAGTAAGGAAATATAGAACCCTCATCAATACTTGTAATTCTGCCTTTTATTAAAACTTCATCTCCTGCTTTATACATCCTCTCTCTCCTTTCTTGCCGTAAAATCGTCCATCTCCGGGATATTCTCGTAAGTCCACATGGCACACAGGATATTCCATACAAACGCTCTGTCGTGCCGTTCATCCACCATACCCATTCTTACTTTCAAATAGTGCCGTATTGCGCTGTCCATATAGCTGTGGATCGGGATGCCCTTCTGCCAATTATTTTCACCGTACTTCTTCGCACCCTCTTGAAAATGCTTTGCCACTTCCAGGACCATTTCTGCCATGCAAGAAAACTGCGAATGCAAGAGGAACATATCAAGGCACCGCTGCAAATGAACCTTGTCACCGGTCAAACGGAACAACTCAATCTCTCCGATTTCATCCGATTGCATAAGGTTTGCAACCTCACCCAAAGGTAGTAAATCACACCGGCCTTTCGGATTGTCCTCTGTTCCACAATCTCTTACTGCTCCTGTCTCAAATTCCGTTCTGTTTCCGCTATCCTTAATCATTACACATCCTTTCCGGGGCTATCTCGCCCCATTGAAAACCAATCCATTAAGTTTCCTGAAATACTCATTGTTTCCAACCGCAAACATAGCCGGTACCGTCTGCTTCCGAACCTCGTAGCAACTCTCACATACATTCCGATCCGTCATCTTCGGTTTACCGCACACATAACACAAACCGTAACTCGGTCTTTCGTGCCGTAGTATGTCGCTCTGACTCTCTATCTGCCGTATTCTGACTTTGCCGTAACACCTACCACATAGCAAACCGTTTTTCTTTGGGCTTTTACCGCACCGAGTACAAATACCGCTTTCCTTCCTCTCATAGTAGGTCCGCATTTTCGCATCGGTGCTTTTCTTCTTCCCGGAAGCGTGGTATTTGTCGCTATCTTTTCCCAAGCATTCAAGGCAAAGCGTTTTCCCTGGCTCCGCAGCATTGCTACACCGCACACACTGCCCTATCATCTTCTTGTACTGCCTTATGGCCCTTCTCTGCTCGTTTATACGCTCTCTGCAAGTAGTACACCTGATGCTCTCGCTTTCCTTGCCACAACTCGTACACAAACCGGCATCCACCATCTGTCTGTAAGTCATCTTCCGCATACCATCACCTCACAGACCTAAAATATCTTTTGTAGTGTTGTAGGTATCTCTCACGCTCTGTTTCCGTCTGCTCTGTCCTGATACCTCTACCGGATGGCACCGTTCAAGCACTCTGTCATAAATGCGACTATATCCGATATCCGATGGATTCTTAATTTCATCCGCTGTCAGATTCGTTGTCACGATAAACGGCAAACCGGCCCGATATCGGCTGTCGATGATGTTGAAAACCATCTCTTGCATAAACTCCGATTTTCGCTCTGCTCCCAAGTCATCAATTACAAGCAATGCGTATCGGTTTAGGCTGTCTATGTACTCTTGCTTCCCTTCGTACATTCCCTGTATCTTGTTCGTGAGTCTTGCAAAATTCGTCATCATTGCTGAATAACCGTTGTCAATCAATCTGTTGGCAATGCAAGCTGCTAAATATGTTTTGCCGGTTCCTACCGTTCCATGAAGCAGAAGTCCTTTCCCACTCTTTAAAAACTCAGGGAAGTTATCCGCATACCGCATCATTGCATCCGATATCCTCGGATTCTTTCTGTCATCGTTAGCAAAAGACCATTCCTTCATGTTGGTTTCCGAAAAGCATATTCTCCGCTTCCTCTCAATTTCTTCCTGTCGTTCCTTCTCGGCCGATTGCTTCAACTCGTTATGCCGGCACTCACAGATACACCGCACTCGCCGTACCGTTCCGAATACCTCGATATCCGTTTGCACCCTTGTATTGCATTTCGAACAGTACAAAAATCCATCCTCGCCGGTATATTCCTCTTCGGGAACCGGCACATTGTTACTGATGCTTTCAATTACTCCTGACATATCCATTACTTATCACTCCTTAAAAAATACCGTCTAAAATATCCTCGTCCGCCGGATCGCAACCATTGTTTTTCTTTACCGGCTGCTGCTTCTTTACCGCATCAATAACCCATTTACGGATTGCTAGATAATGAGACTTGTACTTATACCCCTTCATCTCGATTGCTTCATCAAGGTAGGTAATAGCCCTCTTTGCAATATCCTCTCCGTAATCCTTGCAAAGCTTCTCATACTCGGCATCGGTGAGCAGAACGTGTTTATATTCTCCGTACTTATGCTTTACAGGCTTATTTTCCTTGACTTTTCTACTATCCAACGATTCGTTGGACGAATCGTGGTACGATACTTCATTATCATTATC
>JAEZKH010000231.1 GCA_023415515.1 Actinomycetes bacterium
GCCTCGAGGTGGCGCTTCTCCATCTTGAAGTCGGGGATGCCGTACCGGAGAAGTCCTCCGATCCTGTCGTCCCGCTCGTAGACCGCCACCGTGTGCCCGGCGCGCGTCAGCTGCTGCGCGGCCGCGAGGCCCGCCGGACCCGACCCGACGACGGCGACGGACTTGCCGGTGAGGCGCCCGGGCGGCTCCGGCTCGACCCACCCGTGTGCGAACGCCTCATCGATGATCGAGACCTCGACCTGCTTGATCGTCACGGCGGGCTGGTTGATGCCGAGCACGCACGCGCTCTCGCACGGCGCGGGGCACAGCCGCCCTGTGAACTCCGGGAAGTTGTTCGTCGCGTGCAGGCGCTCGATCGCGGCGCGGCCTTCCCCGCGCCACATGAGGTCGTTCCACTCCGGAATGAGGTTGCCCAGCGGGCAGCCTGCGGTCCCGGAGTGGCAGAACGGGATCCCGCAATCCATACACCGCCGGGCCTGCTGGGAGACCTCGCGGGACCGCTCCAGCGGGTCCTGGCGCTCGTAGACCTCGCGCCAATCGCCGACTCTCTCGTCGACGGGGCGCTTGGCCGCATCGACCTTGGGCACCTCGAGAAATCCGTGCGGGTCAGCCACGGCTGGCCTCCATGATCGCGGTGTCGACGTCGCGGCCCTCTGCCCTGGCCATCCGGGTCGCGGTCAGCACACGCTGATAATCGGTCGGCATGACCTTGGTGAATTCCGCGCTGCGCCTTGGCCAATCGGACAGAACCGAGGCAGCCACCGCGCTACCTGTGTATCGCGCGTGCCGTGTGACCACGTCGTGGAGGAAGGCGAGATCCTCAGGGTCGGGCTGCTGCAACTCGACCATCTCGCGGTTCACCATCGCCGGGTCGAGACCGAGCACGTAGGCAATCCCGCCGGACATGCCCGCCGCCACGTTGCGACCGGTGCCGCCGAGCACCACCACGCGGCCTCCGGTCATGTACTCGCAAGCGTGGTCACCGACACCCTCGGCGACCGCAAGTGCACCGGAGTTACGGGCGCAGAACCGTTCGCCCACCCGTCCGCGCAGGAACACCTCGCCCGACGTCGCGCCGTACATCAGCGTGTTGCCCGCGATCACGTGGTCCTCGGGAAGGAACAGCACGTCGTCGGGCGGTCGCACGATGACGCGCCCACCCGAGAGGCCCTTGCCCACATAGTCGTTGGCATCACCGATCAGCTCGAGGGTGATGCCGGGCGGCAGGAATGCGCCGATCGACTGGCCGGCCGACCCGGTGAGCGTGATGTGGATGGTGTCGTCGGGCAGACCCTGCGCTCCGTACCGGCGGGTGACCTCCGCGCCGAGCATGGTGCCCACGGTGCGGTTGACGTTGCGCACCGGCAACTCCAGCCGCACGGGGTGGGCGTCCTCGAGCGCGCCCTCGGCAAGCTGGATGAGCGTCTGATCCAGAGCCTGATCCAGCGCGTGCTGCTGGTTGCGGAGGCGTCTGCGCGGCGACTGTCCGGGGTCGTGGGCATTGGTCGCCACGGTGAAGATCGGGGTCAGATCCAGCCCGTTCGCCTTCCAGTGCGCGACCCCGTGTGCGGTGTCGAGCATCTCCACCTGGCCGACCGCCTCGTCGACACTGCGGAAGCCCAGTTCGGCGAGGTATCGCCGAATGTCCTCGGCGACGAAGCGGAAGTAGTTCTCCACGAACTCGGGCTTGCCGTTGAATCGCGCACGCAGTTCCGGGTTCTGGGTGGCGACGCCGACCGGGCATGTGTCGAGGTGACACACCCGCATCATGACGCATCCTGAAACCACCAGCGGAGCGGTGGCGAAGCCGAACTCCTCCGCCCCGAGCAGCATGGCCACCACGACGTCGCGCGCGGTGCGCATACCACCGTCGCACTGCACGGTGATGCGGTCGCGCAGCCCGTTGAGCATCAAGGTCTGCTGGGTGTCGGCCAACCCGATCTCCCACGGTGCCCCGGCGTGCTTCAGCGACGTCAGCGGTGCGGCGCCGGTACCGCCGTCGTATCCGGAGATGAGGACGACGTCGGCGTGTGCCTTCGACACCCCGGCGGCGACGGTGCCGACGCCGACCGAGCTGACCAACTTGACGTGGACACGCGCGTCGGAGTTGGCGTTCTTCAGGTCGTGGATGAGCTGCGCCAGGTCTTCGATCGAGTAGATGTCGTGGTGCGGCGGAGGCGAAATCAACCCGACGCCCGGCGTCGAGTGCCGGGTCTTGGCGATGTTCGGGTAGACCTTGTACCCCGGCAGTTGGCCGCCCTCACCGGGTTTGGCGCCCTGAGCCATCTTGATCTGGATATCCGACGCGTGCACCAGATAATCGCTGGTGACCCCGAATCGGCCGGAGGCGACCTGCTTGACGGCGCTGCGCCGGCGCCCGTCGTAGAGCCGGTCGGCGTCTTCGCCGCCCTCGCCCGAGTTGGACCGGCCGCCGAGGTTGTTCATCGCGACGGCCATGGTTTCGTGCGCTTCAGCCGAGATGGATCCGTAACTCATCGCACCGGTGTTGAACCGGGTGACGATGGAGTCGACGGGCTCGACCTCGTCGAGCGGCACCGGCGGCCGTGATCCGGTCTTCAGCTCGAACAGCCCGCGTAGCGTGCCACCCTCCCTCGACAGCCGATCGACCTCGTCGGAGTACTGCCGGAAGATGTCGTATCGTCCCGTGCGGGTCGAATGCTGCAGCAGGAAAACGACTTCCGGGGTGAACAGGTGGAGCTCCCCCTCCCTGCGGAAGGCGTACTCGCCGCCGACGTCGAGCCTGCGGTGCACCCGCTCGGTCGGGTTCTCGGGATAGGCGCGGCGGTGCCGCAGTTTGACTTCCTCGGCGATCACGTCGAGGCCGACTCCGCCGAGTTGAGTCGGCGTGCCCGCGAAATATTCGTCGACCACGTCGCGGTCGAGCCCGATCGCTTCGAACGCCTGCGCCGCGGTGTAGGACGACACGGTCGAGATGCCCATCTTGCTCATCACCTTCATCACGCCCTTACCGAGCGCCTTCAGGTAGTTGCGCACGGCGGCGGCGGGCTCGATGCCCGTGAGTTCGCCCTCGCGGACGAGGTCCTCGATGGACTCGAACGCGAGGTACGGGTTGACCGCGGCGGCGCCGAACCCGATCAGCATGGCGATGTGGTGTACCTCGCGGGCGTCGCCGCTTTCGACCACAAGGGCAACCTGGGTGCGTTGTTTGGTGCGCACCAGATGGTGGTGCACCGCCGACACGGCGAGCAGCGACGGGATGGGTGCGCGAATGTGGTCGGAGTCCCGGTCGGAGATGACGAGCGTTCGTGCTCCCGTGGCGATCGCGTCGGATGCCTGGGTGCGCAGGTCGTCGATGGCTTCGGCCAGGCCCGCGCCGCCGCGTTCGACGTCGTAAAGGCCGCGCAGCACGGTCGCGCGCAAGCCGGGATGTTCTCCGTCGTCGTTGATGTGGACGATCTTGTTGAGTTCGTCGTTGTCGAGCACCGGCCATGCGAGCCTGATCTGGCGGCACGACGCCGCCGACGGTTCGAGCAGGTTCTGCTCCGGCCCCATGACGCGCGCCATCGAGGTGACGATCTCTTCGCGTATCGCGTCCAGCGGCGGATTGGTCACCTGCGCGAACAATTCGACGAAGTAGTCGTAGAGCACCCGGGCCCGTCGAGACAGAACCGCGGGCGGCGTGTCGGTGCCCATCGACCCAAGAGGCTCGGCGGCCGATGCGGCCATGGGCGTCAACAGGATTCGCAGATCCTCCTCGGTGTAGCCGAACGCGATCTGCCTGCGGACGACGGACTCGTGATTGGGCTGCGCGCGGGCGCGCTCCGGAAGCGTCGTCAGATCGAGCAGGCCTGCGTGCAGCCATTCTCCGTATGGATGCGCGCCGGCCAGTTCGGACTTGATCTCGTGGTCGGCAACGATGCGTCCGGCTGCGGTGTCGACGAGGAACATCTTGCCGGGTTCGAGCCGGCCCTTGGCGACGATCT
Organism: Actinomycetes bacterium; assembly: GCA_023415515.1. Classification (GTDB taxonomy): domain Bacteria; phylum Actinomycetota; class Actinomycetes; order Mycobacteriales; family Mycobacteriaceae; genus Mycobacterium. The sequence continues at coordinate 3,966 of JAEZKH010000231.1, forward strand.
GGGCCGACGGCACGTCGAGCACACCGGTCTCGCTCGCGAGGATGACGCGGTCGTCGATGGTGCGCCACCACCGCCCCGGCCGTAATCCGTTGCGGTCCAGCACAGCTCCGACGACGGTGCCGTCGGTGAACGTCACACATGCCGGTCCGTCCCACGGTTCCATCAGCGATGCGTGGAACTGCCAGAAGTCCCGAACGGGCTGGGGCAGAGACGAATTGTTCTCCCACGCCTCGGGAATCATCATCAGCACGGCGTGCGGCAGGCTGCGGCCGCTGAGGTGGAGAAGCTCGAGAACCTGGTCGAACGACGCCGAGTCGGAAGCCTCGGGTACGCAGATCGGCGAAAGGCGAGCCAGGTCGCCGGGGATGTGGTCGCTGGCAAGCATGGCCTCGCGGGCGTGCATCCGGTTGCGGTTACCGCGCACGGTGTTGATCTCGCCGTTGTGGGCGACGAACCGGAACGGGTGTGCGAGCGGCCAGGACGGAAAGGTGTTCGTCGAGAAGCGACTGTGCACGACAGCGATGGCGCTGCGGCACCGTTCATCACGGAGATCCGGGAAGTACTGCGGCAGTTGAGTCGTCGTCAGCATGCCCTTGTAGGCGATCGTTCTGCTGGACAGCGAGGGAAAGTAGACGTTGCGTGCCTCCGCGCGCTTGCGAAAGGGGTATGTGCGGCGGTCGAGATCGATGCCGCCGACACGGTCGGGCGCCGCAACGAAGATCTGCGCCATGTAGGGCATGCAGCCTCGCGCGGTGGCCCCGAGGTCCGCCCCATCGGGGTCGACCGGCAGGTCGCGCCAGCCGAGGACCTGAAGGCCCTCGTCGTCGGCGATCGCGTGGATCTGCTCGCACTCCCGTGCTCGTTCTGTGGGGTCGGTGGGCAGGAAGCAGATTCCAGCGGCGAAGGTGTTGCAGCCGTCTGCCGATGGTGCGGGCAGGTCGAAGTCGACGACGTCGCGGAACAGCTCGACGGGCAACTGGAGCAGGATGCCTGCGCCGTCCCCGCTGTTGGTCTCGGCGCCCGCCGCGCCGCGGTGGTCGAGGTGCTCGAGCGCGACGAGGCCGTCGGCGACGATGGAGTGCGATCGCCTGCCTTGGATGTCGGCGACCATCGCGACTCCGCAGGAGTCGGATTCGCGCTCCGGATCGTAGAGCCCTTGGGCATGCGGCAATGCCGAGAACAGCACTGAGATTTACCTCCGCGGTCTGGCGATGTGATCGTCCGGGACTGCGGTGGCCCTACGAAAATGATATCAGCGCAGCTAAGTTTCTACCCGCCGAGAAGGGTGGGGACCAGCGGAAATCCGGGGGTGTTCCGCACGACTGTCCACACCACCGCCAGGACGGCGATCACGGCGATCGCGGGCGTTGTGAAGACCGGCCGCCCGGTGCGCCAACGAACCACAATCCACGCCAGCAACGCCGGCAGTCCGACGAGCAAGAAGACGTTGTCGACGACCGCGGCTGCCAGGTCGCCGTGCAGCAGGTCATGGGTCATGCGGAGCCCACCGCATGCCGGGCAGTTCCACCCCGTCAAGGCCTTGAACGGGCACGCGGGAAAGAGAAAGCGGGGGTTGTGAGGGTCGGCGAGGCCGACGTAGACGAGGCTGCCGACGAGCACCGCCCCTGCGCCGAGGACGACGTAGGGGCGAGCGCGGCCGCTGGTCGCGGTGTTAGGTGCCCTCACGAAGGGGGCGTCCATCCGAATCGCGAACCTTGTCGGTGAAGATCAGCACGGCATCGATGATGCCCCACACCACCGCGCCGATACCGCAGGTGACAAGGCCCACCAGCAGTTGTGCGACACCGAGTCCGGTATTGCCGAGATAGATGCGGCCGATGCCGACAAGGCCGAAGAGCCCGATGAGCTGCAGCAGCCCGGCGACCATCTTCGATTTGTCGGACAAAGGTTCTCCGGTCACCGGATGGCGTCCGTAGGGGGCCGAGGGGTCCATATAGGCCTGCGGATATTGGCCGTACTGCGGACCAGGCGGCGGATAACCCGGCGGCTGGGCCGCGTAGCCGGGGGGCGGCGGTGGGTATTGCTGCTGATGAGGGGGCGGTGATCCCTCCGTGCCACCGAACTGCGGCTCAGTCATGGCACCCAGCATGCCAGAAACCCGGCTCTCGCCTGAGAGTTTGCAAGGGTCGCGGTTTCACATCGCCTAGAAAGGCGGTGGATCGTCGTCACCGGGGGGCTGCGAGTATGCGGCGAATACCGTTGCACTGCAGCAT